>JAEEXP010000051.1 GCA_016287865.1 Caryophanales bacterium
GGTGGAATCGGTTTATTTTTAAAGAAGAAACGTTGTTATTTGGCAAATGTTAAAAATATATATTTTACCAGCGATTGTTCAATTAATAATTATATTGATGTGATTAAAAATAATTCTGATTTGAATTTATACGCTCCTTATTTTTCTTTTTATAGTGAGATTAATGTTGATGTTTTAAAAACAGCAAACAAATATGTTTCATTTGAAAATTACAATCAAAGAATTCTTAATAATATGAACGATTGTATTCCAGCGAATGTTTCATATTGTATCGAAAACTCAATATACTTTGTAGATGACTGTGATGAAACAACTGTAAATGTAATTCCACCAGACCCAATTAAAGAAGGATATAGATTTGATGGTTGGTACAAAGACAAAGATTATAATGAAAAATGGAACTTTGAAACAGATATTGTGCCACCAAAACAATATGGTGAAAATGGCAATTATATTTATCAAGAAACATGTATTTATGCAAAATTTACATATATAGGATAATAATATATAAAACACACTAAAGCTTTAAGATTACTTATTATATTACTATACTTTAGAATTCTTAAATATATAAATAAAAGCGCTAAAATTAGCGCTTTTATATTTTATTGTTCTACAGTTTTTGTTTCTTCAGTAACTACTTGATTTTTATTCTTTGAAGCTTCTCTTTTTTCTGTGGTAAATTTAATTTGTTGAATACCAAATACAGCTAGAGTACATACAAGAGCTGATACTGCAGCTTCAATTAAACCATTAGTTAAAATTGTTGTACCAATTAAAGTTAATACAGTTTTTACATCTCCAAATGATGAACCAAAGAAGATACCCATTCCACCAAGTACTAAGATTGTGTTAGTAAGTGAACCAATGATAGAAGCTAAGATTAACCAAAGTTTATCTAACTTATGATTTACTTTATTTAATCCTTGATAGAATAATGCTGGGAATAGTCCTGTTAATGTTCTTGGAACAAAACAGATTACTAAACTCCAGAAGTTTCCACCATTAGCTATTGGCGAGAATACAAAAGCTGTTGGATAAGCTGGTTGAATGAATGACCAATAAATAAAACTAAATGATCCAGCAATAAATCCCATAACTGATCCATAGATTGGACCAAGTACTAAAGATGTAATGATTACAGGTAGCATTGCAAGTGTTGCTACAAATGGTCCGATAGGAATAGATCCTAATATTGTGAAACAGAATACTGCTTCAATCGCAAGCATAATCGCGAAGAATGTTAACTTGCTAATTCTCTCTTTTACACTCATATTATATAAACTCCTCTCTTTCGGCATAAGCCTTATCAATTATACCATACAAATAGGCTTTTAGATGAATAATATATTAATTATGTTATAATTAATAAGATTAGAGGTGTGAATGTCTATAGAAATTAAGAATTTATCATTCAAATATAATAATGATTCTGAAGATGTTTTAAAAAACATTTCTTTTACTATTAATGATGGTGAATGGATTTCTATTATTGGACATAATGGTTCTGGTAAATCTACATTATCAAAAATCTTAATTGGAATACTTGAACCTAAAAGAGGATGCCTATATATAGATAATACTTTAGTAGATAATGATAATTCTTATGATTTGAGAAAAAGTATTGCGATGGTTTTCCAAAACCCTGACAACCAATTTGTCGCATCTAATCTAGAAGATGATATAGCTTTTGGCCTTGAAAACTTAGAAGTAGACCCAAGAGATATGAGAGAAATCATTGAAAGATCTCTATCTAAAGTATCTATGCTTGAATATATTGATAGATCTCCAGAAGATTTATCTGGTGGTCAACGTCAACGTGCCGCAATAGCCGCAACTCTTGCTTGCAATCCAAAAACTATTATCTTTGATGAGTCTACATCTATGCTTGACCCTCAAGGTCGTGATGATGTATTAAACATCATTAAAGAACTTCATAAAGAAGGTAAAACTATTATTACTATCACTCATGATATGGAAGAAGCTTTAAATAGTGATAGAATAATCGTTTTAAATTCGGGTAAAATCGTTAAAGATGATTCGGCTATAAATGTAATGAATGATAGTGAGGTACTAAAAGACTCTGGTCTTGAAATGCCTACTGAATTATATCTATATAAAACACTAAAAGAAAAGAATTATGAAAATGAGGAGGTTTTAAAAGCTCTATGGCAATTGATCTCTTCAAAGTAAATTATTCTTATTTAAAAGAAAAGAAAAGAAGACAATACGTAATAAAAGATATTAACCTACATATAGATGAAAAAGATGAATTTATCGCACTTGTAGGAAAGACTGGAAGTGGTAAGAGTACTCTTGCTACTATCTTTAATGCGCTTAAAATTCCTACAACTGGTGATGCAGTTGTGTTTGGAATGAAACTTAAAGAAAGAAGAGGTTATAAAGATAACTATAATAAAATTAGAAAACATGTAGGACTTGTTTTCCAATTTCCAGGTTATCAACTCTTTGAAGAGACAGTAATTAAAGATGTTGCTTTTGGTCCTAAGAACTATGGTCTTAAAAATGAAGCGCTTGATATCGCTAAGAAGACCTTAGAAATGGTTCACTTCCCAGAAAATAAATATGAATCATCACCATTTGTACTATCTGGTGGTGAAAAGAAGTTAGTATCTATCGCAGGAATTCTTGCCAATGATCCTGATATCATCGTTCTTGATGAACCTACCGCAGGACTTGATCCTAGAAGTAAAAAGAATATCTTATCTTTACTTAAAGAATTAAATGAAGTGTATCATAAATCAGTTGTAGTAATTACTCATGATATGAATATTGTTTATGAACACGCTAAAAGAGTAATAGTTTTAAAAGATGGTGAAATATCTTTTGATGGTACTCCATACTCTTTATTTAATAATAATAACGATATCGTTAAGAATACTAATCTTGATTATCCTGATTCTATTAGATTAGCTAAATATTTAAATAATGAATTAAAACTAAATTTAAAAGAAGATCATAAGAATATAAATGAACTAATGGAGGAATTAATCCATGAATAATTTCACTATCGGTTCATTCGTTCCTGGAAAATCATATTTATATAAATTAGACCCAAGAGTAAAATTATTCTCGGTTATTTTACTTATGATTGGAATATTCTTTATTAAGAACTTCTATGTACTTTTAGGCGCACTTGGATTTGTCTTATTACTATTTGTTTCTGGAAGATTATCTTTGCTTAAAGCTATTCTTGGCTTAAGACATATTATTGTTTTATCTATCTTTATCTTTATCTTCCAAGTAATCTTTAATAAGACGGGAGAAGTACTATATGAAGCTACACTTCATTTTAGTATTCTATCTATTGGACTCCTCGTTTTAACTCTTGCGTTCTACTTATTTATTAATAGATTTATTAAACTTAAATCAATATCTTTAGTAGTATTTATCGCTCTAGTATACGTGATATTAAGATATGTCCCAGGACTTCCAAAAGACTTTGGCACATATAACTTACTTGTATATGATAAAGGTTTAAATATGGCGGTATTTGTGCTTATTAGAATTATTATATTAATGTTTATCGCATTAATATTAACCGTTACTACTAAGCCAGATGATTTAACTTTAGGTATTAAGTGGTTCTTAAATCCACTTAAAGTTATAAAGGTTAATCCTGAAGAGATTGCCTTAATCATTACTATCGCATTAAGATATATCCCAACTATTATTACTGAGTCTAAAAAGATAATGGACGCTCAGGCATCTCGTGGTGCGGATTTCAATGAATCTAACGCATTTAAAAAAATGGGCCAAATAGTTTCACTATTAGTCCCAATGTTCGTTATATCTTTTGAAAAGAGTGATGAACTCGCTGATGCGATGTTATCACGCAACTTTGTCCCAGGACGTCCTAAAACTAAATATCATTCACTTAAGTTTAAATCATTAGATTTGGTTGTGTTTATATTTGTACTATTACTATTTGGAGGTATTATATGTCAGTATATCCTTCTATAGAAAAGTTTAATGAATATCTCTTAAATAAATCAAATGATTCTTCATTTCTATCTTTAGACTTTAAAGGTTATAGAAATAAAGCTAAAGATTTATTTAGAGATAAGGAATTAGTTATTAAATATTACGATAGTATTAAATCTAAGATAACTAATTTAAAGTTTGTTCCTGAAGATTCACATATCTTAATGTTTTATGATTTAGATAATACTACATATATTTCTAAGTTAAGATTTGATGAATCAAAATTAATTAATTCAATAGTTGAAGAAATATATAATGAAAAGAATTCATTATGTGTACTAACTATTGAATATGACGGAACTAATTATTATGGTATGCAACGCCAAGGAAAAGATAATGGTGAGGATACTATTCAAGAAGAACTTGAAAAAGCACTTAAAATAATGCTTAAAAAAGAAGTATTAGTTTATCCTGCATCACGCACAGATAAAGGAGTACACGCAAAAGGCCAAGTAGTTCACTTTGATTCATTTGGAATAGATCCTTCTCAATATAAATACGCTTTAAATAATATTCTTCCAAAAGATATTAGAATTAAAGAGGCATATTTAAGAAGCCAACTCTTTAATTCTAGATATGACGCTATAGAAAAGACATATAACTATATTATTAATATGGAAGATGAAAATGCGTTTGAAGCTAATTATATGTGTTTCTATAAGATTAAAAATATATCTAAGATGAGAAAGGAATTAAAAACAATATTAGGTACACATGATTTTTTATCTTTCTCAAAAGGATATAAAGAAGATACAGTAAGAACTATTTATGATGCATCACTTCATTTAAATAAAAATAAAGTGATAATTAGTATCACAGGAGATGGTTTCTTACATAATATGATTAGATTCATTGTGGGTAGTTTAATCGAAATAGATAGAAAGGGATTTGGTAGTATTAAATACTTACTAGATTCTAAAGATAAAAACTTAACCCCAACTCTTGCGCCTAGCGCAGGACTATACTTAATGAAGATTAAGTATTAAAATGTAGGTAATGGTATAGAGTATGAGAATTGTAATTGCGGGTTGCGGCAAAGTAGGTCAAGAGATAATAAGTCATTTAGTGTCTGAAGGACATAGTATTGTCGCTATTGATTCAAACCCAAGTGTAGTAGAAAAAGTAATAAATAAATATGATGTTTTAGGTATATTAGGCAATTGCGTAAGTATTGACATCTTAGAAAAAGCTGGTTCAGAATCAGCTGACCTTTTTATCGCAGTAACTTCATCTGATGAAGTAAATATGGTTGCGTGCTTTGAAGCTAAAAAGGTAGGAGTTAAATCAACTATCGCCAGAGTAAGAAATTACGATATTAATACTCATGTTAACCGTATGAAAGAAGACCTAGCTATCGATATGGTAATTAATCCTGAGAGTGAAGCTGCGGTTGATATTCAAAATATTATTAACTTCCCTGAAGCCATTGAAGTAGATTTATTCGCTAATGGTAGATTAAACTTAGTTGAATTCTATCTTCAAGAAGATTCTAAGCTTGTCGGAAAGACTTTAAGTGAAGTTAAGAATGAATATAACTCTAATATCCTAGTATGCGCTATTCAAAGAGATAATGAAGTTATTATCCCATATGGTTCAACTACACTTAAACCAAAAGATAGAATTCATATAGCCGGGAATAGATTAAGTTTAAAAGAATTCTTAGATAAACTTGGTTTAGTTGAAAATAAGATTAAAAACATCATGATTATAGGTTGTGGTGTATTAACTGTATACTTAGCTGAAAGCTTAATTAAGAATGGCTATAAAGTTAAGATTATTGAAAAAGATAAAAATATCTGCGAGAAATATGCGGCTATTCTTCCAAAGGCAAATATCGTCTTTGGTGATGCATCAGACCAAACTCTTCTTGAAGAAGAAAACATTCAATCAACTGATGCGATCATTTCACTTACTGGAATGGATGAAACAAATATTATTATTTCAATGTATGCAGAAAAAAGACATGTTCATAAGATTATTGCTAAAATAGATAAATCATCTTATGAACTACTAGTAGGAAATATTTCTGATGCATCAGTAATATCTCCTAAATCATCTATCACATCAAGAATTATTAGATATGTAAGAAGCTTATCTAATGCAGTTGGCTCAAATATAGAGACGCTTCATAAGATAGTTAATAATAAAGTTGAAGCGATTGAGTTTATCGCTAAAGAAAACTCAAAGACTTTAAATATCCCTCTTAAAGATTTAAAGACAAAGAAGGACACATTAATCGCATCAATAGTAAGAGGAGAAGAAGTAATTATTCCATCTGGTCTAGATTCTATTATGTCAGGTGATAGTGTTGTAGTAATCACTAAGGCTGATAGAACACTTGATGACCTTGATGATATTTTAGTGTAGTATGAATTTTGGTATAGTTCGTAAATTAATAGGTAAAATTATGGTTCTAATTGGAGTATTTATGATACTTCCAATTTTAGTATGCCTAATTTACCAAGAAAAACTATGGAACTATATGTCATTCTTAATCCCATCTGTCTCGATGGTTATAATTGGCCTATTACTTAATATTAAAAAAGCGAGTCCTAAGATGCAGGCAAAAGAAGGATTAGTAATAGTTGCCTTAGGCTGGCTTGTAATATCCCTCTTTGGTGCAGTACCACTAATCCTAAGTGGATATTATCCATCATTCTTTGATGCTTTATTTGAAATAACTTCAGGTTTTACCACAACCGGCGCCTCAATTACTTCAGCCGATTTAATGGCTGAATTAAATATTTCAGGACACTCAATATTATTCTGGAGATCATTCAGTCACTGGATTGGTGGAATGGGTATTCTAGTATTTATTTTAGGTATTATTCCTGAATCAGATGAAGGCTCATCTATTCAAATATTAAGAGCGGAGTCTCCTGGACCACAAGTTGGTAGACTCACCTCAAGAATGAAAGCTTCATCTAGAATACTTTATTTGATATATATCGTCTTAACTTCTATTGAAATATTATTACTCCTTGTGGGACCTAATCATGAGATGTCATTCTTTGATACACTAATCTATGCGTTTGGTACTGCGGGTACTGGTGGATTTGCGAATAATCCATTAAGTGTTGAAATATATTCACCATACTATCAATATGTGATTGCGACATTTATGTTTATGTTTGGTGTAAACTTCAGTTTATATTATTTAATTCTTATAAGAAGAACTAAAGAAGTATTTAAGAATGAAGAATTACTTACTTATTTAATTATTGCGGCTTCATCAATTCTAATTATATCCGCAAATATTTATAGTAAGTGCGAATCGTTTGGTGAAACATTTAGACTCGCGTACTTCCAAACCGCATCTATTATATCTACCACTGGATTCTCATCTACTAACTTTAATAATTGGCCAACTTTAGCTAAATCCATCCTTATACTATTAATGGTATTTGGTGCCTGCGCAGGTTCAACTGCGGGTGGACTTAAGATTTCAAGAATTGTAATAATCGTTAAGTCAGCCTTTGCTAAGGTTAGAGGAATGGTTAACCCAAGAAAGGTTCAAGTAATTAAAGTTAATGGTGAAGTTGTCTCAAATGAGACAGTATCTAATGTGTTAAGTTATACACTTATATATGTAATAGTGATGGTTATAAGTGGAGTATTAATTTCTATAGATGGATTTGATATGACAACTAACTTTAGTGCCTCACTCGCATGTATCTCAAACATTGGTCCAGGATTAAGCGTTGTTGGTCCATATGGATCATATGCGGACTTCAGTGGCTTTTCAAAGATAATATTATCTCTTGAAATGATTGCTGGTCGTCTTGAATTATTCCCAATATTAATTCTCTTCTCAAGGAATACTTGGAAGAAGATGTAAAACTTGAAAAAGAAAGGTTTATAGAGTAAACTCTATATTGAGGTGAATTTATGAAAAAAAGAATTATACCACTAGGTTTAAATACACTCATTTATGGAATAGTATTTTTAGCTATTACTGGACTAACTGTATATATTACAATTAATCAATTTAGTCCAAAAGTAGTACTCCAATGGTGGAGACTTGCGATTGTTTGGGTTTTATTCTTAGCTGTTGCTTATTTATTTGTTTCTCAAGCATTAATGTATATCATTAAAATAGATGATAACCTTATCTCTATGAAAAAAGACTTTGGTCTATTTGAAGAAGATAAAGTTCAATATAAAGAAACAGTAGATTTAAAAGAAGTTAAAGAATATAAAGTTATTCTTTCAGATAAAAACTCTAAAGGTGAACC
>JAEEXP010000052.1 GCA_016287865.1 Caryophanales bacterium
CATATTTGCGGCAATAAATACCATCGCTGCTTGACCAAATGAGTTCATAGCAGTTAATCCAAATCCTTCAATTGATGATGATGCACCATAACCACTAATTACAGCAAGTCCTAGGCTATTTACACTTGATTGAAGTACCATATTTGAAATTGAGAAGATACTATTTTGAATACCAGCAGGAAGTCCTACAACCATTACTTCTAAGAATTCTTGTTTTGAGATTCTAAGTTCTGTAATATTGAAATGGAAGAATCCATGATATCTAAAGAGGGCAATAACTATTAAAGTTGCAGCAAGTAGTTGAGATATAATGGTTGCGATGGCAACACCAGCAACATCAAGTTTAAATACTACAACGAATAATACATTTAATACAATATTGGCACCACCTGAAATAGCTAAGAATATAAATGGTCTTTTTGAATCACCAATCGCTCTAAATATAGATGCACCAAAGTTATAGATCATTGAGAATGGCAAACTTACGAAGAATAATTTTAAGTATAATGTTGAATCAACAATTACTTCAGGGTCAGCCTTCATAAGTACAAGTATTTCATCACAGAATGCAATACCTATCATAGATAAAACAATACCAAACACAATTGATACTACCATTGATGTATATACTATCTTTTGGCCTTTAACTTTATCATTAGCTCCATAGGCTTTTGCCATTATGGCATTTGCGCCTAAAGATAGGCCAATAGAAAATTGTACTAAGAATCCAGATAATGAATTAGTAGATGAAATAGCAGCTGTAGCGTTAGGAGAACCAAAGATACCACAAACAATTAAATCTGCAGCATTATAGAATAACTGTAATGCACCAGTTAAGAATAATGGTATTGCATAAAACAGTATTTTCTTATAAAAATTCCCTTCAGTCATTACTACTTCATTATTTTTCATACCATTATATTTTATATTAAATATAAATAATGTAAAGAGTAATGCTTAGTGATAATGTTTTCATTTAGACAATTAAAAAACTTCATGCATATCACATGAAGTCTTTTTCATTATTTCTATTTATTGTACTTTTCTCTAATGAGTCTTAACTCTTCAGCGAGCTCAAGCATTAGTTTTTCAGTCTTTTCAATACCTAAACAAGGATCAGTGATAGATTTACCATAAACACCTTCGCCTACTTTTTGGCATCCATCAAGAAGATATGATTCAATCATGAGTCCTTTCACGATTCCATGAATAGATGGATTAACCTTGATTGAATGGATTACTTCTTTTGCGATACGAATCTGTTCTAGGTATTTTTTGTTTGAGTTTGAGTGATTGCAGTCAACAATAACTGCAGGATTCTTAAAGTTTTCTTCAGTATAAATCTTAGCGAGTTCGCTTAAAGTTTCATAGTGATAGTTAGGAATAGAGTTTCCAGCTTTATCTTGATATCCTCTTAAAATCGCATGTGTATAAGGATTACCAGTAGATTCAACTTCCCAACCTCTATAAATAAATGTATGAGGATGTTGCGCAGCACTTATTGCATTAAGCATAACAGAGATATCACCACCAGTAGGGTTCTTCATACCTACAGGTATTTTAATACCTGATGCAGTTAGACGATGTTGTTGATCTTCTACTGATCTTGCACCAACTGCAACATAACTTAACATATCTGATAAATATCTATGGTTTTCTGGATAAAGCATTTCATCTGCACAGCTAAAACCAGTCTCAGCAAGTACTCTCATATGCATCTTACGGATAGCAATTAATCCATTAAGCATATCAGGGTCTTTGGTTGGATCTGGTTGGTGAAGCATTCCTTTATAGCCAGCTCCAGTAGTTCTTGGTTTATTTGTATAGATTCTTGGAATAATCTTAATAACATCAGATACTTTTGGTTCAATTTCTTTAAGTCTATGCATATATTCAACTACTGCATCTTCTCTATCGGCGCTACATGGACCAATAATTAATAAAAACTTATCTGATTTACCACTAAATATTTCTTCTATTTCTTTATCGTTTTTAGCTTTAATTTTAGCTAAATCTTCACTTAAAGGATACATTTCCTTTAATTCTTGTGGTGTAGGTAGTTTTCTTTTAAAATTCATATTCATAGTTATCACCTAATCCTTTTTGAAGTAACTTCTTCTTAATGTTGAAGTTCTCATCATTTCTTTTAGTTTTTCAATATCATCATTTTCAATCGCATCTCTTAATTCTTTCATGGCTTTATTAAACATATCCATTTCTTTAAGTAGAGCTTCTTTATTCATTAGGAATAACTCACTCCACATATCTTCATTAATAGATGCGATACGAGTTAAATCTCTAAATGAGTCACCAGTATAATCTTTAAGGTGTGTATTATCATTTCCGCACATAAGTCCTACTGCGATAGCGTGAGTTAATTGAGACAAATATGCGATCATTTCATCATGTGTTTTAGGGTCTAAAACAGATATTTTCTTAAAACCTAATACTTCACCAAGTTCTTTAATGGTATTAACAGCTTCTTCACTTGAATCTTCAAATGGAGTAACTATAAAGTTTGCGCCATTAAAGATTTCTTTTGTCGCATTTTTAACTCCATAAACTTCACGTCCAGCCATAGGGTGGTGAGATACATATTCGATATGTGTACCTTTTAATTCTTCTTTAATATCATAGATTACACTTTCTTTTACACCCGAAACATCAGTAATTAATGCATTATCATTTAATAAACTCTTATTCTTCTTTATCCAATCAATAAATACAGTCGGATAAAGTGAGAAGATTACAAACTCAAAAGATGAAATAAAGTCTTTATTAAGTTCAATAGTTCCATCTTTTATAATACCTTTTTCTTTAGCGTAATCTATAGAATCTTGGCTTCTTGTGATGGCATATACTTCATAGCCTTTATTAGTTAAGGCTTCGGCATAAGAACCACCAATTAGACCAAGTCCAATTATCAATATTTTCTTATTCATAAAACTCGACTCCTTTCTTTAGTTTTAATAAATCAATAAAGAAATTAGGATTACTCTTTTTGACACAATCACTATTAGTTATTTTTACATTCATTATTGATGAATATAAAGATAAACTCATTAATACTCTGTGGTCATTGTGAGAGTCGAATTCTACTTCTTTAACTATTGTGTTTATCTTACTTACAGTTACTTCATCATTCTTAATTTCAAAAGTAACTCCTATTTTATTCATTTCAACTTCTAAATCTTTAATACGATTAGATTCTTTAATTTCAAGACGCTTAGTACCGATGAATCTAGCTCCATGATTTAAGCTTGCGAAGACAAATAGTACAGGGCCTAAATCAATAGAATCTTTAATATCAATAGTTTGGAATCCTTCACTTAATAGTTTAAAGAATTCTAAATACTTTTTATCACCTTGATAGCTATATGGATTAAGACCTTCTATTTCTACTTTAGATCCTAAATAGTTAAACGCATCTATAAATGCAGCATTAGAATAATCTCCTTCAACTATGCATTCATATTTAGCGTAAGTTTGATTTCCTTTAATAATAAATTCTTGAGAATTTAGGGCAATATCAATACCAAATCTCTTTATTACATCGATTGTAATATCTACATATGGTGCAGATTCAATTGATTTATCAATGATAATCTTTGAATCACCATCAAGAAGAGGTAAAGCGAATAATAATCCTGAAATATATTGACTAGAGATATTTCCATCTAAGTGAAATTCACCTGGTTTAAGAATGCCTTTAGCTGTGATAGATGTATTATCCTTCGTAAACTTTATTTCTGATTTAAAGGCTTTTTCATATTCTTCAATTACTCTTTTTATTAATCTTTCTGTGCCAATAAACTTAACTTCATTATAGATAGTTAAGGCAATTGGGATTAAGAATCTTAATGTTGATCCTGATTCATTACAATCTAGTACTGGAATGCCATTTACTTTTTTAAACGATAAAAACTCTATAGAATCAAATCTTCTAATGAATGAAAAACCTAAAGCTTCAAGCGAATTTAAAGTCGCGATGATATCATCGCTATATTCAATATTTTTGACAAATCCACCTTTAGATAATGCACAACCAATTAAATATCTATGTGCATATGATTTAGATGGATGAGCTTTAATTTTTCCTTCTAAATTTCCTTGAGTTATTTTAACGTTCATAATAGTTTTCCATTAAATATTCTAAGGCTTCTTTATAACCTTCAAATCCTTTCCCCATAATTGTCTTTTCTGCATATAAAGATGCATAAGAGAATTTTCTAAATTCTTCTCTTTGATTAATATCTGATAGATGAACTTCTACAGTTTTAATATGTGCAGCTTTAAGTGCATCTAAAATAGCAACTGAAGTATGAGTGTATGCGGCAGGGTTAATAATAATACCATCAATTCTTCCGTAAGCTTTTTGAATCCATTCAACAATTTGACCTTCATAGTTAGATTGAAGAATCTTTACTTTAGCACCTAATTCTTTTGCGCATTCTTTAATGTATTTAACTAAATCTTTATATGTTTTATTTCCATATACTTCTCTTTCTCTAATGCCAAGCATATTTAAATTTGGTCCATTAATTACTAAAAACATTTAATCACCTCGATTACTTTTTCCATCGCATCTTCTAAAGTAGTATTATTTTCTACTCTATAATCAGCGTATTTTTTATATAAATCTATTCTCTCTTCATATAACCTTTCAAGATCTCTTTGATTACTTGATAGAGGTCTTGAATCAGTTGGAGTTAATAGTTCTAGTTTTCTATCAATAAATATAATTATTGAATTATGAGCTAATCTTCTCATATTAAGTGGATTTAATACCACTCCTCCACCAGTTGCGATTATCTTATCATTATAATTAGATACTTCTTTTACTGTGTTTACTTCAAGTTCTCTAAATCTATTTAATCCAAATTCGGTTATATAATCTTTTATTCTTTTTGAGACTCTAGATTCTATTAATCTATCAGTATCTACATATTCATTATTTAAATGTCTTGAAAGAAGTCTTCCAACAGTAGTTTTACCAGATGAAGGCATTCCAATTAAAACTACGTTTCTTTTATTAATATAAATTTTCTCATAGATTTTATTACATAGTTCATCACTATATTCTTTATTAAAGAATAATGAATAAGCATATACAGCTTGAGATACAAGCATATATAGTCCGTTTATTGACTTAATACCTAATTCTTTAGCTTCTAACATAAGATTAGTATTAAGTGGGTTATAGACTAAGTCTATATATGATTCTAAGTTATTAAAGTCGGATAGATGAATTAAAGGTTCAGCGTCTTCATTTGGATACATTCCATTTGGAGTACAGTTAACAATAACATCTATATCCTCTTTAATTTCGTTTAATTTTGAATATAAAACTGTGTTAGGTTTAGATTCTCTTGATGCGAAAAATATATAATTTATACCTAATTCTTCAAGAGCAACTTTAATAGCTTTTGAAGCACCTCCAGTGCCTAGAATTAGGGCAGTTTTATCCTTAACGTCAATTTTATTAACTTCAAGAGATTTAATAAAACCTAATACATCAGTATTATATGCGTAAAGATTTCCATCTTTATTGATAATAGTGTTACAAGCACCAACTCTTCTAACTAATTCATCTTGAACATTAACATACTTTAATACTTCTTCTTTATATGGAATAGTAACATTTATGCCTAAAAATTCATGCTTAACCATGAATTCTTTTAGTTCATCCTTTGATAGTTCAGACAATGAATAATCATATGATGAAATCATATTATGAATGTCTTTTGAGAATGAATGTGATAAATGTTCACCTATAAGTCCATATTTCATAATTATTTAATAGAATCTCTTCCAAACTCCCTCATATAGAAATCAAGTACTACAAATGAAGCCATTGAATCAACTATTGGAAGTGCACGTCTTAATACAAATGGATCATGTCTTCCTTTGATAGTTAACTTAACTTCTTCCATAGTTTTTAAATTAACTGAATTTTGTTCAGTTGAAATAGATGCGATTGGTTTAAATGTAGTAGTAAATACTACTGGTGCACCACTAGTATAGCCACCTAGTACTCCTCCATTATTATTTGGAGAAATTACTACTTTGCCATCTTTAATAAAGTATTCATCATTAGACTCTATACCATTATTAAAGTTTTTACCTAGTCCAAATTCTACAGCTTTAACAGATGGAATACTAAACATTGCGTTAGTCATTACTCCATCAAATGATTCGAACCAAGGTTCTCCAAGTCCAATAGGAACATTTAATATTTCAGTTTCTATAGAACCACCTATTGATTTTTGATTTTTAATTACTTCTTCTAATAATTTATCGATTTTTAGATCTAAATCAAGAATTGTGTGATACTTATTATCTAAGATTTCTTTATCACCAGTTAGAAGTGTATCATCATAAATATTTCCTACTTGTTTAATATGAGATTTGATAATTATTCCTTTCTTAAGTAGAGCTTTTATTACTACTGCGCCAAGCGCAACGATTGGAGCAGTAAGACGTGCAGATGTATGACCTCCACCTCTATAATCGTTCTCACCTTTCTCTTTTATATATACAGGATAGTCAGCATGAGATGGACGTGGTACATCTTTTAAGTCACTATAATCAGATGAATGAGTGTTTTCATTCATTATTTTAATAGTTAATGGCTCTCCATCAGTTAAGCCATTTTTAACTCCAGATGTGAAAATGAAATTGTCATTTTCCACTCTTTTAGTTTCAAAGAGTCCCTGAGGACGTCTTTTACTGAGCATTTCTTTAATAAATTCTGTGTCTACCTCTATTCCTTTAGGTAAGCCAGTTAGAGTAGCGCCAATATATTCACCATGAGATACACCAAAGATTTCAAGTTCTAGCATTTTACCGAGTTTACTCATAATCTATCCTCCAATTCTTTTAGTGTAATATTCTTAATTTCAAAGTTAGTAGCGCTATTTAAATAGATAAAGTCTATTCTATCTTGAGAACTCTTCTTATCATGTCTAATGAATTCCATAATCTTTTGTTTATCTAATTCTTTAGGTTTTGGAAGAGAATATTTAGCGATAAATAGATTAATTAACTTACATACTTCTTTGCTTGATGCGTAAAGCATTCCAAGAGCAACGGCTTCACCATGAAGAATTTTAGGGCTTTCAATAGCTTCAATCGCGTGTCCTACAGTATGGCCATAATTTAAGACCTTTCTTAAACCACTTTCATATGTATCTTCTTCAACTACTCTCTTCTTGATATTGATAGATGAAACTATAACTTTATCGATATTATCTATGATATTAGGGTCTCTTAAGATTAATGCGGCAAGTTCCTTATCGAAACATAGTGCCATCTTAAATGCTTCCGCAAGACCTGCGTATAATTCTCTTTTTGGAAGAGTTTTAAGTGTATCAATATCAATAATTACTTTATTAGGTTGATAGAATGATCCAACTATATTCTTAATTCCTAAGAAATCGATAGCGCATTTACCGCCAATTGATGAATCAACCATCGCAAGAAGGGATGTAGGAATATTATAGAAATCTATTCCTCTCATATAAGTTGATGCGGCAAAACCAGCTAAATCACCTACAACTCCACCACCTAAAGCGATTACTACATCTTTTCTTGAGAAATGATTATTTGTCATTAGTTCAAGAATAGCTTTATAGTTATCAATATTCTTTGATTTTTCTCCAGGTTTAATAACGTAGTAGAACAATTCTTTAGATTCTTTTTCAATAGATTTAGCGTATTTTCTTGGGATATTTTCGTCTGTGACAAGTAATACTTTTCTATTAATATGAGTGAACTTATCAAAATTCTTTAAGATATTTTTGCCTACTAAGATATCATATTCCTTATCAGTATTTACATGAATAATCTTTAAAGAACTAGATCTTGGAGTTTCATCAATTCTCTTTAATTCTTCTTGATACTTCTTTGAAGTATTCATGAGATTTTCCATGAATTCTTCATAGTATTTAAGATATTCTTTGTTTTCAATAAGTTCAGAGTTACGAGAAAGTACTTCATCTTCTCTTTCCTTATCAAAAATAGGTAAGTTATTTTCTCTTTTGTATAAGAATACTTCTTTGGCTTCGGCCATTCTTTCTTCAAAGAGTTTTACCATCTTTTTATCTATTTCGTTTATTCTTTCTCTAGTTTCTTTTATGTCTTTCATTTTTGGGCCTCATAGTATTCTTTAAGAGATTTAAACGCATTATAAGATTTCTTAATAGATTCTTCGC
>JAEEXP010000053.1 GCA_016287865.1 Caryophanales bacterium
TTTCTTTTGATCTATTTTAAATGCCTCAGAAATAATAAGTCTACAACTTCTAAGTGATGTATCACCACTAGTAATAGGACAAATTACTACACCTACTATCGCAAGGATGGTTCCAATTGGTCCTAATACAACACTTGATATTTCTTTAACTGACAAGGAGTCACCACCACCAATACTAGTTAATGCATTAAATCCTTCTTGAGTATTAGTTCTATAGAATGCCATAGCTGCCGCAGCCCAGATTAATGCAATAACTCCTTCAGCTACCATGGCACCATAGAATACTTGTCTTCCTTCTTTTTCGTTCTTAATACATTTAGCTATTACTGGAGATTGTGTAGTGTGAAATCCTGATACCGCTCCACAAGCTACAGTAGTAAACATAAATGGCCAGGCAGGAAGGTCACCATGTAATTTAGAATAATCTTTTAAGTTACCAATTATTTCAAGCATTGGATATTTATCTTGTTGGAATATTATTCCACCAATAACTGCTATAGCCATTACTACTAAGATAATTCCAAATACTGGATATGCTTTTCCAATTATCTTATCAATTGGGACAATCGCACTTAATAAATAGTACGCAAGAATAATAATCATAAATATCCATTCTTTTACACTTCCATTAGTTAAGTTACTTAAAAGTGATGATGGAGATACTACAAATACCGCAGTAACTAAGACAAGTAGTATTACTGAGAATATTCTTAAGAAGTGTTTAACTACTTTTCCTCCATAACTACCAGATATATTCGCAATAGAATCACCCATATTTCTACTTGAGATCATCCCAGAGAAATAATCATGAACTGCACCACCCAAAATACATCCAAAGACAATCCACAAGAAAACAATAGGACCAAAAAGTGCACCGCTAATGGCGCCAAATATAGGTCCTGTGCCTGCGATATTTAATAATTCAATTAAGAATGCTTTCCATTTAGGAAGAGGTGCAATATCAACCCCATCAGGGCATAACATCGCAGGTGTTAATCTATCATCAGCCGCAAAGATCTTTTCACTGATTCTTGAATAGATTAAATATCCTCCTATTAAAAGAGCGAGTGCAATAAAGAACGTCCACATATATTTATAATCACATCCTAAGTATATTATACAAAATACAATGTCACAAAAGTGCCACAAATAGTTAAACAAGCATAAAAAAACCGTTTCAATTAAGAAACGGTGTTTTTAACATAATGGAGCCTCAGAGGGGAATCGAACCCCCATTTCATGCATGGCAAGCACGTATACTAGCCGTTGTATTACTGAGACAACTTTGTGTTGCTTTAATATTCTATAATATAACCATACTTTTTGCAATACCCAAATTTTAAAAATTTTAATTTTTACCTATATATTCTTATTGACTATTATATTTTTAAGTGTTAAGATAATAAAGCACTGCGAGTGTAATTCAATGGTCGAATGTCAGCCTTCCAAGCTGAATATGGGGGTTCGATTCCCCTCACTCGCTCCAGTAATTAATTAAAGGTTAGCTTACAGCTAGCCTTTTTTGTTTATTTTTTATTGTAAATATCTATATTTACCAATATAATAAATTAGAAATATAATACAGGAGAATAATATAATGAAAAAGAAAAACTTCTTCTCTTTAGTCATTCTAGCGTGTGTTTCTTTAGTTCTTCTCACATCTTGTACTAAGACTACTGCTCGAAAGAGTGTAGTAGAAGATAAGACAATTAACTATATTGAACTTGTTGATAAGAATGGTGAATACACATTCGCAAGTTCAAATAACGTTATCGACTATAAAGAGAATCTTTCATTTAACTCAAATGATTTTACTCTTAAAATTTATTACGCCAATGGATCAACTGAAGAGATTCAAAGTGGATTCACATTTACTTTATATAAGATAGATAATACTGAAGAGACAGTTACAGGTAACTTACTTCCTGGAAGTTATAAGATAAGTATAGTTTATAATAACTCCGTTCAGGAAGTACTCTTCAGTATTTCACCTATTACATTAAATAAAGATGAAATGACTGTATCACTTGAAAATAGTTATACTTTTATTCCTAATGAAAGTATTGAACCAGATATCGATGTAACATTCAATAATAAGGCACTTATTAAAGATACTGATTATGAAATAGTATATGGTTCTAATGCATCAATTGGTAAAAATCAAGGACTAGTTATCATTAATGGTAAAGGAATATATAGTGGTTCAGTTCAATATAACTTTGAAATTACTAAAAGAAATATGGGTGTAATTAACCTAGAAGCTGAGGTTAATTACACATATGATGGGAAAGACCCAAGAATCACTATTGAAAAAGACTTTAGTGATGTAGAAGGTGTATCTAGTGTTGAATATCAATATTTTAATGAAGCTGGAGGTCGAGTATTTGATGTTTCAGAATCTGGAACATATCAAGTTAAAGTAAAAGTTAATCCACAATATGGATATAACTCTATTAATACTAAAACTTTTACTTTAAAGGTTAATCCATTTGATATTAGTATTTATACTTTAGAAGATTTAAATTTAACTAATTTCACTGTTCCATATGAATATAATTCTTTTACGTCAGATGACATAGATGCTATGGTTAGACCACTTATTCCATATGACCTTGACTGTATGATAGGTTTCTCTCATGGTGATAATATTGATAATAGAGAACCATCTACTGATACAGTTCATGGTGCATTCTATATCAGAGGTCTTGGAAACTATACTGGTGAGATTATAGTTAGTTATAAGATATTACCTATAGATATTAATGACGTTATAGTTGAAGTATCAAGTGATACTTATACTGGAGATGAAATCACTTTAGACTTATACTATCAGTTTGAATATACAAGATATCAACTTGAAGTAGGTAGAGATTACACTATTGAATATTCTAATAACACTGAACCGGGTACTGCATCTTATACTATCGTTGGGCTTAAAAGATTTAGTGGTACTAAAGAAGGAACATTTAAAATCAATAAAATTGTAATCAACCCATTCGATTACTATGATTTTATTGATTTTAGTACTAAAGTTTATACTTATACAGGTGAAAACCAAGAAGTAAGTGATATGCTTCAAAGAACTAACGCTACTACTCTTGATTTAGATAGTATATTCTCATATGAATATAGTTATTTAGATTTAAATAAAAACCCAATCGCATTTAATGAAGCAGGTTATTATAATCTAGTAGTTACATTTAAAATTAAAGATGCTCACTATACATTCCCGAATGTAGGTATGACTACAGATGTAAATGAATGTGCAATGAGCAAACAAGGTCTTGAAATGCGTGAGGCATCATTATTTATTGATTTTGTAGGACCTACCTCATATATTTATACTGGTGAAGTTATTGAGCCAGGTAAAGAAGTATTTAATTTAACTACTTCAGCTAAAGCTTTAGTATATGGAGAAGATTATGAAATTAAATATCTTGATGAAGCAGTTAATGCGAATACTGGATATAGAATTCAATTTATTTTAAGAAACAATAACTATTTAACATTTGATACTTCTTATAATCGTGTTAGTTCACCTATCTATGAATTCTCTATTACACCAAAAGAATTAAAAGAGTCAGATTTAACTATCGCATGGCCAACTGTATATAAAGAAGTATGTGTTGATAGTTATTCTTTAGGAAATAATGGTTTAGTTAAATTAGGTAATAAAGAAATAGATTCTTCTTTCACAACAAGCTTTATACTAATGCCTGAAATAGAGGGATTATATCATGAAGCAATAATCTTAACTTTAAGAGATACAAATTATAAAATTGTAAATGATTATAATAGATTATCTAAATATGTTGGTCCTGTGTCAGAGCATCCTGAACTTGAATATGTAAATTATGAACTAGTTAATAATTGGTTTGATACATTCACTGTTGATGGAGTAAGTCTTACTCTTACAGAGCTTGAATCATTCCGTAGAAGTTCTAAAATTAATTATAATTCAAATATTATAATCAATCTAAAAGATGGTTATACTGTTTCATACAAAACTCATACAAATAATCAAGATATAGAAAGAAATTTCTCAGAAAAAGCTCAAACACTAAATATTAGAGCTGGAATAGATAAGAATTACGCAGATGAAGATTATTTACCATCTGATGTAGATCAATTAGAAATAAGAATATATGATTCATCTGATAATTCAAGACACTGTACATTCTATCTTAATATCATTAAGATTGAACTTACATCACCTCTTGATAAAGCGTATGATGGACAAGCATATATTCCAGAATATAATGTATATATTCCAAACACACAATCTAAAGTTTTAGTATTCCATCTAGTTGATGGAGTATATCAAGACTATAATCAAGATATTATTAATGTTGGAAGATATAGACTAGATATCCGTGTATATGCTGGAAATCCAGAAACATCACAACTACTTGAAGTAAGACAATATATAGTAGATATCTTATAAGAATAAAATATAGAAGTTATGTGTCGTGCATAACTTCTTCTTTTTATTTACACTAAAAGAATAATGTGATATTAATAATTATGATGATGTGCCTATTGGCTAGCAAACTGATTCGCTCAGATTGACATCATCTTTTTATTTACAATAACATTATTGTGTGGTAGTATAATTTCGATGAGGTGTCTATGTGACGATTAACTGCTTGTTCGGTTTGACTTCATCTTTTTTTATTTTTACTTTACATAAAAATTTATTTATGGTAAAAATACTTATGATGATGTTGTCTTTATTAAAGACTTCCAAACTGATTCGCTCAGATTGACATCATCTTTTTTATTTACAACAACATTACTATGTGATAACATTGTTTCGATGAAGTGTCCACAGAGACAATTAACTGCTTGTTCGGTTTGACTTCATCTTTTTTTATTTTCATATCATTTTTATTATAAATAATAATAAAATACTTTATAATATACAATAAGGGAGTTTAGTAGTAGATGTTGTTAAATTACATAGCAGAATATAGTATTCTATTATTTGAGCTAACAGGTGTATTTATTTTATCATTCATAAGTGTACATATCTCAAGAAAAGCCGCATGGCTTTCAAGAGTATCTATCACTCTAATATTTTTAGAGACAGTAGTAACATTCATAGAGGATCAAGTACTTAAACCACTTGATACATATACTGTATGGAGGCCAATACTTACTGGTCTTAAATATAGTATATATCCATCTATTCTTGTGACTATGATGGATATAACCGCACCATTCAAGAAAAATAAAATAGTTAAGAACTTCTTACTCGGTCTTCCTTTTGCGATATGTGCCCCTATATTTATGACTACACAGTGGACACATATAGTCTGCTACTACAATGAGAATAATAATTATTTTAGAGGTCCACTATTCTATCTTCCATATTTAGTATTTACTTTATATCTCTTTATATTTATTATTCAAAATATTATTACTCTTAAGAGATATTCTAACTTTAATAGATTCTTCTTACTATTTATTCTATTTGGAGTTGCCGCATCTGTGGCTACTAGAATCATAGCGAATCAATCAGGCGACTATACACATCTATTTGGTGCAGGTATGGTTTTATATTATATTCTCACATATATTAATAAAGCTACTATAGATCCTCTCACAGGAATATATAATAGACCAAGCTACTATAAAGCTTTAAGAGGTGATACAGAACGTATCACCGCTATAGTCTCTATAGATATGAATAGACTTAAATATGTGAATGATAATTATGGTCATAGTAAAGGTGATGAAGCTTTAAAAGTAGTATCTAAAGTAATCTTAGAGAATATGGGGAGTGAAGGTAAAGTATATAGAATAGGTGGAGATGAATTCATAATCCTCTATCAACTAGTAAATGAAACCATAGTTAAATCAAGAATAGGCCTCATGAAAACAGAACTCTCAAGAACTGAATACAGCTGTTCATTCGGTTATGCGATGAATGATCATAAAACAAATATAGAAGACTTAATCATCAAAGCAGATGAAAACATGTATAAAGATAAAGAAGCAGTTAAAAGAGTTGAATAAAAGCAAAATAAAGGCGCTCATTACGAGCGTCTTTTATAACGTTTTAATGCTAAATATCTTCTTGAATCTTTGAATCTAAAATACTTTTAACTTCATCATTATTGTCTATTGTAGATTTTAAAAACTTAGGTAAATTATCACCGATTATTTCTTTGATTTTAGAATCTTTATAGAAATCTACAATAACATTTTTAGTAATTTCAATATATTCTTCAAGGCTGTCCTTGTTTGAAACTATTTCGTCACACTTATTAATGAATGTATCACTATTTATTTTTATATTCCCATCAAATTCTTTTGCTAATATAATCTTAAAGAATATGCTTGATATAAATAGCAATGAAGCTGCCCACTTATCTTTTGTTATTTTCTTTTCATTATAATTGCATATATTTTTCAAATAATAAAATACTCCATATGGAATAATATAGTACCTTGGATCCTCTGGTGTGTTCTTGTCAAATATCTTATCATAGTTAGCTCCGCCTGGCATATATTCTCCAACATTCTTTGCTTTTGCAGGGATTTGATGAATGCAAGCAATATATAATTGAACAACATCTTTTGCGCCAAAAGAATTCTTCTTTTTAAAATTATTATCAAACAAATATTGATATTTCGCATCACCCCTAAAATTAGTTTTTGAATATCTTTTTGCATTACTTTGAATCTCATAATCATAGCCAATATTTTCGAAATTATTTTGTAAAATTCTATGAAAATCTTTTAACGCAAAGAAATCTTTTCCTGATACAGGTGTTTGACTATTAGTATACTTAGTTATATCTCTTCGTTTTTCTTCTTTTGGGTCTTTTATAATCTTTATTAAAATTGTTCCGTCCAATTCATCTTTTCCTTCTTGGCTTAAAACTTCATATTGATTATAAATCGTAGTGGCTGTTTGACACCCATTTACAATTTGAGGAGCAGTAATTTCATATATTGTTTTATAGTTATCAACTGCTTTGAATACCTTATAATCTTTGCACACAATTGTAATACCGTTATTAAAGAACCAGAAATTTTTTGGTTTCTTCTCAAAAGTTTCAATCATTCCTTTGTTTATTTTATTAAGGCCTTTATAGTTTCTAACATTTGAAAAGAAAATGTAATTTCTATGCTCTTTGACCATGAGAGCTAAACATTTAATTGATACCTCTGCGACAATAGTGTTTTTATCTCTATTTTCAAAAGAACGTTCTAAAAGTAAATTTGTTTTAGATTTTTTCACTTCGTCAGGTAATTCTAAAAGAATTCCTGTTCTAACACTCTGGTATCTATCAATACCGACAATATTTAAACTTACTTCTTTTTTAATAACCTGTGATAATTTAGTAAAATCCTCAGTTAAAACTTGATATTCATGATTTTCCCATTCAACTGACAAATCACAATTAGTCACATAATAAACTTTTATTTGGTTTATATCATCGTCATGTAAAGCATTCCAAACCGAAATTAATCTATCAGATATATTCTTTGCGTTTTCATACGCTAAAAATGTTTCCATTTGTTTAATAAAAGATAAGACTAAATCATATTTATGAGTATTTCTATATTTAGCTTGAATAATATATAGTGTATCAGCATCCTTAAAAACACTGTCAATTCCACTATCGTTTGCACCATCACAATTCAATACTCCGCCATCTAGGTCATTGTTATCGATCTCATCTTCTGTTCTATTGAAAAGGCGTAACAAAGACCATCTTAAAAATTGTCTACCTTGTTCTACGGACGATACATTGTCTTGACTTCCGAAATATTCTTTTAAATCTTCTTCGTAATTATATCTCACTTTTTACCTCCTAATTAGTTTTACGTAATTAAATGTCTTTATTCTTCAAGTATTATTTTATTATAATATCTTGTTCTACGCAAAGCATTTTCAAAACTTGTTTTGGTTATTTTTAGTTTTCCGTTTACCAATGCTTCTGTAACTTTTGGATATTCTCCTGGGTTATTTTTCATTTCTGCCACAAAACTAGATGTATCTCCCATTCCAGTCGTTTTATGAGGCATCGGACCAACAATAATATCAGAATAGCTAGATGAATTCTTAAAGTTTGAAACATCATATCTTTTCAATTCATCATAGTCGCTTTTAAATTCTATATTTTCTTTTGAAATTCCAAGTTTCTTCGCAGTTAAATA
>JAEEXP010000054.1 GCA_016287865.1 Caryophanales bacterium
CAATAGATATTTTATTATATGTAATGAAAAAACAATTATTCCTAGATGGCAATAAAAGAACCGCTGTTATATTTGCGAATCACTATTTAATTAGTCATGGTAAGGGGTTAATAGTTATTCCAGCAGAACTTGTTCCTGAATATAAAAAAGTATTAATAGATTACTACGAAGGAAAAAACGAAAATATAAAAGAATTCTTATATAACAAATGTTTAACTAAAATATAAGAACTCCCATTTGGGAGTTTTTATTTTATAAATGTTATAATAGTTGTAGATAAACGTTTTAAGGAGAATGATATGAATAACTTAGAAAGAGTAGTAAATTTCCTTGATGAAGCGAAAGTATATTATTTAGCTACAGTAGAAGGTAATAAACCAAGAGTTAGACCTTTTGGTACTGCACTTAACTATAATAATAGACTATATATTCAAACCGGTAAGGTTAAACAAGTATCTAAACAATTATTAATTAATCCTAACGCAGAGATCTGTGCCTTTAATAACGGTAAATGGATTAGAATTAGTGGTGAATTAATTAATGATGATTCAAGAGATGCTAAAAAAGCTATGCTTGATAAGATGCCTGAGTTAAGACAAATGTATAGTGAAGATGATGATAATACTCAAGTATTATATTTTAAGAATGCTAAAGTAACTATTTCATCATTCACTTCTCCTACAGAATCATTTGAAATATAGGAGGAGAGTAATGAAGGGATTTATAATTGCTTTAATAGTTATTGGAGTAATATTTGTATTACTCTTAGCTTCATATATATTCACAGCTTTATTATTAAATAAGTTTTTCTGCAGAATGGATTTTGTGAAACCTGGACTATTTATTTCTTATGATGATATTAAAGATAAATATGAAAGAGAAGAACACAGTTTTAAATCAGGACCTAATAAACTAAAAGCTTATTTATATAAAGGCAAGAAAGAAAATGACTTAGTTGTATATGTTCATGGTATGTGCGAAGGACACCAAGGTTATATGTCAGATATCATATCTTTAATAAATAGAGGATATAATGTCTTCACATACGACTTTACTGCAACTGGTGATTCAGAAGGTAAACATTATTCAGGTCTAGATCAACAACGTTATGATTTAGCCGCATGTTTAAAATATCTAAAACATAACGACTGTTTCGGATATAAGAATATATATCTATATGGTCACTCAATGGGAGCTTACGCAGTTGCTGTAACTAATAATCATTTAGTTAAAGCTAAAGTCGCTATTTCAGGCTTTGAAGACCAAATTGGAGAGTTAATCTTTGCGTTCTCTAAGGGTAAGAAGAATATAGGTAGCTTTATCGTCTCATTAATGGTCCGTTTTAAGTATTTTATTGATAGAGGCTTAGACTATAACCTAAAGTCATCACAAATGCTTAAGAAGGCAAATTGTAGGACATTAATCATACATGGAGCTAACGATGAAATCGTTCCAATCAAAGAATCTATCAATTCTAAGCAAGATAAGATTAATAATAGTCTGGTTGAATATATGGTTATAGAAGATGAAAATCATTCATCTCATAATTCAATAATCGCTTCAACTGAATGTGTACTTTATCAAAAAGAAAAACAAAAGATCTTTGATGAAGCAATCAAAGAAGGTAAAACTAAAGCTGAAGCTAAAGCACTACTTGCTAAAGATATTGATGTATTTAAATTTAATCAAGCAAATGAAGAATTAATGGAAGTGATTGATAACTTCTATCAAGCTCAATAATTTAAAAGTGGTATATAATAAATATACCATTTGTCACAGTAGTATAATGGTCATTACTCGTGCTTCCCAAGCATGAGACGGGGGTTCGATTCCCCTCTGTGGCTCCAGATAATTAATAAAGACTGCGTTGTCGCAGTCTTTTTTATTTAAGTTGTGTAAAATTTAAGAAAATTGTAATTAATATATACCTCAAAAGCTCTAATACCACTATTCATTCAAATATATATTCTCTATAATGAAACTATAAAATGGAGGAAATATTATGCACCAATCGTCAGAGATTTATCACATGTCATTTGATCAATTATGGAATCATTGTAAAGTTTATAGGCGCAACTATGAAGAATTATCAGAGATTATTAGTTATTTAAATGGATTGGGAAATTATGAAATATATAAACTATTTAATGAAGGATCACAACCACAAAAAGTAAGCTTTATGGATATTTTATGGTCTTTCCAAGCCTATTTAACTTGTATTGAAGGAGATTTTTCTAAAGCTCAAACATATATAGAAGGAAAAGTAAGTTATGATGATCGTATGTTTGATTTAAATGAGCACTATGAAGAACAATTCCAAGATATTAAAGACCACAACACTATTGCATGGAGAAATATGATGAAACAAGTTGTAAAAGCTCAATCAACACATTTCTGTCAGCAACTTGCGAAGTATGGTTTAGTATTCTTAGCTCCTAGCCAAACAAGTTTTACTAATAGACAATATAAAGCACTTAAATATTTATACGATTATAATGACATTCTTTTAAATGTTTAATCAATGTAATAATATAAAGACTGCGTTTGTGCGCAGTCTTTTGTTTATCTCTTTTTATTGATAAATAAAATTTTCAATATATGTCTAAAGATTTATAATAATAGAAGAAGGTTAGACATATATGAATAAAACACCTGACAAAATTGGCAAATTTGTACGAGATGATTCTTTAACTACAATGGAATATGGTTATTACTATAAATGTGATTTTGATGTTCCATTTGATAGTGAAAAAAGAACTATAAGAGTGTGGCTTCCTGAGAATTATGATTTTAATAATAAAGATAATACATTTAGAGTAATGTATTTTTCTGATGGACAAAACTTAGTTAATAAATATTTAACGGCGTTTGGTGATTGGAAGCTAGATAAAGTGGCTCATAAGTTATATGAAGAAAATAATATTTCATTTATCGCAGTAGGTATTGATTCACCTAAAGATGATCTTAAAAGAAGTAATGAACTAAATCCTCCATTTAAAACTGATTTAGATAAAAGAATGAATCCATATGGCGATAAGTTTATTAACTTTATATGTGACGATCTTAAACCTATCATTGATGAGACATTCTATACTAAAAAAGAAAAAGAATATACCGCAATATGCGGTTCATCAATGGGCGGAATTATGGCCTTTTATGGAGGAGTACTCAGAAAAGATGCGTTCTCTTTCGCCCTAGATTTTTCACCTGCATTCTTCCTATATAGATTAAGACACTGGAAGAAGTTACTTGATAGTTTTAATATGAGTCCAAGTGACGATGTGAAACACTATCTATATGTGGGTGGAAAGAAATTTGAAAGACTATTTGTAAGACATACTAAATATACTTATAAGTATTTAAAAGAACTAGGATTTAGCGATGAGATGGTTCATCTTGATATAGATAAACCTATGATTCATCATGAAGAAGCCTGGAGTAATCATTTAGGTGAGGCGATAAAGTTTTGGATAAAATAAAAGGAAGTTCGGCTGAACTTCCTTTATTTTTACCATACTAATATTCTATCTTTTTCAGGTATATACATTCCATCGTCTTCTTTAATATTAAAGGTTTCTTGGAATATATCAAATTGAGCTAATGTGAGATTCGTTCTTAGGTATGATAGAGGATGTGGGTTAATTAATGTGTCACTATATCCTTTGTCATATGTATATACATAGGAATATTGTGTTGCATAAGCTTTGAAGAATTCTTGATAGTCTGGGTTTTCAAGTTTAGACATGAGTCTAAGCATTACTTTCATACCACCTAAATCGGCAGTAACTTCACCGTCAACTTGTTTACCAATTAGGTTGTGATCTTTGAATGAGAATAGTTTCTTATCAAATAAATCAATGATTTTTTGTATTCTTTCTTCAAACGCAGTTCTATCTTCATCAGTCCACCAGTTTGTATAGTTGCCATCTTTATCATATAGACTACCTATAGAATCAAATCCATGTGATATCTCATGACCGATTACTGTACCGATTGAACCATAAATATATTCTTTCTTTATATTCTCATTATCAATATATGAAGAAACAATTGTATAAGTAATAGCGAATCTATTGTTTCTTGGAAAATAAGAAGCATTTGTTTCGTATGGAGGCATTCCAGTTAAAACTCCGACGTTAACGAGATCATAATATGTAAGAACATAATCATAGTAGTCTTCATATAGTCCAATTAAGTCAGTACTTGTAGATTCAAATGAGTCTGTGTTTAATAGTCCATCTTCAAAATATGCTACATATGTCATTGCGTCTAACTTTTCAATGGCTTTTGCTTTGGTTGTTTCACTTAACCAGTCATTTTCAGCTAATAATAATTTGTATTCAGCAATTACTTCTTCAATGATATTTGCAATAATTTGTCTTGAAGGGTTATTTGCATATCTTAATGAAAATTCTCTGCTTAATACTTCGGCATATCTATTTTTGATGATATTTAGAACAAAATCATCTACCGATGTAGTATCAGTAATGTTGTATTCATCAAATCCCTCAATATCATCTAATGATTCTCTATAGAGATTTAAGAAGTTTTCTACGCCGATAAAGTATCTATAATAGTATATCTTAGATAAAACAATCATATTTCTGATTAAACCATAACCATTATCTTGGATTTCTTTATCTATTTCATTTGATAACATTTTAGCTGATCTATCACAAACAACTACTTGATCATCGCTGAATCCTAAATCAAGTAAGCCAGATTTTAAATCAATAAAGCCATTATATACAGAATCCATTTCACCAACAGTTCCGTTATACGCTTCTCCACTTTGATTAAATATGTCTTCATAGAATTCGCCAAGTTTAGTTAAGTTAGTTTTAATGAAATTTAGTGAATCATCTATTTGAAGTCCCATAGCTATTGCGACTTCATTTAATGCTTCAGCAAACTCATCAGCTTGATCACTGTAATAACTTGCATAATCATATGAAATGAGTAGATTTTCACCAGATTGAACAGATAAAGTGATATAAAGCCCCTCATCTTCATCTCTTATTTCTAATTGATTAATAGTCGCATAGAACATTTCTTTTGATTTAAATAGATTGGCTATTTCTCTATCAGTTAATGACATAGTAGCTTCTATTTCAGCTTTTAAAGAAGCAGCACTTCCTTCATGTAATAATGTATAAATTCTATTTAAAGCCGAGCCTTTTTCATTTAATATTGCATTAATCTTTGCCTGAGTTAAAGCGTCACCTTCAAATATAGACCCACCATATTTATCTTTTCCATCAGGCATTTTATAATCTTTTAGATATTCATAATTTGTATAAGCATAGAAATCATCTTTAGCCTCAGGTCTTTTAATCTTAGCCATAACTCCTTCAATAGAGGTATTAATCCAAGGATAACCCTCTAGGAATGATAAATCTTCTACGCCATCTTCAATAGTATAGAATCCATATTTAAGTTCTCTTGGTTCAATACTTTGAGATGGATTCTTAGTAGTGTTTGAATTAGTTGGACTAAAACTAAATGGGAATTCACAACCTACTAAAAGAACTAGTGTAAACATAAAGATTAGTAAACTAAAAAGTTTAGTCAGTCTTGATTTCATATAATGTCTCCTTTTAGTTTATTATAGCAAGTTTTGAATAATCTTCCATAAAACTATAAAAATTCTTTTATAGAGGCGATTTTAAGGCAATAAAGAGAAAAGAAAAAGGACTTCGTGATTGAAGTCCTTTTATATTGTTTTAATTAAGCAGTAGGATTATCCCAAAGTTCTGTGAATACACCCATACCGAATACATAGATTGCGATATAGTTAGCATTAGCGATTTCATTTGCGTTAATCTTAGCCATATTGTATGATGAATCAAATTTATAAATACCAGCATATTCAAGACTTGGATTTCCAGGATTTAAGAATGTGATTAAGTTATCAAATTTAGCTACTGGAGCATGAGTATAATTATCTACAATCTTCGCATATTCATATTCTGAATCACCAGCTATCTTATTAATACCTGTTCCTTTATAAGACATTAATGCTTGGTTAGTAATATCGCCTTCATTATTTAACTTCATCGATAAAGCGATTAAGTTGTGCTTTCCATCTTTCATAAATGTCTTACCATTCATATTTAACAATGCATCAAATCCCTTGAGAGTTGTAACGTCAGCCTGATTTCTAGTGAACCATAGTTCTCCACCAGTTACAAAGCATTCAAATGTAGATGCATCATCAGCAGTAACTCTAGGGATAAGAGGTGTGCTTTCATCGCCTGTAACTGTTTGAACAAGAAGCATTAAAGGTCCGCCGGCACGTTTCATATGACAATCAACTAAGTTGTTTGTAGATTCTCCATTTACGAATAAACCATTTAAGAAACTATCATATGCTTTAACATTTGTATAGTTAACTACTGTATAGTCTCTACTATAGAATGATATGAAGCATGCATGAGCGTTGATGTTTGTTATATTAGCATGGCATCTATTAGTCTTAACGAAGATAATGCCTCCACCAAATACTGGTTCATCTTCACCTGTCTTCATTGTAGTTGATGAATCAACCTTTACTTGAAGTGGAGCTGTATTACCTTTAACTTGGAAGTTTTCGAATGTGAATGTTTCGTCTTCTGATTCGCTTTCAGTTGCGTCTCCAACACCACGAATGTCTAGGAATGATAACTTAGACATATATTCTCCATAGTAAGCTAAATCTCCTGCATATCCTGTTGGCTCAAATGCGCATACTAGTGGGAGACTTGAAAGGTCGATACTATAGAAGTTACCATGAATAGCGAATGATTCATTATCATTCATGTCATAACGGAAGATACCATATTCTTGAGAGTTATTTAATTCATTGTAGATGAATGTTCTTGAAAGTTCTACACCAATAATATCTTTTGCTTGTTCAGGAGTGAATGGGTTTTTATTATTGTAATCATCATGTTGATAGAAAATTTGATAATTATCATCAAGCGTAAATGTCATACTTGATGGAAGTGAGTCTTTTGTAACTTTCATATCATCGTGAAGGATGATTGCTGATGGTCTACAATTTGTTAAACCTAATTCAGCTTTGATTGAATCCCAATCATGTCTAGTGCTATTTTGTTCAAGTACGCATAATTCTCTAACGTCATGAATGTTAAAGCCTTTAACAATTCTAACTGTCCATTCAACAGCGTTAACATCATTTAGATCATATACGAAGTCATTTTCACTTGGAAGTACTGAAATAATAATCTTCTTACCTACTGCGAAGTCTTCGAATTTAAATTCATTTGTCTTGTAGTATTCATATGCGAAGATTCTTTCAATACCATTGATTTCAGAAGAGT
>JAEEXP010000055.1 GCA_016287865.1 Caryophanales bacterium
TAATCTTCATACAATTTTGCGATAGTATCAGTTAAATGACCTGATGGAGGAATAGCTCCTGATAAGTTAGCGCCTATTGCGTTGCCTCCTTCTTGACCTCCTTGAAGAGAAAGTAATACAGACTTAATATTATATTTTTCAAGATATGAAAGATCCATAATATTACCAATATCAAGAACTAATATTACATCTTCAAATTCTTGAGTAACTAGTTTAATCATATTCTCTTCTTCATCAGTAAGATAATATGATCCTTTAATTAACTTACATTCTCTATCTTCTCCAGCTGATCTACCTATAATTATTAAAGCTTTAGTTGAAGTCTTTTTAGCTTCTTTAACTAAGTCTAAAGATAAAGGAGCTTCTTCATAGTTTAAAGGCCAAGCACCCCAGAAACCATCATCTTTAGGATTATTAATTGAGTAATCAACATAATATTTCTTTAAAGTTTCATTTACTTTAATGTTGTATTTATCAAATCCATCATAAAGGTTAGTGGTATATTCTTTAACTACTCCACCGCCTGAACCATATCCACAAAAGAAATAATCATAAGCACAGCGACCAAATACCGCTATCTCGTCTTTTTTAGTTAATGGTAGAACTTCTCCTTCATTCTTGAGCAAAACTGCGCCTTCAGCTGCGGTCTTAAGACATAATTCTTTAATTTTATCGTGAATTTTAATATTTTCAAGTTCAGGGTCACCCGCATTGATTTCTTTACCATTTGTGACTCTATTGATTAATTTACTTAATATTTTTGAGATTAGTTTAGGCATTTTTATTCTCCTTTAATTGATAGAATGAAGCACTTAATTTGAGTGTCATAACTGAAATAAACGCATTTAGTCCAGCTGGGATAATAAGTGATGCTACAATAATAAGCGATAAGATGTTATAGTTATTAATTAATCCAATTGCCTTAATTAATGAATATGAGAACATATATATCGCAAGAATCATTATATATACGCCAAGAGTTCCAATTTGAGCTTCTTTTTCTTTAGCGTATTTTATAGTTTCACTTTTTCCTCTAATAATATGTTTTAAAGTTTGATTAATAATAAATATCAAACCAACAAAGATTAAAACAAATGAAACTATTTCGGTATATTTTACTAATGTCTCAGGATTTTTAATTAAATCTAATAATACATACACAAATAGAAAAATATCTACCAGAGTGGATAGAATGAGTATTATTAAATTCAACAAAAGAATGTGTTTATATTTTTTTACTAATTTGTCTTCCATAATATTATTTTATAATCTTTTAATAAAATATTAAAGTTATAAAATAAAAAATACCCTATATCAATAAGACATAGGGTATATTATTTAGATTATTTTAATATCTTTGTGTGTTTATTTAGGTTGACCAGATAAAACTGGGCCTTCTACCTGCTTACTTGTCATCTTCATGATTAGAAGGTCAAGTATTCCGCCAAACATTGGAGTTAGGTCAATGTAATCTACACCAGCAACAGATTCTTCAGTGATTGGGCTTTCAATTTGAAGAGTATTAGAATATTTGAATGAAAAATCAAGACCAGCAGTTGCTTCATCTTCAAGCACTGTATCAACGAGAATGACACCACTATTTGCTGCGTTAGTGTATTCATCTTTATCTGGTTCAGTAGACTTGCCAGCTAAATTTAATGAAATAGAGAATTCAGAGAATTTAGCATCTGCGAAATTGAGTTGAGCACCAAATGTTATTCCTAAGTTTTCGAAAACCAAATCTCTTTCTTCATTTTCATCTTCTTCGCCTTCAGTTGCTTCAGGTTCAGTACCTTGTGCTAAAGGTCCAGTTTCATTTTCTTCTTCCTCTTCTTCGTCTAAATCAAATAACATAGGAATTACATCGATTAATGTGAGTTCACTTTCAGGATCTAACTTGTCATTAACTAAATCTACTTCAAGTTCAAATTTATAACCTGTAGCAGTTTCACTGATTTCAGCTTTGTTATAAGCATATAAACCAAGAACAGAAACACCAGCTAATATCTTTTGAGCTTCTTCTTCAGTTACTCTGAATGGAACATGTAACATGCCTAATACCATGTTAATCATAGAAGATATTCCACCTTCTTCCTCTTCTTCGCCTTCAGTTGCTTCAGGTTCAGTTTCATTTGTATCTTCGCCTTCAGTTGCTTCAGGTTCAGTACCTTGTGCTAAAGGTCCGGTTTCGTTTTCTTCTTCTTCGCCTTCAGCAGGAAGCATAGCGCTAACCATATCTATAATGCCTTTAATAGTAGTTGGAATCATTGGTGAAGCAGCCATACCAACAACTGTGCCATACATTTGATTCTTTTGAGTTTGAAGAGCATATTGAGCTTTTTCAAAATCAGTTGCATCTTCTTTTAAAGCTTCAGGAGCCTTTGCCCATTCTTCAATGTCGAATACAAGAACATAATCTGTTAATTTTGAACCTGCTTCTCTTTCTGGAAGAAGCATATCAATCATGCCTAATGCCTCTTCTTTAGCTTCAATATCTTCAGGATCATCAATCATAACATAGTGACCATCTTCCATAACAAGATTACCTTGTTCATCCTTTTTTGCAGTTTGACCAATATCCATAGTTTCTTCAACAACATTTAAAGCAATAGTTCTAATGTTTTGAGATAACTTAATTGATAATACTGAAAGTGAATCAAGGAATAATTCAACATAGAATGAATCAAAGTATTCTGCAGGTTGATAACCATCTTGGCCTTCTTCACCAACAGCTTCTTTAGCTAATAAAATATCTTTTAAAGGTGATTTTAAGTGATCACCTTCAAATTCAAAACTGAAGTCGCTAACATATAATCCTAAACCAATATTCTTAGTTACGAGATCTAATTCGAATACAACAGAAAGTTTTCCAGCAAGATTAATAACTTCAACTTGGTCCTTTCTTTCAGATTCTAAAACTTTAGTTTCTTCACCAGCTTTAATCTTTTGAGTAGTTGTTGTAGAAATATTAAAGTTAGTTTCAAATTCAAATCTAATAGTAGATGCTTCATCATTTTTAAAGCTTTCTACTAATTGATCTTGAGCTTTAGCAAGTAATTCAGCCTTTAATTCTTCAGCAGTCTTAGTAGTAGGAGTTACTGAAGATTGTTGTCCGCCTTGAGTTCCTTGTGTACCTTGAGTACCTTGAGTTTGAGGTGCTTGAGTTTGAGTACCAGTTGTTTTATCTTTACAACCAACAAGAAATAAAGCAGCAAATAATGCTAAAAATACGCTTAATATTTTTTTCATATTTTTCTCCTTTTGTTTTTACTGATTATATTTATAATATAATTTGCTATTTTTATCAATAAAAATCTATATCAATTGCTTATTTTTACTATTTTGATATATACAATTTTCACATTTAGACAAAAAAATAAAGGAATTAAATCCTTTATTCTTTTAAATTATTGGAATAATAACTTCTTGTCGAGTAATGCTAAGATAGCATCAACAAGTCCAAGTACCCAAGCCCATCCGAAGAATGTGTAAATTAATGCTACAACAATATTCTTTACAGATGCTTCTTCAGCTACGGCGCTCCATCTTAAAATTAATTCACAAACCCATCCAACAACTGGTAAGATTAAAAGAATAAATTTTAAAACGTTGCTTTGTTCATTGAACCATTTAACCATTTATTATATTCCTCCTAAAAATTATTAATAATATTATAGTCTCTTTTTCTAGTATTTCAATATATATATTGAATAATGCATAACTTTTCTTTATAATTTAGTTATGAAAAACAAATTAGTGACTATCGTTTTCATCTTAATAGAACTAATACTATTCCCGTTTGCGGTATTTGTATTCCCTAATAATAGAATACTTCAATATATGGGAGTAGTAATTGCGTTTATCTATTCAATTTATTCTTCATTCAAAAAAGATGATCAACTAATAATTACGGTAGCTTTATTTAATACTCTAATCGCTGATTTATTTATTCTTGTGTTAAATAAATATATAGAGGTTGGAATGATATTCTTTATCATTACTCAACTAGTTTACTTCTTCTTAATATTTAAAAATGAAGAAAAGAGGAAAGCTATTATCCATTTATCATATATTGGATTACTACTCATTGGTTCATTAACCAGTGTTATTATTCTTTTAAAAGATAACTTGAATATGGTTATTATTGAATCATGTATCTATGGAACTTTGCTTATAACTAACGCAATATTTAGTTTTACTAACTTTAAATTATTTAAGACTGTATCTATAGGATTATTACTATTTATAATGTGTGACCTTGGGGTAGCATATGGATTCTTAAAAGATATGGGACTCATCTATATTGAATTCATTAGTAATCTACCATTTAATTATGTATGGTTGTTCTACCTTCCATCTCAGGCATTAATTTCATTGAATGAATAAATAAAAAAGAACTCGCGCGAGTTCTTTTTTTATTCATGATGGTGATGACATCCGCAGTCACAATCCTCATCATGTTCATGTTCTTCATGTTCTTTTATGTCTTTAAATAATTTATCTAAGAATTCTTTATTAGTACATCTTGCGGTAATATCATTGAATTCATTAATTAAGTCTCTATCATCCTGATTGATATGAGTACTGAATTCAAGTAAATGGTCATGAGCTTTATTTAAGTCTAGTTCTGCACCATTAATTCCATAAAGATATGCTTCACCAAGAACTAAATCAATCTCAGGATCATCCATAGATTCATAAGCTTTACTCATATGATAGAAAGCTTTAGCTGGATCTCTTTTAACTCCGTCACCATACTTATAAACTAAACCTAAGTCAAAGTGACATACATATGCATCTTTAACTCCGTCTTTAATACCTTTCTTATAGAGTTCAATACCTTTGGTTTTATTTGGAGTTTTACCAATATTTCCAAAGAAATATAAATCACCTAAACCTTTATAACCATAGGCACTATTTTCATTGATTAATTCTTCATATAACTCTTTAGCTTTATCAAATGATGTTTCATCACCGATGCCATTTTCATAATATAATCCTAAAGAATATTTAGCGTCACTTAAGCCTTTGTCTGAAGCCATCTTTAGATATTTAAATCCTTCTTCATAACGTTCAAACATTACTAAATGAATTCCGTATTCATATTCATCTTTAGCGTCTTTAGTAGCTAAAGCTTTTTCTTTTAATTCATTTAGTTCTTCTTCTACCATTCTTTCAAAATCATCCATAATTAAATCTCCTATATTAATTATATAGTATTTTCAAAGAAAAAGGCCTACTAATTGTAGGCCAAGAAAGGAGGTAAATAAATGTATAATCTAAACTATGAATTAGAGAACAAACACAACATACTTTTTTAATGACACCTTAATTATAGAATAAAGTTGAAAGAAAGGATGTCCATAATTTGGGACATCCTTATTCTTTATTCTCAGTAATTAGATTTTCATAGATAAACACTTTCCACGCATGATTTTGAGTATCGTATTGGAAGAGTGATGCGTATAAAGTAAGTTCTATATCATTATCGTATGAATCAGCGATTTCTTCTAAAACTAGATCACTTGGCTTGATGTTTAAATAGTTCATCATATAAACGCCTTGAGCTTTCTTAGCTGTGTTTGAATCAGTCATATCACCATTAGCCTTATCAGTAAGGCCTAAATAATATGCGCTAGTTCTAGAGCCATCAGTATTAACGTATCCAGTAATCTTATAGAGTTTACTGAAGTCATCAAATGATGGATCATTTTGTTTATCAGATAAGTGATACCACTTCACGAAATATGATGGACTAACCTCTACTACATTAGAGTAATCAATTGTGATAGTAGTATCTTTAGATTTAATATCTAAAAGTTGAATAGATGGATGATTATTAAGAATTGAAATAATGCCAGTAATTTCAAATTGTTTATCAATATCATTAACTGCATCTACTATCTTCTTTTCTTTACCATTAATAACATTTATTACAGTAATTACATTTTGATTATCATAGAATACTGCCTTACTATTTGAATCAGATCTATCAGTAGATAAAGCGATACCTTCAAAAGTAACTACTTCACCAATTCCATTGCCTTTCTTATTTAAAGTAATAGTTTTAAGTGAATCATATACTTCTTTAATAGAATTCTTTTTAACTGCGAGTTTTGAATAATCAAAAGAAACTGGTGTTGAAGTTAAGTTTTCTACTGATTCATATTTAACTTCAATCTTATTATTAGCGTTTCTTTGAGTAGTACCAACTACTTCATAATCACAGTTTTCATAGCGTGATGTAGCGTGAGCGTTAGATGATGCGACTCTCACAGATACATAATTTAATCCATCACTAAATATCATTAGTTTATCCATACTATCTGTGATGAATTTAATTAGTGTGCCTCTGAATTTAACTTTTTTACCAATTTCAGTTTCATTAACTAATTCTGAAATAGTTAATTCTTCTATAGGCTTAACTGTGGTTCCTTGTGTTTTAGTTTTTGTAGTACTACTAGTTTGATTAATTATACTTGAACTACTTTGAGTAGGTTTTTTAGTAGTAATTGTTTCACTTGTTGGATTAGTTTTAGAATTAATCTTAGTAATTGTAGAACTTATTTTATTACAACCGACTAATAAAAACATGCATACAACAAGTAGTAAATATTTAAACTTCTTCATAATAACTCCTGCACGTTATATATATTATATAATATATATTCACAAATAGAGCAATTAATATAATGGTTTATTTTCTTTTAAATCTATATCAATTTGAGATACAGTATATGTCTTGGTTAGTTCAATAGCTCTTTCTTCGCTAATTTCTTCAAACCAATCATAATCATTCCACCCACTATATACCCAAGGATTATCTACCCACGCATTATTCCAGTACATTTCAAAGAAACAATGGTCATAAGTTTTAACTAATCTTTTGTATTCCATAATGTAATAATGTGGTTTCAATTCTTTCATCATTTTATTGAATTCTTCTCTATATAATTGAGCATTTTCTATGAAATGATATTTATCATTAATCATTTTCATATAACCTAAATATCTAACAGCTCTTTCATAGTTCTTCTCATTAAGTTCATTAAGACTTAGAATATTTAGATTATCTTGTAGATCTAATAGTTTAACTAATGCAGATTTAGGATCTTTCATTACTATTTCAATATATTCTTTATAATCAACACTTTTATCATGAGTTATATAAGATAGAGGTGTAGCAACATTATTTTCGAAATAATCA
>JAEEXP010000056.1 GCA_016287865.1 Caryophanales bacterium
CTTCAATGTTTTCCATCCATTGTCTCCAAGTATCTCTAAATCTTTCAGGTACCCAGTTAACTTTAGATTCTTTTAAAGCTTTTTCAGCGAGAGGTTTCATCTTAACGAACCATTGTTGAGAGATACGAGGTTCAACCATTGTGCCAGTTCTCTCACTATATCCTACAGCGTGCATAATAGGTTCTATCTTTAAAAGATAGCCTTGAGCTTTAAGTTCTTCTACTAGTTGTTTTCTACATTCAAATCTATCTAAGCCTTCATATTTACCAGCAAGACTAGTCATTATACCTTTTTCATTGATACATTCAGGCATATCGAGATTATGTCTCTTACCCACTTCATAGTCATTAGGATCATGTGCAGGAGTTACTTTAACTGCGCCAGTTCCGAATTCTTTTTCTACATATGAATCCGCAATAATAGGAATTTCAACATTTCTAATAGGTAAAATTACATTCTTACCAATAACGTCTTTATATCTATCATCTTCTGGGTTAACCATAACAGCTTGGTCTGCGAACATTGTCTCAGGACGAGTAGTTGCGACAACTATTTCACCCTTACCATCAGCGTATGGATATCTAATATGATATAAAGCACCTTCAGTGTCTTTATGTTCAATTTCGATATCAGATAATGCTGTTAAAGCTTCTGTATCCCAGTTGATCATACGAGTACCATGATAGATTAATCCTTCATCATATAAAGTCTTAAAGACTTTGATTACTGATTTATTTAAATTATCATCAAGAGTAAATCTTTCTTTAGAATAGTCTAAAGATAAACCTAGAGATGCCCATTGAGTTCTAATAGTCTTAGCGTATTCATGTTTCCAATCCCACGCAACTTCTAAGAACTTTTCACGGCCTAAATCATATCTAGAAATACCTTGAGCTTTGAGTTTAGCATCTACTTTTGCCTGTGTAGCAATACCAGCATGGTCCATACCAGGTAAATATAGTGCGTCATATCCTTGCATTCTCTTACGTCTGATAATTATATCTTGGAGTGAAAAGTCGAATGCATGTCCGATATGAAGTATTCCAGTTACATTTGGTGGAGGTATAACGATAGTGTATGGTTTCTTTGCACTTCCATCTCCTGCTTCATAAATCTTTTCTTTGATCCACTTAGAATATCTTCCTTCTTCAACTTCTAAGTGATCATACTTTGTCTTTAAATCTATCATAATCTTCTCCTTATAAACAAAAATAGCGCCCCTAAAACATTAAGTTTTAAGGGCGAATAATAGTATCCGTGGTACCACCTTAATTCTACATAAATGTAGCTCTTAAATATTAGACATAAGTCTTTTTTAGCTCAGTAGCAACCTTCATAAACCTCTTTCTGGAATATTTACACCATCAATTCCTCTCTATAAGCGAGTATTTATTACTCCTCTACGTCATTGCTTAATTAATTTTAAAATGAGTGAAATATAAAGTCAATAATAAATTAATTTATTAGTTCATCAAACTTAGAAAGTATCGCTTCTTTTCCTTCTTTAGTAAGTGAACTATAGAATAATAATTTATCACTTTCAAGTTCTAGTTCATTAACTATAGCGCTAAATCTAGGTTTAATTTCATTTCTTTTAAGCTTATCTAGTTTAGTAGCTATTACTAAATAGTTGATTCCCATTTCTTTTAAATAATTATTCATAAGTTTATCATCTTCAGTGATTTGTCTTGAATCAACTAAAAGTAATACTAGCTTAAGTTCTTTTCTTTCTTTTAAATAAACATCTGTCTTAGTATTAAAGAATTCTAGTGATTCCATACCTCTTTTAGCATAACCATATCCAGGCATATCAACGAAATAGAATTCATTATTAATAAGGTAGTAGTTTAAAGTAATAGTTTTTCCAGGAGTTTTAGACACTCTTGCGAGATGATTATTATTACTTATCGAATTAATGAATGAACTTTTACCTACATTAGATCTACCCGCAAAAGCAACCTCAGGAAGTCCATCTTTTGGTAGGTCTTTTAAGTTTACTGCGGTTAGTTTATAGAATGAGTTTTTAATAATCATAAATACCTCCTTTTAAAACATTTCCTTATTAGTATTATTATATATATTATTTAATATTAATAAGTAAATCTTTTCTTACTGTCTCACATCTATCAGATTTAACTTCAACAAATTCTTTAGATGGAGCGTTATTTTTATTCTTGAAATAGAATGTGGCATTGCCACCAATGAGTGATAATTTAGCTGGGCCAATTAACTCTAAACCATCACTATAAGATACTTCTACTACATCAGGTAAATATCTTAAAGTATTACCCCATTTATTCTTAGCTGTGACAGTTACACTTACGATATCGTATGTATCTTCTACTTCAAATGAATTACTACTACTTGTGATATCTAGGTGGTCTAGGGCACCGAATGCGATATATTTAGTCGCAACTTGCTTGCCATCAATATATCCTTTAAGTTCATAGTTGCATCTTGTGATGCCTCTCATATAGTGTTCACCATATTTAAGGTTCTTCTTCACATGAATCATATCTGAATGGAAGAATAATGCGACTAAATTGTTATAACTATTGTCTAATAGGTATTTTAGGGTCTTTTTAAAGGATTTCTGATATCTTTCTGACTCATGGAATTCCTCTACTAGTTCATTACCAATAAAGTCATAGACAGTAATTATGTGGTCTTTAATGCTATTTCCTTTAATATTGTATTCATTTAGATACTTTCCGTCTTTATATACTTCGACCTTATCACAGTTAGTATATATTCTTGGTGGATAGAGTCTAGATGCATCATATTCACCTTCAGCGAAGTCAGTATCAACCTCAAGGAATGGGTACTTCTTATCTCTTAATGCTTGATATACATATGAAGTTACCTTCTCATTACGGTTCATATCGAGTACACCGTGGTAGCAAATCATATCATTTACACCAAAGAATTTATGAGTATTATAGTCAGCCATTACCCAACCCATTGCGCCGAATAAATCGCCTTCTTTTTCAACCTTTTCAATGATTTTAGCGTGGATTTTTGCAGTATCTACTCTTCTTGACTCACTATCATATGGTTTATTTGGGTGCATATGTCCACAATATTCAGTAATTAAATAAGGATTCTTAGGGTTTGTGACTTGTCTTTTCTTAAATAATACTTTTGGAGTTAATTCAAGCCAGAAGTTATTATATGAGTAGCAGTCATAAACATCCTTTTCATGTGCGTTTGCATGAGTTCCTGTAATAATTCTTGATGGATCTAGTTCTTTCGCTCTCTTATAACAAGCCTTATTAAACTCTATATCTGTCTTAGATTCATTGATTCTTACACCAAAGAATGCGATTGATGCATGATTTCTATCACGGAGTATCATAGAGTCTAAATTTGACATTGCTTGAGCTTTCCAAGATTCATCACCAATATGTTGCCAACCTGGGAATTCTTCATAAACGAGTAAACCAATTCTATCACATTCATTTAAGAATTCTGGATGGTTCATATAATGAGACATTCTCATGCAGTTACATCCAAGTTTATACTTTAGGATTTGAGCATCTCTTCTTTGCATAGAGACAGGCATTGCGTATCCAACATATGGCCATGATTGATGTCTATCAAGTCCTCTAATTAAGACTTTTTTACCATTAAGATAGAAGCCTTTTCTATCACCTTTAACTTCTCTAAAGCCATACTTGAACTCAACTGAGTCAATTACTATATCTTTATCATTAAGTAAAGATATTTCTACATCATAGAGTTTTGGATTATTTAAATCCCATAATTCTACTTCACTTAGTTTATCACTAATTTCTTCCCCAGTTTTAGCCGTGAAAGTAGAGTTAATAACTTCTGTTTTAGAATCTTTAACTAATAAGTTAACTTTATGAGAATTATTATTTTTAAAGTTAACTCTAAAGTTCCATTTTCTATTTTCATTTAGAAGATTTGTAGTATATAGGAATGGATCAATGATATAGTCTTCACCTGTTTCATATAGATAAACTTCTCTATAGATTCCACCATATCCAAGGTAATCTACCCAGAAGCCAAATGGTGGGAAGTTTTCTTCTTTAGATGAAACAACTACGGTTAATTCATTATCACCATCTTTTAATTCTTTAGTAATATCTAAATCAATTTGATTGTATCCACATTTATTCTCATTAAGCTTTATTCCGTTTAAATAAATCTCAGATCTTTGTGCGATACCTAAAAAGCTAATAATATATGACTTATTAGGCTCTTTTTTGACATTTAAGAGCTTTTTATAGGTAGAGACGAATAAATAATCATCCAAATCAAAATAATTGTATGGCATGAGTTTTTGAGTGTGTGGTAAATCTACCTTACTAAAGCCAGTAAAATTACCTACTTTTAAGTCAGATTCTTCAAATCTTTCCTTAAAGTACCAGTCATAGTTTAAATTAGTTCTTTTTCTCATATATACTTCTACTTCCTTTTTGGAGGGAATAATAGTAAGAAACTAGTTCTCTCCATATATTCTTTATAGTCAGCGTGTCTTTCAAGCATTCTCTTATCCATTCTTGGAGCTGAATAAGTGATAAATAATATATCAATTAGGATTGATCCAATGATCATTAACCACCAAATATCTAGTTTATTAACTACACATACCATTAAACCAAGTACCATAAATCCAGTCCAAATAGTCATTTCACCTAAATAATTAGGGTGTCTTGAATACTTCCAGATACCAGTTTGAAGAGTTTTACCTCTATTATTTTCATCCTTTTTAAATTCTTCTACATCAAAATCCGCGAATATTTCAAACATTACACCAATCAATGTGATAAGGAGTCCAATTACATATAGTCCATTAAATTCTTTTGCGTATACCAAACATGCGAGTAGCGGAATAGAACCTAAGAATACTAAAACTGTAGGCATAAACATAAATCCAAAGAAGTTTAATAGTTCAAATAAAACTGGATGAAGTTTATTTCTATATTCGTTATATCTAAAATCTTCATGTTTTAAACCCTTAAATCTAATAGCCCAGTTAAGTGTGAGTCTAATTGCGTAGAATGAAAGCACAATAAACATTAAAATGTTTGTGATATTCCACATATCAGCTTCCATAATCATTGGGAAGAGTACTAATACAAATGGCCACACACTCCAGTATGGGTCATAAAGCGATGTATTCTTCACAAATAAACTAAATACATAGACAATTAATGTCGCAATAACGTCCATAAATGCGCTACAGATAAGAATTCTTAAGAATTCATTATCAGTTTCAATAGCGCTTCTTAATAAAAGGTATCCAATACCTCCTACAATTATCGCAACTAAATATACGATTAAAATGAAAATAAATGATTGTTTTCTCTCCATACAATACCTACTATATCATAGAAATAAGGGATATACAAATATCCCTATATTCCTATTCAAATTCAAATTTACCAGTGTATAAGCTGTAGTATACACCTTTCTTTTCAATTAATTCTTTATGGTTACCTCTTTCAATGATTCTTCCGTGATCCATAACCATAATAGCGTTACATGTTTGAATTGTTGAAAGTCTATGAGCGATTACGAATGTAGTTCTTCCATTCATAAGTTCATCCATACCCTTTTGAACAATTAATTCTGTACGAGTATCAATACTTGATGTGGCTTCATCAAGAATGAGTACAGGACAATCTGCGATAGCTGCACGAGCGATTGCGAGTAACTGACGTTGACCTTGAGATAAGTTTTCACCAGCTCTTACAAGCATAGTGTCATAACCATCTTTCATCATTCTAATGAATGAGTCAGCATTAGCAAGCTTAGCTGCGGCAACTACTTCTTCATCAGTTGCATCAGGTTTACCTAATTTAATGTTTTCTTTAATAGTTCCAGTAAAGAGTGATGTTTCTTGAAGAACTAAACCTAAAGAACGTCTTAAATCAGATTTCTTTATCTTATTGATGTTTATACCATCATATCTAATCTTACCATCAGCGATATCATAGAATCTGTTTAAAAGATTAGTGATAGTAGTCTTTCCAGCACCAGTTTCACCAACAAGAGCGATTCTTTGGCCAGGATTAGCCCAGATTGAGATATCAAATAGAATTTGTTTATCTGGATTATATGAGAAATCTACATCATCAATAACGATGTCACCTTTAAGAAGTGTATATGTAGTAGTTCCAAGTTCTTTATGAGGATGTTTCCATGCCCAAGTATGAGTTACTTCATCAGTTTCTTCTATTTCGCCATTCTCATTAACCTTAGCATTAACAAGTGTTACATAACCATCATCAGTTTCAGGTTCTGCGTCTATAATATCAAAGATACGTTTAGATCCAGCACCGGCTAAAGCGATTAAGTTAACTTGTTGAGTCATACGAGTAATTGGGTTACTGAATGAGTTTGTGAGTAAGAGGAATGCGACAAGTAAACCAACTGTATAATCGGTTTTAGCTACTACTACTGCACCAATTAAGGCTACAATTACGAATTGAAGTCTTACAAGGTTTGCGCCTAGAGGCATCATAGTATTCGCAAAAGAATTAGCTTTTTGGTCTTCAATTCTATATCTTTCAGAAATATCTGCGAATTCATTAATAGCTTTGTGTTGATGGTTGAATACTTGTACTACTCTTGCACCTTCAATCATCTCTTCAATATAACCATTTGATAAACCTACAAGCATTTGACGACCCATAAAGTGTTTTCTTGAGCCTCTCATTAAGAAACTCATTCCAAACATGATAGTTCCAAGAATAAATAAAACTAAGAGAGTCATAAACCAGTTATTGATAATCATCATAACTAGAATAATGCTTAATGTAAGTACACCAGATAATAATCCTGGGAGTGTTTGAGTAATAAATTGGTCTAATGTGTCGATATCATTTGTATATCTACTCATGATATCTCCATATTTATTTGTATCAAAGAATTTAACTGGAAGATATTGCATCTTACTGAAAGTAATATGTCTAATATCTCT
>JAEEXP010000057.1 GCA_016287865.1 Caryophanales bacterium
GTATTAGACGCTCTATTAAGTGTAAGATAATCAAGTCCAACATTTGCGAGAAAATCTAATCTATTGATGATTTCTTTTATAATCATATGAGCTATCTTTTCTTCTCTTTCAGTTAACTTAATAGTTTTAAGTGTTTCACTTAACTTAACAATACTCATTCTTGCTAAATCATCAATATTGTATTCATTAATATAAACACTTAATGCCGCATCATTAAGTCTTCTTCCTTTACAAGATGGACAGATATCATCAACCATATATTGTTCAAGCCATTCTCTAATAAATCTTGAACTAGTTTCTAAGTATCTTCTTTCAAGATTATTCACTACACCTTCAAATGTAGTATCAACCATATGAACTGATGCGGTTGATTTAGATGAATATGTATATTGATAGTTCTCAGTAGAACCATAAAGTATTAAATCTTGTTTCTCTTTTGAAAGATCTTTAAAAGGAGTATCAGGGTCTATATCAAATTGCTTCATAAAAGCCATTAAAGATACCATTGTCATAGTATCTTCACTACTCCACTTTCTTAAAGCTCCACCATTAATTGATAAAGTTTTATCTGGGATTAATAAATCCACATCAATATGTCTTTTAAAACCTAGGCCATCACAAGTAGGACAAGCTCCCACTGGTGCGTTAAATGAGAATAGTTTAGGTTCTAAATCAGGAATTGAAAAGCCACATATAGGACAAGAGTGTTTTGCACTATATGTCTTTTCTTCTTTTTCATTAATAATTATCTTTACTAAACCATCAGATTCTTTAAGAGCTAAACTAAATGCGTCACTGATTCTAAGTCTATCTTCAGCATCTACTATTAATCTATCGATTACTAATGAAATATCGTGCTTTACAGTCTTTTTTAAATTAATTTCATCATCAAGTGATTGCATTACTGAATCAACAATTACTCTTGAATAGCCTGCGTGACGTAAATGTTCAAAGAGGTTTTCAAAAGTACCTTTTTCACCTCTTACAAGAGGACTTAATACAGTAATCTTAGCTCCTTCATATTTAAGACAATCATCTACCATTTCATCAATTGAAAGTGGTTCAATCTTAATATGATGATTAGGGCAATATGGAGTTCCAATACGCGCAAAGAGTAATCTTAAATAGTCTGCGATTTCAGTCACAGTACCAACGGTAGATCTTGGGTTTTTAGAACCACTCTTTTGGTCAATTGAAATCGCAGGGCTTAATCCTTCAATTGAATCACAATCAGGTTTACCCATATCACCAATAAATTGTCTCGCATAACTTGATAGAGATTCAAGGTATCTTCTCTGACCTTCTTTATAGATAGTATCAAACGCAAAAGAGGTCTTTCCAGACCCTGAAACACCTGTGGCTACCACGAGTTTATCTTTTGGAAACTCACAAGATACATTCTTTAAATTGTTTTCTCTTGCACCTTTAACTATAATTTTATCCATTAATCATTTCCTCAAATTCTTCTTCGGTGATTAACTTTATTCCAAGTTCTTGAGCCTTAGTAAGTTTAGAACCTGCAGCCTCACCATAAAGAACATAATCAGTTTTCTTAGATACTGAAGATGATGTTTTACCACCCATATCTTCAATTATCTTAGAAGCTTCATCTCTAGAATATTTAGAAAGACTTCCTGTGAGTACTACAGTTTTACCTGTGAAGACAGTTTCTCCTTCTTTCTTAGAAGACACATAAACCATATTTAATCCAAAAGATTTAAGTTTATTAATCATATTTATATTTGATTCATTATGGAAATAATCATAAACAGATTTAGCTATTACATCTCCAATATCACTAATAGAAGATAAATCTTCTTCTTTAGCTTCCATAAGTAAATCAATATTAGGATATCTCTCGCAAATTACTTTTGCGACCTTTTTACCTACTTGTTTAATACCAAGACCATAAACTAATCTATCAAAGTTTTGATTCTTACTATTTTCAATTGAATCAATTAATTGAGTTACACTCTTTTCTCCAAATCCTTCTTTTAAAATCATAGTTTGAGCATAATCTTTTAAAGTAAAGATTTGGTCAATTGTCTTAACATATCCTTCTTGATAGATAAATTCTGCAACTTTAGAACCTAAACCTTGAATATCATAAGCATCTCTAGATGCGAAATGAATAATTTGGTTTACTAATCTTGCAGGACAATCTTCATTAAGACAATAATAATCGGCCTCACCAGGTTTTCTGAGTAACATACTTCCACATTCAGGACATGTATCAATCATCTTAAATGGAAGAGATGATGCGTCTCTTTCATTAAGTTCTACTCTTACAACCTCAGGAATAATCTCTGCGGCCTTTCTAACGTATACTGAGTCACCAACTCTAATATCTTTACTTAAAATATAATCTTCGTTATTTAAAGTAGCACGTGCGACAGTTGATCCACTAATATTAACTGGATCTAATTCAGCGACAGGAGTAATAACTCCAGTACGTCCTACTTGGAAGGTAATAGACTTAATTTTAGTCTTAACTTCAAGCGGTGCGAACTTATACGCAATGGCCCATTTTGGGCTTTTCACAGTTTCACCAATTCTAGTATATTCACTGAATTTATTATATTTGAATACTACTCCATCAATTGGATAATCAAAGTCGAATCTCTTTGAATCTATTTCATCTAAGTATTCAAGAATATCACTTACTTTATTAACTTCTTTAGATACAGGGTTAGTATTAAAACCTAAAGATTTAAGATATTTTAAAGCTTCAGTTTGAGTCTTAAGTCCATAGTTCTCAGGTTTAACCACATAATACATAAATGTATCAAGACCACGCTTAGCCACAATCTTACTATCAAGTTGTCTTAATGTTCCAGCGGCTGCGTTTCTTTCATTCTTAAAGAGTGGTTCACCTTGAGCCTCTCTTTCTTTATTTATTTTTTCAAGTTGAGCCTTAGATAAGAATACTTCTCCTCTAACCTCAATATCTAAATCTTCTTTAAGTTTTAAAGGAACTGATTTAATAGTCTTAACGTTGTTTGTGACATTTTCTCCAGTTACACCATCACCTCTAGTCGAGGCTTCAACGAGTACACCACCTTTATAGATTAAACTAATAGAAAGTCCATCTATCTTAAGTTCAAGTGAATATGATTCATCTTGCGTAATTTTCTTTACTCCATCTACATAGCTTAATACTTCTTCATATGAAAAGATATCTGCGAGAGATTTCATTTCAATAGCGTGTGTAACCTTTTCAAACTTAGTTAAAACTTCTCCTCCTACTCTATTAGATGGTGAATCAGGAGTCTTAAGACTTGGGTATTCTGTCTCAAGTTCAATTAACTCTTTCATCATCATATCGTATTCATAGTCAGAGATTGTAGGATTATCTAGAGTGTAATATTCATAATTAGCTTTATTAATTAATTCTTTTAATTCATTAATTCTCTTTAATGCTTCCTCCATTTTTAATCCTCCCTAAAAATACATCTATATCTTTTTGGCTTTTAAGATATATTACCTTATCACTATAAGTTTCGCATATACTTTTTAGTTTATTTCTTCTTTCTTTCTTCCTTGAACCAAACATAGCCCAAAGAATAAAGGATAAACTAAATCTTTCGTCACAACCCTCTGCGAGGTCATCTCTTTTAATTCCTTTATAAGTCTTATTCCTTTTAAGAATTCTTCTTAAAGATTTAAGACGAGAGAAGTTCATCACAATAATATAATCAGCTTCGCTATATCTTTCTTTTACCCTATCAAAATATGAACCATCAATTACCCATGATTCATTATCATTCATAAACTTCCTAATATCTTCTTCAAGTAAAGTTCTATCACGTTCAACCCAGTTAGGTTCAAAGTTAATAGAATCTAAGTGAAGTACTGGAATATTATATAGATTACCTAGTTCTTTTGCGAGCATGCTTTTGCCTGCTCCGGAATATCCACATATTTCTATTTTCATTATTTCTCTTTTTTAAGCATTGGATGATCTACAATAATCTTTTTCATAGATTTAATCTCATCAAATTTAATAATGTAAAAGCCTTCAACCTCAGCTTTAATTTCTCCGGCTTTAAACACATCGTGATATACTCTATCACCGATGTTGAATTTGCCTTTCTTGGTTTCTTTCTTCACATTATAAACTGATTCATAAGATTTTCTTATAGAATCCGCACTTACTTCTTTTGGTTTAATTATACTCTTATCTATTATTTCTTTTAAGAAAGGTGATGGACTTCTACCTTCAAAATGTCCGTTCACAAATCTGTCTTTAGCGTATGTAAGATAAAGCCTTTCTTTCGCACGTGTTAATGCGACATAGAATAATCTTCTTTCTTCTTCTTTTTCATGTCCAAAGAAAGCTCTTGGAGATGGGAGTATACCATCTTCAAGGCCCATTAAGAATACGGTATTAAATTCTAGTCCTTTTGATGTGTGCATAGTCATTAAAGATACTGTATCTTCATCAGGTGATTCTAAATCAAGGTCAGTCATTAAAGTAACGTTATCTAAATAATCTTCTAAAGTTTCTTTTACTGTCTCTGATTGAGTTTCTAAAATAGCGTTAAATAATTCCTTAACGTTTTCTTCTCTAGTCTCAGCCTCGTCATCATCAAGTGTATCAACATAGTCTTGATAACCAGTAATCTTATATAATTCGTTTAAAAATTCCTTTAGAGTGAGTTTTTCAAGAAGTGCCTTTAATTCATCTATCATAGTGAAAAAGCCTGTGATAGTCGCTGTGGTAGACTTTTGAAGGCCCGCATTAACGAAGGCATCTTTTACACTTAAGCCATACTGTTTAATCACATCTTCAATCTTAGCGATTGATGTTTCACCTACACCACGCTTTGGTGAATTAATAACTCTTTTAAATGAATAGAAGTCATCATCATCTAAAGCGAGTCTCATATATGAAATCATATCTTTAACTTCTTTTCTCTTATAGAATGATATACCACTATAAATTTTATATGGAATATGTTTAAAGATAAGTTCATTTTCTATGTTTCTTGATAGATAGTTATTTCTATATAATATTGCGATATCTTTATAATCAATTCCCGCAAAATTATGAAGACGTTCAATTTCTCTTACAATTTCTCTTGATTCTGTCTTGTCAGAATCACTAGGATTAAGCTTAACCTCTTCGCCTTCCCTCTTAGAGGTCCATAAATCCTTTGGAATCCTATCTTTATTGTGAGATATGAGTTTATTCGCTGTATCAAGAATGTTCTTTGTAGAGCGGTAATTTTGGTCTAAAACGTATTTCTTATATTCAGGATAATCATTCATAAACTTACGAATGTTTTTGATATTCGCTCCACGGAATGAATAGATTGATTGATCCTCATCACCAACGATAAAGATATTTCTATTTTTCTTAGCTAAGATATTCACAAAGTCATATTGGATATTAGATGTATCTTGGAACTCATCCACTAAAATATAACGATAGATATTTTGATACTTTTCAAGTACTTCAGGATATCCTTCAAGTATTCTTAAGGCATATAAAATTAAATCATCAAAATCTAATAGATTATCTCTATTTAATTCTTCTTCATATAAGTTATAGACATTTAATATCTTATCTTTAAACATAGGATCATAAGAATCAATAGTTTTGATTCTAGATTTAATATTAGATATTGCGTTAATAAAGTAATCAGGTTTAATTACTTTAGTATCATAGTTTAAAGATTTACAGATATTCTTAATTATCTTTTCAGTTTCATCATCATCAATAATAGTAAATCTAGTAGATCTACCTAGAATTCCTATTTCTTTTCTTAAAAAGTTAGCGCAGAATGAATGGAAAGTTGATGCGGTAACCCACTTAGCTTTAGTACCGATTAATTTTTCAAGTCTATCTCTCATTTCTTTTGCAGCTTTATTAGTAAAAGTAATAGCTAAAATTGATGAAGGATGTACACCCATCACGTCAATTAAATAAGCAATTCTATAGGTTAAAACACGGGTTTTTCCACTACCCGCGCCCGCAATTATTAAAGATGGTCCTGAGGTTGCTTCACAGGCCTCTTTTTGTTTAGGATTGAGGTCTGTCATTAGATAATTATTCATATTTTTATTATAGCATATAATAAAAAAGACATTATATTATAATGCCTTTTTATTGTCCGTTTTTTTACCCTATTTTTCTATTCTTTTTTAGGTTCTTCTTGAGCTACTTCTTTTACCTTTTCTTCACCTAAATTATCAGGTAAAACAAATGATAAAATGATAGCAATCACAAACATATTTAATACGTTATTTGAGAGTACGTCTGCGAGATATGCAAGATTAACACTTCTTAAATAATTGAAGAAATCTGTGCATAAAGTTAAACCAAATCCTAAACATACTGAAACAGATACGATTAAAATGTTTTTAGCACTGAATCCATTTTCAGATACCATCTTCATACCAACCGCACTAATAGAACCAAATACTATTACCATTACACCACCAAGTACTGCGTTTGGAATAGTATAAAGGAAGTTTGCGATAGGAGGGAAGAATGATGCGATAACGAGGAATACTGCGCCCACAAATAGTGTAAATCTATTAACTACTTTTGTTTGTGATACAATACCTACATTTTGGCTGAATGTAGTTAAAGGCATACAACCAAAGAGTGAACATAATGTAGAGTTAAGTGAATCACATACAAGTGTACCAGTTAATTCTCTATTAGATGGAGCTCTACCAAGACCCGCATCACATAAAGCTGATGTATCGCCAATAGCTTCAACGAGTGCCATTAAGAAACATACAGTAGTTAAAATAATAGGTACTAGCTTAAAGTTTAGTTTAGATAAGTCAATAAATGATGGATAAGATAAAACGTCTGCGATACTATTAATCTTC
>JAEEXP010000058.1 GCA_016287865.1 Caryophanales bacterium
TACCCATAATGATTGGAGTTCCTACGGAAAGAAGCATCTCTAAATCATTATAATTATCTCCAAATGCCATACAGTCTTTTATATCAATATTTAGAAATTGTGCATACGTTTTGACACCAATTTCTTTACTTACACCTTTTTCCATTACTTCAATGAGACGTTTTCCACTCTTAACTATTGTAAGATTAGGGAAAGCATCTTGAAGTTCTTTTTCTATTTCTAATGTCTTATGGGGGTTACAAATAAGAAGGAACTTATGAATTGGGTCAGTATCTTTAAGGATATCAATTCCACCAGGTGTTGATTCAAATTCTACTACTCCTTCTTGCCAGATAATTCTTTCATCATCTCTTGTTTTAACTACCCATGTATCGTTAGAAAATACATTATATGAAAGATCTAGATTATGGTCTTCAATATAATCAATCACTTCTTTTGCGAGAGATTTACTAAATCCTTTTGAATATAACTCTTTTCCATTTTCATCTAAGACAAGTCCACCACTATAGGCAATTATAGGACACTTAATTCCTATTTGCTTCATGATAGTATAAATACCACTTGGACTTCTCGCAGATACTAAGACAAACGGAATATTATTTTCTTTTAATTTAAGGATGGCTTCTTTTGTCCTAGGCGTAACTTTATGGTCCGGAGTTATGAGTGTGCCATCAATATCTGAAAAGACGATCTGAGGCTTATTTTTGCCTTCTATTATTGATTTAATATCTATGATATTAGTTACTTTATACTTTGGAGTTACTTTATATTCATTAAGTCCAAATTCTACTGAATTAAATCCACCATTATTAGCCGCAATTATTCCGGCTTCTCCATCTTCAATAACTAGAATATCTTTAGGTTCAATATTCATTAAAGATGCGGCTTTAAGGAATATTTCTGGTTTTGGTTTAGCTTCTTTAACCATTGTGCCATCTACTATATATTTAAATCTTTCTTTAAGACCTAATCTTTCAAGTATAAACATAGTGTTTTTAGAGGATGAACCAATTGAATATTTAATAGATTTAGAGTCTAGATAATCAAGTAGAGAAATTACGCCATCAATAATATTCTTTTCAGATAGTTCTTTTAAATATTCTTTATATATTTCATTCTTCTCTTCGCAGATTTGATTTCTTAATTCTAAAGACATAGTTTTATTATTAAATTCAAGAATTTTATTAATACTATCAGGTCTACTTAAACCTAGAAGAGATTTATTAATTTCTTCATTAAATATTAGATTATATTTAGTTGAGATTCTATTCCAAGATAAAAAATGAAGGTGATCTGTCCTAGTAATTACTCCATCTAAATCAAAAATAATACCTTTAACTCTTAAATCATCCTTCATTTTTATATGTCCTTATAATTTAATTTTATCTAATTCATCATTATACTTCTCAGGTTCTTTAAGTACAGTAACTTGAGCCTTGTATAACTTATTAATCTTCTTTATGGCTTTAGGAGCTTCACCTGACCCACTATATAGTATAAATGATAAATTCTTAATTTGAGCAAAATTATATAAAGAAAGTAATTTATTTATCGGACAAGAAAGCTTACCATTCCAAACTGGTGAACCAATTACTACTTCTTCATATCCATCAAGTGAGATATTTGTATTAAGTAATTTATCTTTCATATTTAGTCCAGCTTTAAAACCACCTACAAAAACTCTAAAGAAGAATTTTTTTGGGAGAGGCTTTTTAACTTCAAGCTTAACAATATCATATCCAATATTTTCTAATCTTTTAGCTACCTTATCACCATTTCCGGTTAAGCTATAATAGATAAATAATTTCTTCATTTAATACCTCACTTAATTAGCTTTTGGTTGTTTCTTCTTTTTAAGAACAATTAATAATACTACAGCACCTATAGCTAGTGCAGATGCACCAGCAATAATTCCGATTAATGCACCAGTTGATAAACCTTTCTTTTCGATAGGACCATAAACAGCATAATACTTAATGTCTGAACCAATAGTAATCTTTAATGCTTTATCACTTGAAATAATAGTTCCGCCTTCTGATAATGCCCAACCTTTGAATTCTTGTCCTTCAGTCGGTTCATTTGCTTCGATTTCAACTTGATCACCAGGTTTTAAATCTAGAATATTACCTGTGGCATTTTTAATTACGGCGCCTTCAACAGTTACTCTTACAAGTTTAGGTATTATAGTTTGTTGAAGAGTTATTTCATGTGATGCGTTGCTATCTTCAAATAACTTATTACATACTGAACATTTATAGTATTCAATATGACCTTCTTGATCATGTGTAGCATCAAGTTTCTCAATATGTGTTAATGTGTGAGGAACTAAATTAAGTTCTTCAGTCTTAGTGCTTGTATGATTTTCATAAGTTGCAGTATATGTCTTAATACCTTTTTCTTGGCAAGTTGCAGCTTTAGTAACTTCGCTAGTTACTGTGCAATCATATTTAACGATATGAGCACTATCTCTTGAACAAGTATAGATTGCTTTAGCTGTGAAACTTGTCCATTCAATGGATGTGAATACATAATCATGGCCTAAAGCTGAATCAACTTTTTCAATAATTTGTGATTCTTGATCAGTAAATGCTGGATTAGTAAATGTTACAGTATATTTGCCTGTTTCATTTGCAAGGCAAGTTGCAGGAGTTACTACTGAATATACGCCCTGAGCTGTTTCAGTTTCTGTATGTGAAGAATCTCTTGTACATACTCTTGTTGCAGTACATTCACCATTTGTCCATACATATGTGGCTTCACCAAATATATGTCCATTTGTATTTTCTTTTTCAAAGTTTGGAGTGCTTTGATTTTCAAGTCCTTGTACTGTGAATGTGGCAACCATTTTACCAACTTCGTTTTCTGTACAAGTTGCATCACTAACTTTTACATATTCTGCATCAACTTCTTCAAGTAGCACTTTAGAATTGCATCTTGAACATTCGTTAAACGCCGTACACTTAGTTTTATCTTCATTCCACGCATAAATTACATGATAGTCATGACCTAAAGCAGTATTTTCAAGTTCAACTTGTTCGCTTACTTGATCAGTAAATGCTGGATTAGTAAATACTACTGTATAATGACCTTTTTCATTATTTTCGCAGTTTGCGTCTATGTCTTTTACGTATGTTCCATAAACTACTTCAGTTTCAATATGAGAATTATCTCTTGTACAAACTCTCATTGCTGTACATTCATCTTGATCCCATTCATAAGTTGGTGTACCCCACTCATGACCAAGAGGAGCTAAATATCCATTTCCTGATTCAGATTTCCATAAATCTAAGTCAGGGATTTCTACATAATTATTTTCAACTTTATCTAAAAGCATTGAACATGTGTTGCATTGATAATATTCTTTATGACCCGCAACTAGACAAGTTGGTTCAAGTCCATCATGTTTTGTACATTCTTCGTGTGTACATGTGAGAATTGGAATTTCAGTATTTTCATTTCTCTTGTCATGACACATTGTACATTCTTCATGTTTTATTCCTGAAGCATAATATGTTGCAGCTTGGTCTACTACCCACTCATAGTTATGTGGAACCATTGGAATGTCTTCTATATCTTTTGTATCAGAATGTGATTCATATGTTGCTGTATATCTTGTTGTTCCAACAGATGTACATGTTGATGGAATTAAAGTTTCATGAGTTACTGTGCAGTCATAGCCTTCTTCATGAGAATCTCTTGAACAAGCATAGATAGCTTGTGCAAGTGCATCAGTCCAAACAATTCTATCAAATGATAAATCATGTCCTAGTGGAGCTAAATATCCATCACCATTTTCAGCTAACCAAGCATCAATATCAGCTATTTCATGTTCAGGTGCTCCATCAACATTATCAAAGTATTTATTACATACAGAACATTTCCAATATTCTAAATGTCCAAATGTTTCGCAAGTTGCATCTTCTTTATTAGTTTTAACTAAAGTGTGTGCTGGTCCATAAACTGGAGTTAACTCAACATCTACGCTTGGCATAACAAATGACCAATAACCAGGTTTACCATCAACTTCTTCAACAATGAGATCAGCAGGAGTTTTATCTGTCCAACTAATTACAGCCTTACATTCTTCAGAATTACCTTTAATATATACTCTATTTCCAGCAACCTCTTCAGTAATTACAGGTGCATCGGTAAGTGTTGAACCATATGCATTACCATTAGTAATTGTAATATTATGAACTTGAACCCAGTTAGCATATAAAGTAACTGATGTTTCTCCTTCATTATCTAAACCATCAAGAATTGGTTTAACTGAATTGTTTTCGGCGATTGTACCATTTGTACTACCAATTGTATATCTCCAACCATTTCTTGTATAACCCTCTTTATGACCAGTATATGTTTTAACTGTTGCAGTTATATTATCTGAATATGTAACTGATTGGCTAGTTGGTGCAACACCATCACCGCCATCAATATCATAATTAATAGTAAATTCTTTAGCTGTCCAGGATGCTTTAAGTTCTAAGTCTTCACCATAAATCCATTTGTTATCGCTAAAATATGTTGCATTAGTTTTAATCAGGTTACCACTAGCATCAATTAATTGATCTGTAGGTGTACCACCTGAATAAACATAATAACCATTAAATGTATAACCAGTAGCTACTGGGAGTACTATTGAATCTTTTAATGATTCACTATTATATGCAATTTTAGAGCTTGTTGTATACTCGCTCGCATTTTTAGCTGTTTTACCATTTAGGTTAAATGAAATAGTATTTTCAACAGGTTCATATTTAGCAAAAACTACTAGCACGTCACTTGCAGGTACTACTTGAGATAAGTCTGCAGGGTTTGTGCATAAATTATTTATATACCAAACATTACCTTCAGATTGTTGCATATGTGGTAGAACAATCGAAGTATCATAATCGATTTGAGCATTAGAACCTTTAATCCATGTGATTTGAGGATGGTTAGATTCTGAATAATAATATTCAATTGTTCTACATAAATCAGCTAGTGTATAATTTGTTTCGCCTCTAAAAATATATTCTCCACCAACAGTGAAATTAGCTGTAACTTTTGTAGGATCGTTTTCATAAGATGATCCAGTAGGGCCATATGTTTGAAGTGAATTATAATTTAATACATCGACTACAGTAGCACTTCCATTTACTTTAGCTCCTGAATCAAGTGAATAACTATCTGATAGTATATCAATTTCCTTTATTTTTCTTGGAGTAGTATCACCACCAAAATTAGGTGTAGGGAATGTTGAATTAGCGAAAACATCATGGTAAATACCATTTCCATCATCAACACCGGCAAGTATACCACGGTTTTCAGTAGCACTTGGGAAATAACTAGTTTCAATTGATGAGTTAATTACAGTAATCACTGGAACAGATTCATTGTTAGCTGGGTTTAATCCAATAACACCACCAAGATTGACGTTTGCTCCACTAGCAAAATCATCATCATATTCAATTATGAAATCAGACACAATTGATGATGTAACTAAGTTACCTTTATAGGAACCACTATTTTGAATTTCAGCTTTACCAAATAAACCACCAATATTATATGTAGATGTTGATAATGCTTGGTGATTATCATTATCAAGAATTACACTTGGAGAATAAGCACTGAATGTTAAATCTGTAGAATATAGAGCATTCTCTCCTTGTGCTAAACCAATAACACCACCAATGTTAATATCAAAATTAGTAATATCTTTTATATTTAAATTAATAAAGTCACCATTATCGCTATTATATTCAACAGCACATCTTTCAAATGTTGTATCCTTTGATAATGCAACCATTGAACCAATATTTAAACTATACGTACCAACTGGACTGGTACCCATATCAATAGTAATTGTAGAGTTTTTAACTTTACAATCTTTAAATGTACAACCATCTGCTTTTGCAACCATTGCAGATATATTTTTGATTGTAGAGGCTCCATCACCATCCACAACTAAAACAGTAGAGTCTACAACATTACAATTTAAGAAAGTTGTACCAGTTGCACTACCGCCAAGAACACCAATAGAATCATAGTTGTTACCATCAATAATAGCATACCATTCATAGTCACCCTCTTCTAAATCAGAAAAGTCATATGAGATAGATACATTTAAGTTCTTAATTGTCGCATTTTCTGTGAAGGCAAATAATCCAATCATAGATGGTTTAATGTCTTGAAATCTTCCTTGAATTTTATGACCATTACCATCAAAAGTGCCTGTAAAAGGATTTGATTCGGTACCTAATGTTTGAAGGTTAATATTACAAGTTATGTCATTCATTAATTGTACTGTTTTTTCTGAAGGATTAAACTCACCTCTATTTACCTGGTCACAAAAATCAGACCAATCCTCTATGCTACTTATAGGAAGTACATCTCCATCAGCTTTTGCTTTTGGTTTAGTAAAAAATGTAAGCACTCCAAAAAGCACTAACAATAATGTAAGTGATACAGCTTTAATTCCTTTTTTCATAATGGTGCCCTCCTTATAGGGGTTTATTTATACATAAATAACAACTTTATAGTTTAT
>JAEEXP010000059.1 GCA_016287865.1 Caryophanales bacterium
TTATCGTCGTCAGTAACAGTAATAGTAAGAATATTCCTGTAATTAATCTCTTTTTTAAGTTCTTCTCGTTTCTCATAATTGTGTCCTACCTTTTTGTTTGATTTTATAAATTCGACTTATATTATTTATAATATAACAAAAAAGCGCCTTTGATTAAAAAAGCGCATATAATTATAAAAAAAATAATTATATTTATGAAAAAGTTGTGAATATAGCCCAAAAATAGCCCAAAAATACAAAAAATCAAGTTTCCTGCAATTATTAGCAAAAAAATCGATTTTTAATGTGTTTATGAACCTAATCTTTCAGTAGAAATTTCAGGTAAAGGATACTGGTAATTTATACCCACATAAAGCCCCATAGAAACTTGTGGATCTACTTCTCTATTAGCTTCAAGAAGTAAGTTATTCATACCATAATATCTTGCGTCATCACCTGTATCATAAAATGTTAAATCAAAACCATAATATTTATTATTTATCATAGCTAAATTCCAACTATGATTTGTCAAATTTTCTCCACGTCTTGCTTTACCATTTACGACAATTGTTTTAACTTCAAATCTATCTAAATATAACTTAAATAATTTTGAATATCCGTCGCATACACCTTTGTTTTCAAGAACCATTCCAGCTACAGTATGGGCATAGATATCATCTCTTGGTTCGCTTGTTTTTTCACCAGATTCATCTAATTTATAGGCATATTCTTTATTATTTACGATATAATCAAACACTATTTTTACTACTTCTTGATCAGATAGATCTGCGTTTAGTTCTATCCTTCTATTTGTAATAATTGTGTTTATTGTATCAAATTCTTCTTGAATTAATCTATTTACATTTTTAATTGTATTTTGATCTAAAAACGCTTCATCTAGTAATAATACAATATTAGTTGAATTTGTCAAAATTGTGCTTGATACATAGAATAACTCTGGATGGTCTAAGTATACTAGATGGAATATCGCTTGAGCTTCTTCTTGGGTTAATTCATAACTAAAATAATCTAGTTCGCTTATGATATTAACTTTCTTTAATACTTGGTCTACAGTTACTTCCTTTTCTGTGTAGTTTCTTGTTTCTGCAGCGTAATTATATAACTCCATTAAGATATCTATATATAATTTTCTATAATTTAAAGTTTTAACCATGTTGCCAAGTGAATTATAACCATAATAGAATTCTTGTCTCTCAACGGTTATAACTTGGCTTTTACCACACTTTTCACATACTTCACTAATTTCAGCTTTCGCATTGTCATAACTATATTTATATTTATGACCTAGCTTTGATACATAATTATCTTTATAGCTATCACCACATAGACAAGTGTGTAAAGTATATCCATCTTCTTCACAAGTTGGAGCTACTACAGTTTCACTATAATTATGTATGTGGGATTTAGTGACTGAGGTTATAGAGGTTTTTTCTTGAGTTTTAGTTGTTGTGCTTTTAGTTTTACATCCAGTTAAAACTAATAAAGACAACAAACTAAATATAAATATAGAAATCTTTTTCATACTTAAATAATATCACATATTTAGAATATAAGAAAAACTTAGGCTTTATCACCTAAGTTTTCTTTTATGTAATTATGAAGTTGTTCTTTTGCTTCACCTTTAATTACTTTGCATCCATTCTCATCAATCTTACCTTCAAAGATCTTTTCCGCAAAGTCATGACAACCTGCACTTCCACATGCACCACAATTTGCGCCTGGAAGAAGATTATTAATGTCAGTAAGTCTTGTATCTTCTTCTACTTTAAACTTAGCTTGGAAGATGGAAATAATGAATCCAAAGAATAATCCAAGTCCCATCATAATGAGGATTGCATAAACAATATTCATTATAGCTTTCCTCCCAAATCTTTAAAGCATTTTTCTGATGGAATTTCATCAACTACTTCAATAACGTGTGCTTTATTCTCCATTTTTATCTCTTTTTCTTTAGGGCTAATTCCCACGTATCTTGAGAATAAAATAGCAAGGATTGAAGCCACTATTAAAGCGATTGGAACACCTCTCATAGCCTTTGGAACATTTCTCTTATCAAGTTCTTCTCTGAGTAATGAGAAGATATACATAACAAGTAAGAATCCTATTCCAGAACCAAATGCATAAAGAAGCATATGGACGAATGTTAAATCATTATTTACTGCTTTAAGTGCAACACCAAGCACTGCACAGTTAGTAGTAATAAGTGGTAAATAAATACCTAACGATTTATACAATGATGGAACAAATTTCTTTATAATTATTTCAATAATTTGAACAAGCGATGCGATTACAAGGATAAATACAATAGTTCTTAAATACATTAAATCTAATGCTTTTAATACATAGTTATATATTAACCAAGTAACAACTGTCGCAATTAGTATTACTGATACAACTGATATTCCCATTCCTACTGCATTCTTTCTTGATTTAGATACACCAAGGAATGAACAAACACCTAGGAATTGTGATAGTAATACATTTTCTATTAAGATGGCGGAAATAAGTATAGTTATAATATCTCTAATAGTCATTATTCTTTCACCACCCTTTTCTCTTTTGTCTTTCTGGCTTTTCTATTTCTTATTGCTTGAAGGATTCCAAGCACTATTCCAAGTACTAAGAATGCTCCAGCACTAGATTTAAAGAAAGATATAGGTTCAATATTTAATGCTTTATATAAACCTGTTAGATCAATTTTAACTTCTTTCCAGATTGTGATTGTGCCACTACCTAAAAACTCTCTTATAAAGCTTATAATTAGGAGCGCAAGACCATAACCTAATCCCATAGTTATTCCATCAATGATAGAATCTAATGGTTTATTCTTAGACGCATAAGCTTCTGCACGACCAAGTACTATACAGTTAACGGTGATTAGTGAAATAAATACACCAAGTGAATTATATAGTTCTGGAAGATACGCTTCCATAACCATTTCAACTATAGTTACTAAAGTCGCAATAATTACGATATATACCGCAATTCTTATTGGTCTAATAAATTCTCTTATTTTCTCATTTAAATTAATTAAAGAGATAAATAAATTACTTAATGTGACAACGAATGTAAATGCGATAGTCATACCAATCGCATTTTCTACTGAAGTTGTGATCGCTAGAGCTGGACAACATCCAAGTAGTAATACAAATAATGGATTTTCTTTTAAGAATCCCTTTAGGAAGTTTTCTTTTCTAGTCATTTGAAGTACCTCCTAAATCAACTTTTGCATAGCTTAAAGCTAAACTAAAGTTTTTCTTAACTGCCTTTGATGAATAAGTGGATCCAGCGAGTGAATCAAAATCATCTAGATTATTCTTATTTATCATATTGAAGTCATGAGATGTAATATCACCTTTTGTCTCAGCTTCACTTATCACAGTATATCCAGTTATTCTATTTTCTTTATTAACTCCAATCATCATTCTAATCTTTGAAGCATAACCTTGTGATTCAATGATGTAGATAACTGCTTCTTTATCATTAGTGGTTTTATTAATGATGAAGTAGCCTAATACTACACCTTCTCTATTAAAATCCTCTTTAGTATAATCATTAGAATTATATGGAGTGTATACAACACTTAGTGAGTTCTCTATCTTTTCATTTTCATGAGCTTTAATCACAGGTGATGTGAACATATTAATTAAAGCTAAGAGTCCACCACAGATAAGAGCAAATAGCGCTAATGTTAGAGAAGTAATTAAATGTTTTTTCATATATTACCTCCTAATTAAGCGCAAAGACTATAGTGTATGTGAATAGTACTACAAAGAGTACTATCATTACCACCAGTCCTGGGATAAACCTCTTTTCAAGTTTTCCCGCAATTCTTAACTTAATGACATATTGGTTAATAGCTAGACCAAATATATTCATAGTTACAATTGCTGTCGCAACACCTTCAGGCATATTGCCAATAATTCTAAATAATACAGTTAATACACCTAAGAACGCTGCGAATATCACTCTTGCGAGTGCTGTCTTTGGTGATGTGACTGGTTCTGTCGCCATGAAGAAGGCTCCAAAGAATAGTCCACCACTTAAAATCATATATGTTGGATACCAAATACCACCATTAACTTTAAGTCCAATAAAGAATGTGGTAATGAATACAACACCAATATAAGTTAGAGGGATTCTCCAATCTATTACTTTTCTAATAGATAAATAGATTCCACCAATTAAAATAGCTAGAGCTGATGTTTCACCAATTCCACCAGGAGTAAGTCCTAAGAAGAAATTTAGGAGTCCACCAAATGGTGAAACAGTATTTTCATAAGTAATATTTGCGATATCAAGTTTTGAATAGAAAGTTAAAGGAGTTGCGCCTGCATATGCATCTATTGATGCTTCTAGTGGATTTAAGTATGCTCCACCTAAATAACTAGAGAATGTAAACGCTACGAACGCTCTTCCTACTAATGCTGGATTAAAGATGTTTTGTCCAAATCCACCAAATAGCATCTTACCTACAACTTCACCTACCGCAATACCAACTAACACTATCCAAAGTGGAGTATATGTTGGAAGTGTTAAGACAAAGAATAATCCAGGAAGTCCACCAAATTCTGTCTTTTCTATTTCTATTAAATCTTTAAAATTATTAATCTCACCTCTATGAATAATAAATAGACATAATAATTCAAGAATAATAGAGAATAGTGGACCAATGATTAAGAGTAATAATGGATAAAGTGCTTGATAGACACTTTGATACATTCCACTAATAAATACCTTTATTACATTCTTATAAATAGTAAAGAGTATTGTAGGAAGTAGTGCAATGTATACATCTCTCATTATCTTTGATGTAGTTCTCTTATTATCATCTGCACTTCTAATGTAAGGACCTTTAGATACTAGAAACTTTTCCATACTATCCCATCCTCCTTACAAGTTCTTTAGCCATTTGAATTGAAGTAGTTAGATCAATTCTTGATGGACATACGTATGAACATAGTCCACATTGAATACATCTATTTACTTCAAGCTCTTTAACCATTTCAATATTACCAGTCTTCATTGCTCTTTTTATCTCATATGGAGATAGATGAACCGGACAATGAAGTGCACAAGTACCACAACCAAGACAGTGTGGTGTAACTTTATCATAAAGTTTATCTCTTAATACAATTACTGCACCTAGAGTTGGAGATGTTACAAAGTCTTCAGTAAACATAGCTCCACCAGTCATTACGCCACCCGCAATAAAGTTTGTATGACTTCTATCAGTATTTTCTTCAAGTCCACCAAATATATTTAAAAGCTCAGTAACATTAGTTCCAAACTTACATAATACATTACCGTTTGTTTTAATTGAGTCTCCAACAAATGTGACATATTTTTCAGATGGTGGAAGTCCATACTTTAAAAGTTTTGCGAATGTTACACATGTAGTCGCATTAGACACAATTGCGCTAGCTTCTATTGGAAGGGTTTTATAAGTTCTTCCAGTAACCTTTTCTACAATATATTTTTCCCATCCAGCTGGATAAACATCATGAAGTAAATAAATACTCATTCCATCCATTAAACATTTATTAAGCGATTCAATAATAGGTTTATTAATATCTTTATCTTTAATCGCAATTACACCTTTAGATGTACCTGCGGCTTTCATTAAATATTTAAGTCCATAGATAAATAAACCTGGGTTTAATTTAACCATAGTGTAATCTGAGGTAATGTAAGGTTCACATTCTGCGAAATTAATAATTACCTCTTCAACTGGTTTATCTGTCTCATATTTAGCATATGTTGGGAAACCTGCACCGCCCATACCTACCATACCAGATGATTTCATAAGTTCAACAAGTTCATGCCTATCCATTTTATCAGGATCTAAGTTTTTAAAATCATCTACCACAGTTTCCTTGAAATCATTTTCAATTTCAAGCATATTCATCATCTTATTAGAATGATGCCATCTCTTTACAACTCCCTTAATAGTTCCAGAGACAGGACTTAATACAGGAATCGCAAAACGTCCTTCTCTTTGAAGGACAGCCTCACCCATTAAAACCTTATCTCCAACACTTTTAAGTTCTTTTAATGGAGATGGGAACTGCATAGGTAAATATACATTTTTTGGTGATAAATATTCAAATGTCTCTCCGTTAATGGAGAGATCCTTAAAACCCTCAATATGAGTTTCAGGTACTTTTCTTATTTTCATGTGTTTAAAATAATCCTTGATAAATTAATTATAACAATAAATTGTTAAATTATAAAAGGGAAAAATTAATTTCCCTTTATAATTAGAAGCCAATAGCTATTCCAAGCATTATAAATCCTATTACTAAAGTAAATGTAATAATGAATAATAACGCACTCTTCTTAAGCCATTTAAAGTATGATACACCAACCATTGAAAGTCCAATAAGTAATACTGGAGATGTTGGGAAGAGTAAATTAGTATATCCATCTGCGAATGTATAAATTAGTACTTGCATTTCTTTA
>JAEEXP010000013.1 GCA_016287865.1 Caryophanales bacterium
ATTGAAGAAAGAATGTCTTCTAGACTCTTTATGGAAAATAAAGAATATAGAAAGATTTATATTACAATCGGTGATATCTACGATGAATTTGGTGATATAGATAAAGACACAGTTATTAGTAAACTAAAAGAAAAAGGAGTTTATGATAGCTTTGAATATAATGATAATCTCATCTATTCAGAAGAAGATTTAAAAGACAATATATTATTAACGTTTAAGAAAAGACAAGTTAAGGAAGTTATTGAAGAGATTACCGAATCTCTAAAGAATAACAGTTTAGATAAAGAAGAAAGAAATAAACTCTTACTTGAACTTCAGAAAAAGAAAAAGGAGTTAAAAGATTATGAACAAAAAACAAGAAAAGCTTCTACAGGATTCTATTAAAAGTGGAAAGATTCAGTATAGTGATATTCTAAAGAATTTCGCAGATACTGACCCTGAAAGATACAAATTTTTAGATGAAATTAATAAGAATGAAGTAAACATTATCTATGAATTATCAGATGGAGATAAGGAAATCTATGATTCAGTTGACGGAAAAGATAAAGAGTTAAACGATGATATCGATGATGCAGACGATGATTTAGATGATGCAGCACTCGATGACATCGATGATGATTTTGATGATTACGGAAATGACCTTGATCAATCAGACTTAGACCAACTTGAAAAAGACCTATCTGATTATGATTTTGATAATCAAGATGATAGCTCATTCTATAATCTTGAAGATTCTGAAGTTCCTGAAGATTATTCAAACTTTGATGATCTTTTATATTCACAAACTTCATCTAGTCGTCAAGTTATTCAAGTAGATGACTCTGTAAGAATGTATCTTAAAGAAATTGGTAGAGTAAACCTACTTTCTAAAGAGGAAGAAATTGAAATAGCTAAGATTATTTATGACGCTAAGATGCAAAATGATGCATTTGATGAAAAGTTAAGAAATGGTTACATTCCAACTAATGAAGAAATTGACAACAATAATAGAATTAGACTTCAAGGCGAAAAAGCTTCTAACCAATTAATTGAAGCTAACTTAAGACTTGTTGTACATATTGCTAAGAACTTTGTCGCAAGTGGAATGGATTTCCTAGATTTAATTCAAGAAGGTTCAAATGGTCTTGCTAAAGCGGTAACTAAATTTGATTACACTAGAGGTAATAAATTTAGTACATATGCTACAGGTTGGATTAAACAAGCTATCACAAGAGCTATTGCTGACCAAGCTCGTACAATTCGTATCCCTGTACATATGAATGAAACTATTAATAAACTCAATAGAAAGGAAAGAGAATTAACTCATGACTTCGGTCGTAAGCCTACTATTGATGAACTCGCTGATGCAATGGAACTTCCAGTAGATAAAATCTTAATGATTAAGAGAGTTTCTCAAAAGACTAAATCTCTAGAAGACCCAGTAGGTGAAGAAGAAGATTCATCATATGGAGATTTCATCCCAGATGATTTCAACCCAAACCCAGAAGAATACGCTTCAAATGAAGCACTAAAAAGAGAATTAAACACATTACTTTCTAACCTTTCAGATAGAGAAGAAAGAGTAATCAAATTAAGATTTGGTTTAATTGATGGTAGAACTCGTACTCTTGAAGAAGTTGGTAAAGAATTTAATGTTACACGTGAAAGAATTAGACAAATTGAAGCTAAGGCTTTAAGAAAACTACGTCACCCTTCACGTTCTAATAAACTAAAGGACTTTATGAAATAATGGAACTTAAAGGAAGACTTAAAGAAATATCTAAATTTGTAGATAAAGGAAGTAATATTCTTGATTTAGGGTGTGATCATGCCTATCTTTCAATCTACCTAGTTGAAAAAGGTATAGCTAGTAAAGCTCTCGCATCTGATAATAAAGATGAACCGCTCTTATCCGCAAAAGCTAATATTTTAAAGTCTTCTTTAAGTGATAAAATCACAACCATTAAATCTAATGGATTAGATAATATTGACCCAAATCTTTATGACACATTAATTATCGCAGGTCTTGGTGGTGAATTAATTAGAGAAATCCTTAAATCACCTAAGCTAAATAAAGATGCGACGCTAATTCTTGAAGGTAATAATAGTGAAAAAGATATAAGAGAATTCTTAGACTTAAATAACTATCTTATTACTGATGAGGAGTTAATAGTAGATAAAGGTCATTACTATCAAATTATTAAAGCTAAAAGAATGAATGATGACTTTAAGATGAATCTAGATTCACTAGAACTCACCTTTGGTCCAATCATTTTAAAGAATAAGACCCAAATATTTAAAGATTATATTGAAAGAAATATTGGTGTACTTGAAAATAAACTCACAGGTATTAACGATACTGTGCTTATTGATAAGATTAATTACTTTAAAGGAGCCCTTGATTATGAAAGTAAAAGATATAACTAATCTTCTTGATGAATTATACCCTGAATACCTTAAAGCCTCATATGATAATGTAGGATTAATGGTTGGAAGTTATGATAAAGAAGTTAAAAGAGTATTTGTTGCACTTGATTTAACACGTGAAGTAATGGATGAAGCATTAGCTTCTAAAGCTGATTTAATTATTACTCATCATCCACTCCTTTTTAGACCTCTTTATCAAATCAATACTTTAAATGACCCAGGCTCTATAATTAAAGATTTAATTAATAACGATATTACTCTATTTGCGATGCATACTAACTTTGATACAGTTAGAATGAATGATTTAATTGGTTCTATGCTTGAAATCGAAAATAGAGAAGTTTTAAGTGAAAAAGAAAACTGTGGAATTGTAGGAGATATTAAAGAATCAACTTTAATTGATTTTATTAATCATACTAAAAAGATTTTAGGTTTAGATGAAATTTTATATGTTGGTGATGAATTAGTTAAAGTATCTAAAGTTGCTTTATGTGCCGGCTCTGGTTCATCGATGATTAATGATGCAAAAGAAAAGAATGCTGATGTATTCTTAACTGGAGATTTGTCTTATTCAAGAGCTATTGAAGCTAGAAGATTAGGCCAAAATATCTTAGTTATTCCTCATCACATTGAATATTTATTCTATAAGGCAGTTATAGAAGAACTACATAAACTAAATAAAGATTTAGATATAGTTGTATCTAAAATCGATCCAAATCCATTTAAAAGGTATTAATTATGAGAAACTCAATTGATTGTCTTAAAGAACTACAATATAAAGATTTAAATGATAATGAAAGATTAGAACTTGTAAATGAACTTCTAAGACTTGAATATAAAACTCTTGAGAATTTATGTCATAGATATGAAAGTGAAACGCTAATATATGATGACTTACTTCAAGAAGCTTTAATCACTTTATCAAGTGTTTATGATAATTATGATCTTGATTCTGAGATTTCTTTTAGTGAATACTATATTCCACTAATAGAAAAAAGAATTGAAGAAATGAAAGAAGAAGAAAGCGTACTTAAAAGCGAAGTAGAACATTTAGCTACTCGACTAAATGATTTACTAGATGCAGAAAAAGTTTTAAGAAAGCGTCTAAAAAGAGACCCAGAACACGAAGAAATAGCTAAAGAGTTAAATATAACTCATGAAGAGTTAGATGAACTTAGAGACTACGCAAAAGAAGTTCTTGGGGTTAATTATGATACAGAAGAACTTATTATTGATTTAATCGATAAGAATAGTGAATCTTTAGTTGATGAAGATACAGTTGAAAAGGCTAATGAACAACTAGACGTTCTTACAAATGAAGAAAGAGAAATTATATCTCTCCTCTTTGGGCTTAATGGTGAAAAGCCTCTATCAATTGAAGAAGTTGCAAATATGTATCATGTATCTACTGAAAGAATCAGACAAATTAAAAATGTCGCAATTCTTAAAATGAGGGAAGATTACGATGCCTAAAGACTACAATCAAAAAAATATTGAACTTGTTAAGAAAATTAAAGAAGAAAAGAAAGGTCTTCAACAAGACTTATTACTTCAAGAACTTAAGAATAACAACGAAGGCATTATTCATAAACTAGTTTATTCTAAATTTAAAGTTAATGGTGATGATTCTGATGAAGCTATAAATGTTATTGCAACAAAAGTATTATATGATTGTGCACTTAAATTTGATTTAGAATCAAAGAATAACTTTTCAACATATTTTCAATCATCATTAAATAACGAGTTATCAACATACATTAATGGTAATCATATTATCTCTCCATACATTAAAAAACAAATAGACCTTATTAATGAATTTAAAAAGGATTATTATAATAAATATAGTAAAGAACCAGATGTTAAGACTATAGCTAATGAACTAGGTCTTAAAGAATCAAAAGTTAAAGAATTTGAATCATATAATGATATTCAAATCATTAATGATGAAGACCAAGCTAATTCACATCTTGATAGTCTATCTATTGAAGATGATTTAATTAGTGAAGAACAAAAAAAGCAATTAATTAAGGCACTAAATTCCTTAAATGATGAAGATAAAGAATTAATTTTCTTATATTTTGGAATTGAAGGCAGAGAGGAACACTCTTATAGTGAACTCGCATCTATATATAATAAGAGTGATGAAACAATTAGACAAAGAATATTAAAAATACTTTTAAAAATAAAGAATAATAACGGGGTGTAAAATGAAAAGCGATGTACAAATTTCAAATGAAGCAAAACTTAAAAACATTAAAGAAGTAGCTAAAGAATTAAACATTAGTGAAGATTCTTTAGAACTTTATGGAAATTATAAAGCTAAAGTAAATAGCTCAGCATTAAAGAATAAAAACCATAATGGTAAGGTTATTCTAGTTACTGCGATTACACCAACTAAAGCAGGTGAAGGTAAAACAACCGTATCAATTGGCCTAGCTGATGGTTTAAGACAAATTGGTAAGAATGCTTGTCTTGCATTAAGAGAACCTTCTTTAGGTCCAGTTATGGGCCTTAAAGGTGGCGCAACTGGTGGAGGATATACTCAAGTTGTTCCAATGGATGATATTAACCTTCATTTCACTGGTGACCTTCATGCTATCACAGCAGCAAATAACTTAATCTCATCAACTATTGATAATGAACTATATTATGGTAATAAGCTTAATTTAAACCCTGAAGATATCACATTCAGAAGATGTATGGATATCAATGATAGATCATTAAGAGAAGTCAGAGTAGGTTGTGGTTCTAAATTTAATGGTGTAGAAAGAGCTGATAAATTTAATATCACTGTTGCATCTGAAATTATGGCAGTGCTCTGCTTATCAAAAGATAAAGCCGACCTTGAAAAGAGATTAAACAGCATCTTAATTGGTTATACATTTGATAAGAAACCTATGTTTGTTAAAGATTTAGGTATTACAGGTGCATTACTAGTATTACTTAAAGATGCTATTAAACCTAACCTAGTTCAAACTCTTGAAGGAACTCCTGCATTTATTCATGGTGGACCATTCGCAAATATTGCTCATGGCTGTAACTCAATTATCGCAACTACATATGCTAAACATTTAGCTGATTATGTTGTTACAGAGGCAGGATTTGGCGCTGATTTAGGCGCAGAAAAGTTCCTTGATATTAAATCAAGAATTATGGATATTGAACCTGCCGCAGTTGTACTTGTTGCTACTATTAGAGCTTTAAAGATGCATGGTGGCGAAGATGTTTCTGCTTTAAAGAATGAAAATGTAGATGCTATGCTTAAAGGTATTGAAAACCTTGAAAGACATATTCAAACAATTAAAAACTTCAATAGGCCATATGTAGTAGCTATTAATAGATTCTACTCAGATACTGATAAAGAAGTTGAAGCTTTAGAAAAGTATTTAGAATCAAAAGGTCATCCTTATGCATTATCTAATGGATTTGCAGAAGGTGGTAAAGGTTGTATAGATTTAGCTAATTTAGTACTTAAAGTAGTTGAAAAAGATAACAGTCATATTAAGAGATTATATGAAACAACTGATTCAATTGAGACTAAGATTTTAAATGTAGTTAAAGGTGCATATGGAGGCGCAGCTGTAGAATACTCTGAACTAGCACAAAAGAAGATTGAAGAATTCAATAAACTTGGATATTCTAACTTACTTGTATGTATGGCTAAAACTCAGAATAGTGTAACTGATGATGCAAAAGTAATCGGCGCACCTACAGGATTCACTATTCACGTTAAAGATTTATCATTATCATTAGGTGCAGGCTTTATTGTAGTTTATACAGGTAAGATTATCACAATGCCAGGTCTTCCTGAAGATCCAGCAAGTAAACATATGGGCATTGATGAAAATGACAATATCTATGGATTATTCTAAGAGGTATCTTTATGATGAATAATAAATACAAAGAAGAATTCTTATCTATTTGGAGAAACAATGTTCATAGAGAAGGAGCAGATGAATTAATTAAGTATGTATCAAGCACAGATTTCTTTATCGCTCCAGCATCTAGTCAATACCATTCATCTTTTGATGGCGGACTTTGTGCTCACTCAATTAATGTTTATAGAAGATTAAAAGATTTAATTGAAAAAGAACCAAGTTTAAAAGGAAAAGTATCTGATGAATCAATCGCAATCATCGGTCTTCTTCATGATTTATGCAAAGCTAACTTCTATAAAACATATTTTAGAAATGTAAAAGAAGATGGTGTTTGGGTACAACGTCAAGCTTATAAGATTAATGAAACTTATCCATTTGGACACGGTGAAAAGAGTGTATATCTAATCTTAAAATATATGGATTTAACTGACGAAGAAGCTATGGCTATTAACTGGCATATGGGAGCATATGATTCAAGAACTATGGGGGGAGCTCCACAAATGGGTCAAGCTTTCTATAAATATCCATTAGCATTTTTGACACATATTGCTGATTCAATGGCTACATACCTTGATGAAGGTTTAAATAACGATGATGAAAACAATTTCTTCTAAAGATAACGCTGAAATTAAAAACTTAATTAAAATCTATCAAAATAGAAAAGCCAGAAATGAATCTAACCTATTTATCGTTGAAGGATATAATATGGTAGAAGAAGCTTTTAAAGCACACGTATTAAAACATGTGTATACTTTAAAAGAGGAAAAAGGCTACAAAAATCAATCTATTATCGCTAGAGAATTAATGGATAAAATCTGTGATTCAGTAACTCCGCAAGGCATTATTGGCTTATGTGAAAAGCCTAATATGACTCATGTTGGAAATAGAATTCTCTACTTAGATAGAATCCAAGATCCAGGTAACTTAGGAACATTAATTCGTAGCGCTAGAGCTTTTAATTTTGACACAATTATCTTAAATAATACTGTAGATTTATATAATCCAAAAACTCTAAGAAGTTCTGAAGGGAATCTATTTTATATAAGTTTTATAGAAAGAAGCATTGAAGAGTTAAAAAAAGATGGATATTTCATATTTGGAACATCCATGAATGGTAAAGTGTTAGAAGATGTAACTGATTGTCCTAAAAAGATTGTGTTAATCCTCGGAAATGAAGGAACAGGAGTATCTCATAATCTTCTTCAAGAGTCAGATGTTAATCTAACAATTTCTATGAATAATAATACTGAAAGCTTAAATGTCGGGGTTGCTGGTTCAATAATCATGCATCACTTAGCATTTAATTGCAAATAAAAAAAGCGGTTGCCGCTTTTTTTATTATTATTCTTCTTCGATTGCTGAAACTGGGCAGTTTTCTTGGCAAACACCGCAGTCGATGCATTGATCTGGATCGATTACGTATTGATCACCTTCACTGATACAACCAACAGGGCAGTTAGCTGCGCAAGTTCCACAAGCGATACAAGAGTCAGTAATTTTTCTTGGCATAATTTAGTCCCCCTTGCAAGTTATAATTTATTTTAGAACATATTTTTTTATATGTAAAGTTTGATTTTTAATCTTTCTTGATGTATTATATTTTTAGAAAATATAGAAGGAGATTTTGATATGCCTTGGTGGGGAGTATTATTAATTGGTATCGGTGCTTTACTTATAGGTGCTGTAGTAGGTTTCTTTGTAGCTCTTAGAGTATTCAAGAAGATGCAAGAGAAGAATCCACCAATTAATGAAGATATGATTCGTACTATGTTTAGACAAATGGGCGTTGCACCATCTGAAAAACGTGTTAGACAAGTAATGGAATCAATGAAACAAAAACAATAAAAATTATGAAGATAAAAAACCACAATTTAGTGGTTTTTTATTTGCTCTATAATGTTATAATATATTATATTATTATTTATTTCGGTGGTATTTTATGGCAAATGATAATTACGGTGCATCGTCAATCCAAATACTTGAAGGCTTAGAAGCTGTCAGAAAAAGACCTGGTATGTATATCGGTTCAACCGATTCTAGAGGTCTACATCAACTAGTATGGGAAATAGTTGATAATGCAGTTGATGAAGCCTTAGCAGGTTTTTGTAAGAATATAACAGTAACAATTAAACAAGATAACTCAATAAAGGTTGAAGACGATGGAAGAGGACTTCCAGTTGGACCACACAAATCAGGTCAAGACGTTTTAAATGTTATTTTCACTGTGCTTCATGCTGGTGGTAAATTCAGCGAAGATGGAGCATATAAAACAGCCGGTGGTTTACATGGTGTTGGTGCATCTGTTGTTAACGCCTTATCTGAATGGGTTGAAGTTAAATCATTTAAAAACGGAAATATATATCACCAAAGATTTGAAAATGGAGGAAAGAAGTTCTCTAAAGAAATTGAGAATTTAGGTCCTACAAGAAAACACGGTACAGAAGTATGGTTTAAACCTGATCATACTATCTTTTCAACAACTCTATACAACTATCAAACAATTAAAGAAAGACTTAAAGAATCTGCGTATTTAATTAAGAATTTAACTCTTACTTTAGTTGATGAAAGAACAAAGACAGAAGATGTATTCTGCTATGAAAATGGTATTAGTGAATACGCTGAATATCTTTGTGGAAGTTATAACAAGATTCTTGAAAAGACAATCTACTTTGAACAAGAACTTCAAAAGATTAATGTAGAATTCTCAATTCAATACTTGTCAAATGGTTATGGTGAAAACATTCACTCATTCGTAAATAACGTTAGAACTCGTGATGCAGGTAGCCATGAAGTGGGCTTTAAGACAGCTCTTACTAAAGTATTTAATGAATTCGCATATAAACTTGGAGTGCTAAAAGAAAAAGATTCTCCATTTGAAGGACCGGATGTAAGAGAAGGTTTATGTGCTGTATTATCTCTTAAAGTTCCAGAAAGTATTCTAGAATTTGAAGGACAAACTAAAGATAAACTTGGTACTCCTCTTGCAAAACCAGTAGTAGAACAAGTTGTAACTGATAAACTTAAAATCTATTTCACAGAAAACCAAGCAGTAATTCAAGACTTATTACAAAGAGCTTTACAAGCAAGAAATGCTAGAGAAGCTGCAAGAAAAGCTAGAGATACTGCAAGACTTATAAAATCTAAAACTAAACTCGAACAAAACTTATCTGGTAAATTATCTCCTGCATCTACTAAAGACGCAAGAATTAATGAATTATTCCTAGTAGAGGGTGATTCTGCCGGAGGTTCTGCAAAACAAGGTAGGGATAGAAGATTCCAAGCTATCTTACCTTTAAGAGGTAAAGTATTAAATACTGAAAAAGCATCTGTGGAAGATGTTCTTAAGAATGAAGAATTAAATACTATTATCTACACAATTGGTGCATCTTTTGGTAATAACTTTGATATTAAGAAATGTAATTATAACAAAGTTATCATCATGACTGATGCCGATGTCGATGGTAGTCATATTCAAATTCTATTACTCACATTCTTCTTTAGATATATGACTGAATTAATTAAGGCAGGAAAAGTTTATATCGCTCTTCCACCTCTATATAAGATTACTCAACAGGGAGTCAAGAACCCTAAAGTTTTATATGTTTATAGTGATGAAGAAAAGGAAGAAGTCACTAAAGACATGAAAAAGTATGCAATTCAAAGATATAAAGGTTTAGGCGAAATGAATGCAACTCAACTCTGGGAAACTACAATGGATCCTAAAAATAGAACTTTAATCCAAGTAAAGATTGAAGATTTAGCCGATGCAGAACAATCTGTATCAGTACTTATGGGTGATGATGTAGAACCAAGAAAACAATGGATTGATAATAATGTATCATTCGCTGAAATAGATGACTTTAAAGTAGAAGGAAACGAATAGTATGGCTAAGAAGAAAGATATTATCGATGATTTTATTGATCAAAAGATTCAAAGTGAATACTTAGAAAAGATCATGGGTGATCGTTTTGGCGCATACTCAAAATATATCATTCAAGATCGTGCCATCCCAGATGTAAGAGATGGTTTAAAACCAGTTCAAAGAAGAATATTATACGCTATGCAATCAGTAGGTATGGTTGCTGGAAGCCCATATAAAAAGAGTGCGAGAATTGTCGGTGAAGTTATCGGTAAATTCCACCCACATGGTGACCAATCTGTATATGAAGCTTTAGTTCGTATGAGCCAAGACTTTAAGATCAATGTTCCTTTAATTGATATGCAAGGAAACAATGGTTCAATCGATGGTGATGGCGCAGCCGCAATGCGTTACACTGAGGCAAGACTTAGTAAAGCTGCGATGTATCTTCTAAAAGATATGGAAAAGAAGACTGTTCCATTCGTACCTAACTATGATGATAGTGAAGTAGAACCAGTAATTCTTCCAGCTAAATTCCCTAACTTACTAGTAAATGGTAGTGATGGTATCGCATCAGGTTATGCAACAAACATCCCACCACACAACCTTGCTGAAACTATTGATTTAACTATCGCAAGAATTAAAAATCCTAACTTAACATATGATGAAGCTTTAGAAATTTTACCTGGTCCAGACTTCCCAACTGGCGGTATTATTGAAGATACTGAAGACTTACACCAAGCTTTAAAGACTGGACGTGGAAGAGTAGTTATTAGAGCTAAAGCTGAAATAGTTAAGAATAATATCATAATTACTGAAATCCCTTATGGAGTTAATAAAGCGGTACTCGTTAAAAAGATTGACTCAGTTAAAGACTCTAAAGGTGTAGATGGTATTACAGAAATAAGAGATGAATCAGATAAAGAAGGATTAAGAATTGTTATTGAAACAAAGGAACAGGCTAATCCTGAAGTTATCTTAAATTACTTATATAAAGCCACTGACCTTCAAGTTAATTTCTCATATAACACAGTCGCAATCGTTGATAGATCTCCAAGAATCCTTGGAGTTTTAGACATCATTGATGCTTATATCTTACATGAGAAAGAAGTTGTGATTAATAGATCTAACTTTGAAGTTGATAAGATGACTAAACGTCTTCATATCGTTGAAGGTTTCCATAAGATGTCATCTATCATCAACGAAGTAGTTGAAGCTATCAAGAATAGTAAGAATAAAGCTGACGCAAAAGAAAACTTAGTTAAACTATTTGGATTTACTGAACTTCAAGCTGAAGCTATCGTAATGCTTCAACTTTATAGACTTACTAATACAGACATTAAAGAAATGGAAGATGAAAAGAGAGAACTTGAAAAGAACATCAAACATTTAAAGCATGTCTTATCTAGTGAAGAAGCTTTAAAGAACGTCATCATCGATGAAATGAGTGAAATAAAAGAAATGATTCCATCTCCAAGACGTACAATGATCGAAGAATCATTTGAAAAGAGAGAAATCAATGAAGAAGAACTTATTATTCATGAAGATGTAAGAGTAATCATAACTAAAGATGGATACGTTAAGAAGATGAGCCTTAAGGCTTACCAAGCATCTTTAGGTGTTTCAACTCCAGGTCTTAAAGAAGATGACTATATCATCTTTGATAAACAATGTAATACAATGGATTCTTTAATCCTTTGTACAACTTTAGGTTCTTATATCAATATGCCTGTATATAAACTCCCAGACCTTAAATATAAGGAACTTGGAATGTATATTGGCTCAATATTCGATGTAACTGGCGCAGAAAAGATCTGTTCTATCCTGCACTTAAAAGAAAAACCAAAGAGTGGTGAATTACTCCTTGTTTCAACTAAAGAAGGAAAGATTAAGATAGTTGATACTCAAGAACTCTTTGAAAGAAGATATAAGAAGGGTGTTGTAACTAAACTCCTTGATAAAGATGAAGTAATATCTGTAGCTGAAATTAAGAAAGACATGGAAGAAGTAGTAAGCGTTACTAAGTTTGGTTTAATCTTAAAATACGCTAAAGCCGAACTTCCTGTATTAGGCCTTAAAGCTGTAGGTGTTAAAAATATTAGTTTAAAACCTGGAGATGAAGTAATACTATCTCTTCCAGTTCCAAATTATTATAAAGAAGAATTAATCCTATTAATTAATAGAGGACTTGTTAAGAGAATTCCTCTTAAGAATATAGTTAGAGGAAAAAGAGGTAATAGAGGTACTCCATTCCTAAAGAATGTTAAGAGTAATCCTTATTACTTCGTTAAGGGTATAGAAACTAACTTAAGTAAGCTTAAGAACTCTGTTGAAGTTGATATCCTCACAAGCAATAAGCTTCTTAAGATTAATGGTGATGAATTCCCTAAAGACACATTTGAAAATGGTATTCAAATGTTTGATCAATCAGAAACTATTTATGATATTTTCACTAGTGTAATGGATGAAAAAGAATATTCTAAATCTATTACTGAATTATCAAAAGACCTATCGAAATCTCTAGAAGAAAAAAGAGCTCAACATCCAAATTCTCTAATCGATGAACTTGGAGATATCGTAGAGCAACAGACATCCATCTATGATATCTTAGGTGAAACCGATATTGATAGCGTGGATGATGAGAAATTAAAGGAAGACTTATTCTAATGAAAGCCTTAGAAAGTTCTCTTCACTTTAATTATCCAAATGAACTTGTCTTAAGTTATATTGACCTTTATAAATCGATAGGCAATGGTCATAAAAACATTGAGACATTAAATAAAGAATATTCAATCTATCACGATATAACTTTTAAAGATGACATTAAATATTTATTTGAAATGTTCTTTAAGGGTTATAAGATTACTGAAGCACGTGTTAAATCTATTATTAAAGGTAATGACACTGTCGCTAAAAACAATGATGAAAAGTATTTAATCAATCTAACTGAAATATTTAATAAGATTTATTCAGATTTAAACTTCAATTTATCAGTTAATGAGATTAAAGATTTAGAAGGACTTCTTGAAAGAGGTATTAAAGATAAGCCTACTGGATTTAAGAAAGCCCAAAACAATCAAGTATCTTATCGAGATAAACTTGATAGTTTAATTAAAAAGTATGATGAAATCAAGAAAACAAATAGTGTAGAAATTCTATATTTAAACACTTCATTCATGGTTGATTTCATTAAACTTTCACCACTCTATAATCATAATGAATTAATCGGTCTTTTAATCTTCTATATTCTTAATTTAAGAGGAGACTGTCAATGTGCGGTTTATAGCTCATTCTTTAAGAAAATAGAATCTAAAGGTGATGAATTTACTGAATTATTAAATAAATCTTATTATTTATATGATGAAGGATTAATTAACCTTACTCAATTAATCAAATTCTTCCTAAATATCTATATTTCTTTATATGATGAAATAGAAGATTTAGTAAGATTTAAAGGAGTAGGTAGTCAATTAAGTAAGACTGCCACAGTTGAAACTGTGATTTATGGTCTCCCATATACCTTCTCTAAATCAGACATTATGGAGAAACTCCCTAACATATCTAAAACTACAATAGATAGAGTACTTGCCTCGCTTCAAAAAGAAGGAAAGATTATGCCTTTAAATAAGGGAAGAGGCTCTCAGTGGGTTAGACTTGATAATTCATATGAGGAAAGAGAAGATTTCTTAAAACAATTTAAGTAGAGGTATTAAATGATTTTATCCAAGAATAAATGGAATATATTATATAGTAATAATTATTCTGATTATGAAATAATCGATATACTTCATAAAATTAAGGGAATTGATGACTATGTTTCCTATTTTAATCTTGGATTTAAAGACTTCTATGATCCATATCTATTTAAGAATATGGATATTGTGGTTAAGAAAATTAAGACTTCAATTAAGAATAACGATAAGATTTTAATCTATGGTGACTATGACGTTGATGGAATAACTGCGACATCAATTCTTTATAGAATCTTAAAAGAAAAGGGCGCAGATGTTTATTTCAAACTTCCAAATAGATTCCAAACTGGATATGGACTATCTAAAGATGTGGTTAAAGAGATTATCCAAGATAGATTTAATTTAGTTATCACTGTGGATAATGGAATAACTTCAGTAGATGAAGTAAAAGAATTAATAGATAATGGTATAACTGTGATAGTTACAGACCACCATGAACCTAAAGAATCACTTCCACCAACCCCATATATCGTTCACTCATACATCTTAAAAGATTATCCATTTGATGGATTATGCGGTGCAGGTGTTGCGTTTAAGATAGCTGAGGCTATAGATAAAGACTATATAAGAAAATATGTAGATTTATTAATGCTTGGAACTATCGCCGATATGATGCCTCAAATTGATGAGAATAGAGCTTTTATTAATGAAGGACTTAAAAGAATTAATGACTCAAATGTCCCAGGTATAAGAGCTTTACTTGATAATATGGGAATTAAGATTAAAGGTGTAAAAGATATATCTTATAATATCGCTCCTAAACTTAACGCCTTAGGAAGAATCGGTGATGCCTCAATTGCGGTAGATTTACTTACTACTGATAATAAAGAAAAGATAGCTCAAGATATTCAAAATATCATGGATGCGGATAGACTTAGAAAAGAACTTACTATCCAAAATACTGAATTAGCTTACAAGATGATTGATGAAAGTGAACCAGTCAATGTCATCTATTCTAATGAATTCTATGAAGGTGTGCTTGGTATTATCGCTCAAAAGGTTATGAAAAAGACATCTAAGATTACTGGTGTATTCACAATTGACCAAGAAGGAAATGCGAGAGGTTCATTTAGAACTATTGGTGAATATAACTTACTTGATTTACTTGAAAAGTGTAGTGACTTACTTGAGAAGTTTGGTGGACATGAAAAAGCTTGTGGAGTTAATTTAAGTGCATCTAACTTAAAGCCACTTAAAGATAGACTTATATCACTTACAAGCCAAAAGACAGCAACAGTCCTTCCAACTATTGACGTTGCATTAAGTTTAAATCATTCACTAATTAATATAGATTTCTTACATAATCTAGAACAGTTTAGCCTAGAGGATACTTGTTTCCTCTTTAAAGATTTAACTGTGGTTAATACATCACTTCTAGTTGATAAACATACAAAACTTAAATGTAAACTCGATAATGGTAAATACGTCACAGTAATTGTCTTTAATGATCAAAGCTTATTCTATAACATTTCACCAATGGATAAGATTTCATTTATTGGAGAACTTAAGATTAATACATATCTTAATTCTTCATATATTCAAATAGTCGCATCAGACTATCAAGTTGAACATATCCAAGTAATTGATTATAGAACTAGATATGATTTCAAAGAAGGTGAAAAGTATTTTAATACTGAAACAGGATTATTAATTAATAATAACTTTGATAATTTAAATGATTTAACCTTACTAATTAAAGAAGAGGCACCTAATATTGTTTATTTAGGTCCTAATGCCACTCATATTAAAGCAAAAGAAACTATTAATTTAACAATCTTAAAACACGCAATATTTATTATAGATAAAGAAGTAAAGATATCTATGATGATTCTTCAAAAAGAATTAAAAGTCACAAGAGATACTCTTGATGTGATTATTAAAATATTTGAAGAACTTAACTTGGTTCAAACTCAAGGAGGAGTAGTTTCATCACTTCCAAGAGAAAAAGGTTATAGAGTTAACCTTGAAACAAGTGAAACATACAAAACTTATATGGCCTCAGAAGAAGTAGAATTCTTACTTACTGGACCAGTAGACAAAATTAAAGAATATATTATTCAAGCATTAGAATAGGAGGTATATATGAATTTATACGATTTTATAGTTAATGTACCAGATTTCCCTCAAGAGGGAATCCAATTCAAGGACATTTCAAACTTACTAAAGGATGCGGACGCTTTTAAGTATTCTATTGATGAACTCGCAAAGTTCGGAAAAGAATTAGGCGCTAATCTAGTTATGGGGCCTGACGCAAGAGGTTTTATCATTGGTTGTCCTGTCGCATACGCAATGGGAACTGGATTTGTCCCTGTAAGAAAACCTGGAAAACTTCCAAGAGAAACAGTTGAAGAATCATATTCACTCGAATATGGAACAAATACTTTATGCATTCATAAAGACGCAATTAAAAAAGGAGATAAAGTATTAATCATTGATGACCTCCTCGCAACTGGCGGAACTATTGAAGCTACTATTAAATTAGTAGAAAGATTAGGCGGAGAAGTAGTTGGAGTAGGAGTTCTCATAGAATTAGAGGCCTTAAAGGGTAGAAAATTACTAAAAGATATTGCATTTAAGTCATTAATGAAATATTAATATAAACACTATGGACGAATTATACGGCGGATTATTAAATGAATTAACTTTATACATTCATAATGAAGACACTCTTTTAAATATAGAGCGTGCTTTTGACTTCGCCAAAAAAGCTCATGAAGGACAAAAACGTGCATCAGGTGAGCCTTATATAGTTCATCCAGTTGAAGTAGCTAAAACTCTATGTTTATATAGAGCTGACCCTACTACAATAATTTCCGCACTTCTTCACGACGTTATTGAAGATACTGAATATACTTATGATTATATTAATAAGGAATTTGGAGAAGAAGTTGCGAACCTCTGTATTGGTTTAACTAAGATTCAAAAAATGACTTATAACGATGAAGGCAACGTTGAAAATAAAGAGACATATATCGATAACTTCCAAAAGATGTTGTTCCAAATGTCTAAGGATATCAGAGTTATTTGGATCAAGCTATCAGATAGACTTGATAATATGCGTACTCTTAAATACCTTCCATATGAAAAACAAGTTAGAATCTCAAATGAAACTCTAACTATTTATGCGCCAATCGCACATAAACTTGGTATGTACAAGATTAAGGCTGAACTTGAAGACTTATGCTTTAAGTACTTATACCCTGAAGATTATTCTGAAATAGCTCGTAAACTTAAGACTACTAAGAAGAACAGAGAACTTGAAATCGAAGCGATGATTGGAGAACTTAGAATTCTTCTTGATAAGGAAGGAATGAAAGGTGAAATCTCTGGTAGAGCTAAAAATATATATAGTATATATAATAAGATGCACAATAAAGGAATTCCATTTGAAAACATCTATGATACTCTAGCTTTAAGAATCATTGTTGATACAGTTATGGACTGTTATAAGTTAATCGGTATTGTTCACTCAAGATTTACTCCAGTACCGTCAAGATTTAAAGACTATATAGCTATGCCTAAACCTAATATGTATCAATCACTTCATACTACTGTATTAAACAATGGTAAGTTCTATGAAATTCAAATTAGAACTCATGAAATGGATGAAATAGCTGAATCAGGTATCGCAGCTCACTGGGCATATAAAGAAGGACAAAAGCAAAAGAAGAGTTTCTATGATTCTACTGCATCACAACTTAGATGGTATAGTGATCTATTAAAATACACTGACCAAAATAGTGAAACACCAAAAGACGATGTAACTACCGTATTTAGTGAAGATGTACTTGAAGCAAATGTTTATGTATTTACCCCTAAAAACAGAGTTATAGCGCTTCCTGAAGGCTCTACGCCTATTGATTTCGCATATCGTATTCACTCACGTGTAGGTGATCAATATATTGGCGCAATCGTTAACTCAAAGATTGTTCCAATTGATTATCAACTTAAAACTGGTGATGTTTGTGAAATAAGAACTTCAGCCAGTGCTTTTGGACCAAATGAAAACTGGCTCAAAATTGTCAAAACAAGTGGTGCTAGAAACAAGATTAGAGCTTTCTTAAATAATAAGAATAGATTACTCTTAATTGAAGAAGGTAAGAGTATGATTAAAGAAGAACTCAAAGCCGAAAAGCTTGAGCTCGACTTAACTGATCAACTCGTTGAAGAAAAACTTGGTAAAGATAAACAAATTCATAATCTTGAAGATTTATATATCCATACTGCAAAAAGAATTACTAACGTTAATACTTTAATCGGAATTCTTAAAGGTGATGATAGATCTAAATCAGAACAGATTATAGATTTAATAAATAAGAGAAATAAGAACCAAATCCTTCATGAAGATATTGATATCATCGTTGAAGGTATTAATACTCCATCAGTTAAGTTATCTAGATGCTGTTCACCAATCCCAGGTGATGATATCGTTGGATATATCACAAAAGGTGTTGGTATTGCAGTACATAGAAAAGACTGTAAGAACGTTCAAAGCTTTGATCAAAATAGATTTATTCCAGTATATTGGAGTAATAAAATTGATAGAAGATTTACTGTAGAATTAAAAATTCTAGTCTACAATAGAGATAATATTTTAGCGGAAATCGTTAATACTTGTATATCTAATAACTCAAAAGTTACTAAGGTATCCGCAAGAGGTTCTGCGATTGATGAAGGTATTATATCTCTTGAAACACAAATTTATGATAAAACAGCCCTTGATGTTTTAATTTCAAACCTTGAAAAGATTAAGGGTGTATACCAAATTGAAAGGGTTTATAGATAACATGAGAGCATTAGTTGAAAGAGTTAAGTGTGCAAAGTGTATAATTGATGGCGAAGTATATAGTGAAATCAAACAAGGCTTCTTAGTTTATATCGCTTTTAATTCAAAAGAAGACATTGATAAAACAGAAAAGATGGCAACTAAGATTAAAAAGCTTAGAATCTTTGAAGATGAGAACCATAAACTCAATAAATCTTTAGATGATGTAGGTGGAGAAGTTCTTGTAATTTCATCATTTAGCCTATATGGTGATGCCTTAACTGGAAACCGTCCATCATTCACTAAATCACTAAACTATATAGACGCCCTTCCTATCTATGGTGCATTTACTGTAGATATGTCAAATTTGGTTAAAACAAAGACTGGCCAATTTGGCGCAGACATGTTGATTGAGGCTATAAATGACGGACCTCTTTCAATTATAATTGATTTATAAAACTTGCTTTAATTATAAATATATATTATAATTAGCAAGTAAAAAAATATAAATAGGAGACATTATTTATGACTAAAGAACAAATTTTTGCAAAAGTAAAGGAATTAATCGTTAATGAACTTTCTGTAGATGCTAGCAAAGTAACTATGGATGCTACATTCGAATCTGATCTTGGCGCTGACTCTTTAGACGCTATTGAAATGATTACTGCAGTTGAAAGCGAATTCGGTGTTACTATTCCTGATGAAGAAGCAATGAACTTAAGAACTGTAGGTTCAATTGTTGAATTTGTAGAAAAGAATCAATAGGATTAAACAATAAAATAATAGAAAAGAACCCGCAAGGGTATCTTTTTTGTGAGGTGTATATGTATTCAAAGGTTAAAGGTACAAATGATGTATTAATGGAGAATGCTAAAAGACTATCAAGTATAGAAGCATTCCTTAAAAGAGTAGTTGGTGTATATGGATATGAAGAGATTCGTGTTCCTATTCTATCTCAAACTGAATTAATTCATAGATCAAGTGGTGATACTTCTGACATAGTTAAGAAGGAAACTTTTGACTTCGAAGATAGAGGCGGAAGAATGATTACTCTAAGACCTGAGGGTACTGCACCTGTAATTAGAGCTGTTATTGAGAATAAACTCTATACTAGACAACTCCCACTTAAGTTATTCTATATGGGCGATATGTTTAGATATGAACGTCCTCAAAAAGGAAGATATAGAGAATTCTCTCAATTTGGAGTAGAGGTGGTTGGTACTAATAGTCCATATATGGACGCTGAAGTAATCCTTATGGCATCAACCATCTTTAAACTACTTCAAGTGAAAAAGTATGTAGTTAAAATCAATACTCTAGGTGATAAAGAATCTAGAGAAAATTATAAGAATGCACTTAAAGAATATTTCAAAGATAAATTAGATTCTTTATGCGAAGATTGTAAAGAAAGATTTAATACTAATCCTTTAAGAATCTTAGATTGTAAAGTAGATGCTAATAGTGAAATATTATTAAATGCACCAAAGATTCAAGATTATCTATCAGAAAAGAGTAAAGCTGAATTTGAAATCGTTAAGAAGTATCTTGAGTTAATGAATGTTCCATTCGTAGTAGATACTAAACTTGTAAGAGGTCTTGATTACTATACTTCAACAGTATTTGAAGTTGTAATCGATGGAGTTGATGGTGGTCAATCTGCAACTATTTGCGGTGGTGGTAGATATGATGATTTAATCAAGAGCCTTGGCGGACCAGAACTAGGTTGTGTTGGTTTCGGATTTGGTCTTGAAAGACTTGCTGATATTGTAGATGATAATATTGATATTTATAAGAAGAGTGTTTTATGCCAATTAATCCCAATTGGAGATGATGCTAAAGTACATTTCGTTAAACTTTTAAATGAATTAAGACTTCAAGGCGTTGATTCTGAAATGGATTATGAAGCTAAAAACTTAAAGCAACATTTTAAAGCTGCTGATGCAAATAATGCTAAGTTTATTATTATTGCTGGTGATGAGGAACTCAAAGCTGGTACACTTAACGTTAAAAACAAGATCACTAATGAAGAAGTAACTCTTCATGAAGGACAATTAATAAGATATATGATGCAAGTTGTTGGTGAAAGCGAAGAATCTTGTGGTTGTGGATGTCATCATGATGGTGAAGAATGCTGTTGTGAAGATGGACACGATGAAGATTGTTGCTGTCACAAACATGAATAAGAGGTAAATATGAGAAGCAATTATAATGGTGAAATTACAAAAGAATTATTAAATCAAACAGTCACTTTAAATGGCTGGGTTAATAGAAGCCGTAACTTAGGTGGAGTTATCTTCTTTGACTTAAGAGATGTTTCAGGTATGGTTCAAGTTGTTGTTAAACCTGAAAGTCCTCTATACGCTTTAGCTGAGACTATTAGAGCTGAATACGTTCTTGAAGTTAAAGGTAAAGTTATCTTAAGAGAATCTCCAAACCTAAATATTCCAACTGGTGAAGTTGAAATTGATCCTACTGAAATTAAGATTATTAATGAATCAAAACCTCTTCCTATTGATAGAAAGAGTAATGATGAAATGAGACTTAAATATAGATATCTTGATTTAAGAAGAGAAGAACTTCAAAAAATATTTATTACAAAGAGTAAGACTGTTCAAGTAATTAGAAATTATCTTGATAGTCAAAGATTTATTGATTGTGAAACTCCAATTTTAGCTAAATCTACTCCAGAAGGCGCAAGAGACTATCTTGTTCCATCTAGAATCTTTAAAGGTGAATTCTATGCTTTACCACAATCTCCACAAGTAATGAAACAATTACTTATGGTAGCTGGTTTTGATAGATATTACCAAGTAGCTAAATGCTTCAGAGATGAAGATTTAAGAGCTGACAGACAACCAGAATTTACTCAAATCGATATTGAAACATCATTCCTTGAACAAGATGAACTATTAACAATCATGGAAGGAATGTTTAAAAAGATTTGGAAAGAAATCTTAAATATTGATCTACCTACACCATTCCCAAGACTAGAATGGGATGATGCAATGAGAGATTATGGTTCTGATAAACCCGATACTAGATTTGGTCTTAAACTTATGCATATCGAAGATATCTTTAAAGGTATCGATAGCCCACTCTTCTTAAATAAGAAAGTAGTAGGTATTAAGGTTAAGGACGAAAACAACCAATTCACAAGAAAGGTTATTGATAACTTTAGTGAACACGTTAAGAAACATGGCGGAGAAAATCTATTCTTCTTAAAGAAAGCTAATGGAGAAGTTAGTGGTTCTATTGTGAAACTCATTAACGAAGACGTTATTAATGCTTTAGCTTTAGAGAATCAAGATGTACTCTTCATGTCAAGTTCTGAGAACTATCTTAAGGTATGTAATGCTATGGGAAGCCTAAGAACTGAACTAGCTGAAATGTTAAGTTTATGTGATGATAACGTATATGATTTCAAATGGGTTATCAATTTCCCACTATTCGAACTTGCTCAAGATGGTTCAATTACATCAACTCACCATCCATTCACAAGACCTTTAAGAAAGCACTATGACTACCTTTATGCTGACCCACTAAAAGTATATAGTGACTCATATGACTGCGTATGTCATGGATATGAAGTTGGTGGTGGTTCAATGAGAATTTATGAACACGATATCCAACAACAAATCTTCAAGATTTTAAACATCTCAGAAGAGCAACAAAAGCTTAAATTTGGCTATCTTTTAGATGCTATGGAATATGGATGTCCACCTCATGGAGGTTGTGCATTCGGTCTTGAAAGATTACTTATGATCATCGTTCATTCAAACAATATTAGAGACGTTGTATTATTCCCTAAGACAACATCTGCTCAAGACTTAATGGTTGATTCACCAAATGAAGTTGACCTTGCTCAACTTGATGAACTCGGTATCCAAGTAAAAAAAGATTAAATTATATTTAATTTAATGTTATAATAGAAAAAGCAAAATATATTAATGAGGTAAATAAATGAAAGTTAAAAAGATTTTACCACTAATTCTTGCAAGTTTAATCGCTGTATTAACACTTGTTGGATGTAGTGCAAAAACAGTATTTAATGAAAAAGATTTAAAGAGCTTTACTTTAAAGAGAACTGTTAACGAAAAGACATTAGTTGTTGAAAAAGAAAATGATTCTTATGTAGTTACAGAAGAAGATGGTTCAACTAAACATTATTATGTAAACTATGGTTCAAAGACTTTTGAACTCGTAAAGAAAGTAGATGAAATTAAAACAGCTACTGGTGAAAAAGATGAAAATGGTAATGATACATACACAACTACTAATGTTGATTATGTAGTATCTCAATCATCTGACTCTACAGTTGCATCTTACTATAAGACTCTTGTTGCTTTAACTAAGGCTGAATTCGAAGCTGAAGATATGAAAAACAATGAGTTCATCTCTCAATATCTTGATGGCGTATATCTTGATCAAGTTACTGAAGCTAAAAAAGCTTATGATAGAGGTTTAATCACTGTATCAGCATTAACAATCGGTAAGAATGGTAAAACTCCTAAATCAGTTGATTTAACTGTAAATTATGGTGGAAAAGACGTTAAAGTTAGCTATGAATTCTCTAATGTAAACTCAACTACAGTTGAAACATTAAAAGAAGGAACATACGATAAAGATTATAAGAACTTAATCTCTGATGAAAATCCAGTTGTTACATTAAACTTCAAGGGAATTGGTGAAGTTAAAGTTCAACTCTTCAAAGATTTTGGTGATTCAAACGTTGTTAAATACTTCCTATATTTATTAAAAGAAAAGTTCTATAAGAACGCTAAGGTAAATGAAGTTCCAACTACAGCTAACGGTATTAAGTTTGGTAAGAGCGAAAATGCTCCTGAAAAGACTGTAACAGTTGACTCAACTCCAGAAGTTAAGAATATCCGTGGTACATTATCAATGGTAGTAGTTGCTGATAGCAAGAACACTTCTCAATTAATCCTTAACACTTCTAAGAACACTACTTATGATTCAAACGCTTATACACCTGTTGGTGGCGTTGTTGAAGGTTTCGAAGTTCTTGATGCATTAATGGCATTAACAGAAGAAGATTTAGCTAAAGCTACTGTAACAATTAAAGTTGATTATAAGGGATACACTTATAGTGCTCCATCATTCAAATAGGAGATAAAAATGAAAAGATTATTTCAAGTATTAACAGCTTTAGTATTAGTGCTCGCTCTTGCATCTTGTACAGTTGGAAGAAAGAATAGTGCTAAATCATTAAAGATTAAATCATATGACAAAGCTTCAAGCACATATGTAATTGAATACATCGGTGCTGAACTCGATTTCGGTAAAATGTATCTTACAGTTGAAAATGAAACATTAACTAATGTTGTTTGTGAATTCAAGTCTGCATACAAACTCGGTGAATACCAAATTAAAGTTGGTACATATTCATCTAAAATGAATGAAAAAACTGAAGGTACTAAATTAACTTTATCATTTGAAAATCCTTTCAAATTCGTTAAAGAAAAGACTGATGATGAAGAAACTTTAAACACTCAAAATATTTCTATCTATGTAGAATTTGTTGACGCTAGAAAAGGTAACGAAGACGCACCAGCTAACTTACTAGCTGCATCTTCTGTTAAACTTACTATCAATTCAAATGATATTTTAACTTTCATTAGAAATAAAGCACCTAAAACTAGCGAATAATATGTATTAAAAGCCAATTCTTTTATAGAGCGTTGGCTTTTTATATGGTTTTTATAAATATATTAAATTATTATGTTAAAATAATTTAAAAAGAGGTATTAAAATGAAACTATTTTACAGTGAAGAAGTAAAGGAAGCTTTAGCTAAAAATAAGCCAGTTGTGGCCCTTGAATCAACTATTATCTCACATGGTATGCCATACCCAGATAATATTAAATGTGCTAAAGAACTTGAAAATATATTAAGAGATAGCGGTGTAACACCTGCGACTATCGCAATTATTAATGGTGAAATCCATGTAGGTATCACTGAAAGCGAATTAAATTTAATTGGTGATCCTAAGACAGAAGTTCTCAAGGTTTCAAAAAGAGATTTACCAATATGTGTTGCAAGAGGTGTATGTGGTGCGACAACTGTTTCAGCTACTATGTATATATCTAAACTCGCAGGTATTAAAATCTTTGCGACAGGCGGAATTGGTGGCGTACACAGAGGTTTTAGCGAAGTACTTGATATTTCAAATGACCTTGAAACACTTGGAAGTGATGAAGTTGTAGTAGTATGTGCTGGATGTAAGAGTATCCTTGATATTCCAAATACTCTTGAATATCTTGAAACTAAAGGTGTTCCAGTACTTGGCTATAAAACTATTGAATGTCCTGCATTCTATTCTAATAAATCAGGAATTAATCTTGAATATAGAGTTGATTCACCTATAGAAATCGCATCTATTGCCTTAAATAAATGGGATTTAGGACTTAAAGGTGGTGTACTCGTATTTAACCCTATCAGTGATGAATTCTCATATGATTCAGATGAAATCAATAAAGTAATTGATGAAGCTCTACTTAAAGCTAAGAAGGAAAACATCACAGGTAAAAGAATTACTCCATTCCTCTTATCTAATATCGCAAAAGCGACTGAAGGTAAGAGCTTAAAGAGTAATATTGAACTCGTTAAGAGCAATGTAAGACTTGCAGCATTAATCGCAAAGGAGATGTAACACATGAAAAGATTAGATTATATCAGCTGGGATGAATACTTTATGGGCGTTGCTATGTTAAGCGCTAAACGTTCTAAAGACCCTAATACTCAAGTAGGTTGTGCTATTGTAAATTCTGATAAAAAGATTATTGGTATCGGATATAATGGATTCCCTAAATCAATTAGTGATGATGATCTCCCATGGGAAAGAGAAGGAAGTTATTTAGATACTAAATATCCTTATGTAGTTCATGCTGAGGCTAATGCAATCCTAAACTCAACTAGATCACTTGAAGGTTCTACATTATATGTAACTTTATTCCCTTGCAATGAATGTGCAAAATTACTCGTTCAATCAGGAATTAAAGAGGTTGTATATCTACTTGATTCACACCATGATTCAGAAGAAACTGAAGCTTCAAGAAGAATTCTTAAGCTCGCAGGTATTAAATTAAGACAAATGAAAATGAAGGAGATAACTCTTGCGTAAGATCTATAAAGATTTCTTTAAATGGTTTTTAATATTTAGTCCGGTATATATCATACTCTTTTTATCATGCATTTTAAGAGTAGATGGATATGTTTATATGCCTGGTAACTTAACTGATATTAAAAAAGAAATTGTTGTAGATGGATATGATAACAACTTAAATGGTAGTGTTCATAGTGTTTATGTAATGACACTTGAAAAACCTACTTATCTCTCATATGCTTTAGCTTCTCTAACTAATTACTCAATGACTGGTAAATACACTAAAGAAGAAGCTAGCAATATTGATAGAGAGTTAGATAACGCAATTGGTATATTTGATTCAGTTGAATCATTTGAGATGGCAAGTGTTGCTGCATTCAATGAGCTTAAAGATAAAATAGACTTTGAATATATTGAAGTAACTTATATTTATAGTGCAAATAAGAATATTGATTCAAACATTAAATATACAAGTGTAGTTGGTAATTTAATTAAGAGAATTGGTAATCTTGATAAAGACTATCCATCATTTGATGAAATTAATAGTGAACTTCAAAATACTCTTCCTGGAGAAAGTATTAATATCTTGCTTGAAGATTTAAAAGGTAAAACTTCTGAATTAACTATTAAGAAAAACACTGATACTGGTTTATTCGGCTTAACTATCAGAAAGTCATTTAAGGTTACTAAATCACCTGAGGTTAAGGTTAAAAATGTATTCTCTCAAGGCCCATCAGGTGGTGCGATGCAGTCTTTATATATTTACTTATTATTAAATAAAGACGAAGACTTACTTAAAGGAAGAAACATTGCGGGTACTGGAACTATCACATATACATATGATGATTCTAATAATTTAGTACTTGGCACAGTAGGCGCAATTGGTTGTGTTGGACAAAAGCTTTATGGTGCTTATTTAGATCATGCGACAGTATTCTATTGCCCTGAATCTAATTATCAAGAGTGTATGCGTTATTATAAACTTTTTGGATATACTGAAGATCAAATTAGAGTAGTGAAAGTTTCAACTCTAAATGATATTATCGAAGACTTAAGGAGCACAAAATGAAATTCTTTAAATCATTAATTGAAGAGAAAAAGAAGTTTAAAAATTTTTATAATGACCAAGAAAGGGATAATGTGAATGTAGCAAGCCTACTCTTCACATTTATCATTGGTATCTTAATTGCATTAATTACTGTCCAAGTCTTCTTAGTTTTAGTACATATGCCTTATCTTGCATACACACTCTCAGGCATAGCGCTAATTTGGGTTATCACAATCTTTTATGTGTTTCAAATAAACAACTTTAAGAAATTAAGAAAACCCGAAGGATTTAGCTTATTAAAGGCATTCCTTTTTGAATATTTAATTATAGTATTAGTAGTTATAGTTATTGTCGCTCTTCTTGAAATAATAACTATTCCACTATTCTTCTTATAGGTGCATTATGATTATTACATTATTAATTGCGCTTGGCCTTCTTATATTAGACCAAGCAGCTAAACTAATTATTATGGCTACAATGACAGAAGGTGAATCTATCACAGTAATTAAAGATTTCTTCTATATTAATTACGTTAAAAACGATGGTGTAGCCTTCGGATTTGAATT
>JAEEXP010000001.1 GCA_016287865.1 Caryophanales bacterium
TCCTCTTTAACGCCATTAACTAAAACTTTATTATTAACTAAAAAGTATTTAGCTTCACCACCGGTTTGAATGATGTCTAATAACTTTAATAATTGGCTTAAAAGAATAAAATCTGTGTGAATCTGTACTGGTTTCATATACCCCTCTCAATATTATATATTATATAATATAAATAATATATAATCAAGCAAAATCGCCTAAAATTTATTGTCTAACGCATTTTTTGTAATAATCTTATTATTAACTTTTCCATAATAAAAAGCGCTAGAAGGGAAATTTCAGCGCTTTTTATAAATATATACGAGTTTTAGTCTATTTGTGAATTAAAAGAGAAGATCACTTAAACATTTTTCTAAATATAGTGATAGGTCTCTATACATTGAAAGACTTGATTCATTATACTTGTATTCAATATACATTCTTCTAAGTTTATAGTAGAAAGTAAAATTTCTTGAAATTTGGTAGGCAGTTTTAAAGAGAGTTTCACTATCTGCGATATTAGTTTTCTCAGGAGATAACACAAATAAAGCTCTATTATCTGTGACATCTTCTCTTTCAAAATTACACTTATTGATTAAGTTTTCAGTAAGCTTCGCATACATATAAGTTAGAAGGTTATCTTCAACCTTACCAAATCTATCTGTGAGTTCTTGAACTAAGTCATTTAATTCGTTTAATGATTCTAGTTTAGAGATTTTAGTATGAACTTCTATCTTAGAATAATCATCTTTAATATACGATTCATCTACGTGACGAGAAATGAATAATTTATATTCATCTTTTTCTTCTTCAACGTATTCATTCTTTCTCTTTTTGATTTCATCATCTAAGATTTTAAGGTATAATTCTACACCAACTTTATTAATAAATCCAGACTGTTCCTTACCAAGAATTTCACCTGCACCACGTACGGTTAAATCTCTAACCGCAATTTTGAATCCAGAGCCAAGTTCAGCGAAATCCTTGATGGCTTGAAGTCTTTTTTCAGCGTCAGGTGTCAGAGTCTTTCTCTTATCATACATAAGGTATGCATAGCCAATTCTTTCACCTCTACCTACTCTTCCTTTTATCTGGTAGAGTTGAGAGAGTCCATATCTATCTGAGTCATGAATTATTAAAGTATTTACGTTTGGAATATCGATTCCATTTTCAATAATTGTGGTAGAAATAAGCACATCAATTTCTTTATTCATAAAGAGGTCGATGATATTTTCAATATCCACTCTTGAAAGCTTTCCGTGGATAGTTGCGTATCTTGCGTCAGGCACTAATGATTTTAAGTATAGATAGATTTTATCTATGTCTTCTACTCTATTGTATAGATAGAATACTTGTCCACCTTTAGATAGTTCACGTTCAATTGCATCTTTAACGATATAATCATTTCTTTCAAGGACGTATGTTTGAACAGGATATCTATTAATTGGGGCTGTCTCAATTAATGAGATATTTTTAAGACCTGTGACCGCCATTTGAAGAGTTCTTGGGATTGGGGTTGCGGTTAAAGTTAAGACATCGATATTAACTTTCATTTCTTTGATCTTTTCTTTAGCTTCAACACCAAACTTCTGTTCCTCATCGATGATTAATAAGCCAATATCTTTAAATTTAACGTCATTAGATAAGACTCTATGAGTTCCAATTACGATATCAACTTTACCTTCTTCGGTATTTTTAATAGTTTTTTTGATTTCTTTTGGAGAAACAAATCTACTTAAAAGACCAATTTCTATTCCAAACTTTTCCATTCTACTCTTAAAATTTTGGTAGTGTTGACGAGCGAGTATTGTGGTAGGGGCCACAACCGCAACCTGTCTACCTGAGATTACGGCTTTTAGCGCGGCACGCATTGCGACCTCAGTTTTTCCAAATCCTACATCACCACAAATAAGTCTATCCATTAAGACGCCTTCTTCCATATCTTTTTTAACTTCTTCAATAGCTTTTTCTTGATCGCGTGTTAAATTATAACCAAAATCACTGGCGAATTCTTCTTCTATTTCATCGTTAGCTTTATATTTAAATCCTTCTGCGTCTTGTCTTGTAGAATATACATTAAGAAGTTTATCTGCGAGTAATTTAGCTTTTTCTCTTGCGGATTCTCTGGTCTTCTTCCATTCTTTAGTATTTAGTTTAGAGAGTTTAGGTTTATAACCGTCTTCCGCACTATATTTATATAAAGATGAGATTGATTCAACTGGCACATATACTGACTCATCATCAGAATATTTAATATGAATATAGTCAGATGTCTTAGTTCCTAAAGACATTGTCTTTATTTCAACAAACTCTCCTACGCCATAATCATAATGAACGACAAAGTCACCTTTCTTTAATTCTTTAATTGATTTAAGTCTTCTACCTTCTTCATTAAGTCTATATTTAGCCTTAAATGTCTTGCGTGCCTTAAGAATTCTTTCAGAATCTATAATTACTAGGTTTTCACTTAAAAGTTCAAAAGAGAAGAAATTAGACTCTCTAATATTAATTTTTCCTTCTTTAATAGGATTACTCTTATAATATTTAATATTATTAGAATCTAATATATCTGTGACTATATCAAAACTCTTTGAGTCTGCGCTTAGAAGCACGGTTTTATTTTTATATTCATTATTTAAATCAAAGATAAACATATTATAGTTACCTGTATAATATGGGACATCTATAGATTTTAAATCATATTTAATAGTTGGGTTATTTCCTGATTCAAAAAATACATATTTATCTAGTTTAGGAATATATGAATCTAGAGAGTTTAAGAAAGAGAATGGTTTTAAATAACCATTAAAGTTAGCTAAATATCCATATATTTCATCAAAGAGTTGAGCTTCTTTATTTCTAATATCTTTATAATCAAAGAATAGGACTCTCTTATTATCTATATAATCTATAAATGAATAATCTTCTTTTATAAATAAGAATAGATATTTAGAAAGAAGTGGATTATTTGGATCAATTGAGATAGTTTCTAAATCTTTAGTAAACTTCTCTCTTGTCTCTTTTGATAGAGTTTTATCGTTTAGTTTATCATTAATAAAGAATTTAATAGTTTCAACTTCATCTTCGGTGAAGAAGTTTTCGCCCTTAGGCATAATTGATATATTATCTATATTTCCAACTGAACGTTGTGATTCAATATCAATTATTTTAAGCGCATCTATTTCATCTCCAAAGAAATCAAGTCTTATCGCATGATTTTCATTGATTGGGAAGATATCAAAGACAGAACCTCTTAAAGAGAATTCGCCTTGACGTTCAACTGTGTAGCATCTCTTATAACCTATTTTTATTAGTTTATCTAATAAATCTTTAGGTTTAATCATTTGATTAAGTTTTAAATTAATGATTCCGTTTAGATATTTTTCTTTTCTTGGAACTTTATTTAAAATACTTGTGAGATTGGTTACGACAATATATTTTTTCTTTGTGTTGAAGATGTTTTTAAGGGTATGAACTCTCTCCAAACTGAATTCTAGTGATTCGGTTAAGAGTTCGGTTGAAATAAAATCATCTTTCGGATAAAAATATACTTCATCATCTAAATCTTTTAGGTGATCAAATATACTTTGCGCTTGATAGATGTTAGGCGCAACTATGACTGTGTTTTCATCTAAATTATCTTTTAAAAATAGAGAAAGAAGCGAGGAAATATCTTTGTTTGCCTCGCTTATTTCTATTCTATTTTCTTCTTTTATTTTATTTATAATCTCTTTTACTGATTTAAGAGATGATAAATATTTAAGATAATCAGTCATTAGATCCGATTGTTTGAATTTCTTGAGTCGTTTTATTTAGGATAAACGCATCAATCATTTTATTGGTTCTAGCAAACACATTATTCAATGTTTCTACTTCTTCTTTTGAGAACTTAGCTAAAACGAAATTGATGGTGTTTATAGTAGGACTACCAAGACCAATCCTTAGTCTTGGGAATTCCTCGGTACTTAGTGATGAAATGATTGATTTAAGGCCGTTATGACCTCCCGCAGAACCTTTATCTCTATATCTTATCTTAGAGAATTCTAAGTTAAAATCATCCGAGATGATTAAGATATCTTTTGGTTCAATTTTAAAATATGAAGACACTAAAGATACTGAATTTCCAGAAAGATTCATATATGTGTGAGGTTTAAGAAGAATGAAATCTCTATCTTTATATATCTCACCAATAAATGATTTTTCCATTCTAAATGTATAGTTATTTTCTTTCGCATAACTATCTATAGCCATAAAGCCGATATTGTGTCTTGTGTTTTCATAAGTTTTGTCCGGATTTCCGAGACCTACAATTAATTTCATTACTATTTATTTCTTGGTTTAATAACTATATGTCTTTCTTTATCTTCGCCTTCTGATTCAGTATATACATCTCTCCAATCAGAAAGTTTAGAGTGAATAATTCTTCTTTCGAAAGAATTCATTGGGTAAAGATGTGCCTCAACTTTAGTTTGAGCAACTTCTTTAGCTGTCTTAGTTGCGAGAACTTCAAGTTGGTGAAGTCTTTGTTCCTTATAACCACCACAATCTACTGTAACATGATACTTTTCTTCTTCTGAATCTTGATTAACAACTTGTCTAATTAAGATTTGGATAGCTTCGAGTGTTTTACCACCTTTTCCAATAAGAAGAGAGTTTTCTTCAGATGTGATGACATATTTAACATCACCAGTAGCTTTCTTTCTCATTTCTACCATTGCATTAATATTTAAAGCATCAAGAATTGATTTTAAATATTCAAGACCCTTTAAAGGATAATTAATATTAATACGCGCAGAAACATGGTAGATAGTACTTGTGAGTTTAGTTTCTTTTTCAACTTTGAATTCTATTTGGTCTCTAGTGGCTTTTAAAGCTTCTTCAGCTTCTTTATAAGCTTCTTCAAGATCCATAGTAGTAGTTTCAAATATTTCCATTAATTTCTCCCCCTAGGTCTTCCCGACTCTCTTTGCTTCTTTTCAAGTCTTTTAGCTTCTAAAATCTTTGAAATAGTAGTTTGAGCGATTTGGTATGTGTTACCGATAATCCAGTAGAATGCGATACCAGCAGATCTCCAAGCAAAGTAAACCATCATAACAGTCATAACAATCATCATGATTCTCATTGAACTGTTGCTTTGTTTCTTTTGATTTTGTGTATAGAAGTTTTCTCTTTGTTTATTAATTCTCTTAGTAAGAATGTTAGTTAATTCTTGAGAGAGAACCATTGTTGCACCAACAAGTAAAGCTAAGATCCAGTCGCCTGTTGTTTGACCGTAGTTAGTTCCAAATGTTGTCCATAAGAAATTAAACTTAATTCCTTCTGTATATGCTGGTGTGATTGGGAATCTTTGAACTACTTGATATACCCATAAGAAGATAGGCATTTGAAGGATTGGAAGTAAGCAACCCCACATACTTACGTGGTTCTTCTTCATTAAAGCTTTTGTTTCCATTTGCTTCTTCATTTGAGAGTTTTGGTCTGTCTTGCCTTCATACTTCTTATTAATCTTATCGATTTCAGGTTGAATTTCTGACATCTTTGATGTCATAGAGTTTGATTTAGCATAAATTGGCCATGCAAGTGTTCTAATAATGAATGTTAAAAGCATTAAACCAAGCCAATAATATCCACCAACAAGTCTAGTGATCCAATTTAAGAATTCACCAATTATTTTGATAATCCATTGCCATGCGCCACCTTTATAATTTAGAGTTAAAGATAAAGCGTCAGCTGCATTATCATATGTTACTTGTGCTGTATTATAGTATGTTAAATCAGTTGAAACATAACCAACTCTTGCGCCAGTAGTTTCACCATTTTTATCGATAACTGGTTTAGATAAAATATCATATGTATTTGTGCCATCAGTAAGTTTTAAAGAACGAACTACCATAGATGAACCTCTATAGTTCTTCATTTCTTTTCTTAATGCGCTTGCCTTAATATTTGGATCTTCTGATTTAATTCTTGCTTCATCAACATTAGTACCAAATACAAGTTTTACAACTACATCTTTAGCTTCAGTCTTTTTAAATGAGATTGTTGCTGTTGCGAATTCATCACTATTTAATACTATATATTTAGATGAAGAATATTCTATAAATTCATCATTATTATAGTAACCAACTTTAAGTATTGAAGCTTTTGATATTTCTGATTTACCAAATTCGATTGTAACTTGATATTCTTTGTTGTCTTCTACATAATTGTAGCTTACCCATTCTTTAACAACGCCTTCGTCGTTATAAGAATATGCGTAACTATCTTTTGTTTTAAAGTCTATTTCTGAAATTGTTCCTGAATCTCCAAGTGGAAGAGTGTATGCAGATACACTTTTTTGTTTACATCCGCTAAGAAGTAAAACCATTACAGCAATTAAAACAAAAGAAAGAATGTTTCTTCTTTTAATCATTTTTCCTCCACTAATCCCGCTTTTAAAAAGAGATTAGATAATTCTTTGTTTATTGATTCAAAATCTAAAGCATTAGCTTTAGCTTTTACTACAACAAACACATCGTATTCTTTTTTAATACTTAATGAATCAAATATAGATCTTACTCTTCTTTTTATTTGATTCCTTTTAACTGCAATTCCAAATTTCTTTGGAACACTTAAAGCAAATCTTGGTCCTTCAGGGTTGTGGTTTTCTTTTTTGTATATTATAAAATTGTCTCCTGCGGTTACCTTTCTTTCTTTAATTACAAGTTCTATTTCTTCTGATTTTTTAATTCTTTGTGTTTTCTTCATTTTAATAAAATAAAAACACCAAAAAATAGATTTATTTTCAGGTGTTTACAGGTACAATAATCTAATTATTTGGTTATTTTATATAAAATTAAACAGTTAAAGACTTACGGCCTTTAGCTCTTCTAGCAGATAATACTTTTCTTCCGCCTCTAGTTGCCATTCTAGCTCTGAAGCCATGACGTGCAACTCTTTTTTTCTTACTAGGTTGATATGTTTGACTCATATAAATTCTCCTTCTTGGTTAGAAAACCACGCCTAAATATTATATATAATATAGTACTTTATGTCAACTTAGAATTTTCATTAGTAATTTAAAACAAGTAAAGTTGTGAAAAATTAATAAAAGTTGATAATTTTTATACTTTTTGAAAATGTTAAAAATACAATGTTGAAATGTTAAAATCTAGGTTTCTTGTAGAGATTTAGCCATCGGCTTTTCACATTTTGACACAATAGGCTATTTTTATAAAAAGTTATCCACATTTTTTGTGGAAAAGTTTTTGAAAAAGTCTCTTTTTTGAGTGTTAAAATCTTTAATAGCGAAAGGGGTATATTTATGAACAATTTGAATGACTTATGGATAAAAATTAAAGAAGAACTCAGAAATGAGGTTGCGGAGAGTGTTTTTGATGATTATTTCTTAAACATTAACGAAATTTATAAGGAACAAAACAATAATTTATACCTCGTTGTAGAAAATAGTTTTTATAAAAAGAAAATACAAAATCAATATTTAGATAAATTAAATTATTTACTCCAATTATATGAAGCAGATAAAAGATTTTATTTAATTACTAAAGAGGAAGCTCAAAAAGAGGAATTAACCAAAAAAGATACAAAAATTCCATTTAAAATTAAGAACAATGCCTCTGGATTAAACCCAAATTACACTTTCTCTACATATATGGTTGGTGATTCTAATAGAATGGCTCACAGATACGCAGTTTTAGTATCAGAACAAAGAGCTGATTTAGCTAATCCAGTATACATTTTTGGTGGTGTAGGACTAGGTAAAACTCACTTAATGCAAGCTATTGGAAACGCTATAGCTGAAAATGATCCAAACGCTAAAATCTTATATACAAGCGCACAAGATTTCTGCGATGAATATGTAAGATGTGTAGGTAAAGAAGGTTATACAAAATTCGCTCAAAAATTCGATGTAGATGTTCTTCTTGTTGATGATATTCAAATCATCGAAAACAAAGATCAAACACAAATTGAATTCTTCAAAATATTCGAAAGATTATCAAATAAGAATAAATTAATTATTCTTACATCAGATAAAAAACCTACTGATTTAACTAATATCATGACTAGACTTACTTCAAGATTTGAAAAAGGTTTAGCCTTCGATATTAGTAAACCAAATAAAGAATTAAGAATCAAAATTTTAAATTCTAAGATCAAACAAGAACTTCCAAATCCTGAGACAGTTCCAAGCGAAGTTGTTGACTATCTCGCAACCGTTTGTGATAGAGACGTAAGACAACTTGAAGGATGTTTAAAAAGAGTTTTACTAGATTGTGAATTATTTGAAAAAGATTTCACTATTGAAAACGCCAGAGAATCTCTTAAAAATATGCTAGATTTTACTTCTCAAGTATCTTCTTCTGCTTCAAATGATGACATTAAAAGATTAATTAGTATTGTTTGTGGTTATTTCAAAGTTAGCGAAAGCGATTTATTATCTCAATCAAGAAAAAAGGAAATTGTTTACGCAAGACAAATCACTTGGTACATACTTAAAGAAAAATACGATTTAACTTTTAAAAAGATTGGTTTACTCTTTGGTGGAAAAGACCACTCAACTATCATGCATGGATGTGGAATAATTGGAGATTCTGTAAAATCGTCAAAGGAGACTCAAAAGAATCTCGAAAATATCCAAAGAAAAATGGGAAAAGACACAAATATTGTCTAATCAACATATAGTCAAGCAGTGTAGAAAATTGTATAAAAATATAGTATAATATTATAAAAGTTTTCCACATATCAACATTGTAATAATAATAAATTAGAATATTAATGAATCATTATAGGAGACACCATGAAATTTACTATCAATAAAAACCTATTAATTGAAAATCTTCAAATAGTTCAAAAAGCTATGGCAGTAAGATCTAATATGCCAGCTCTAACTGGTATATATACTAAAGTAACTGATTCTAAAATTACTTTAGTTACTTCTAATATAGATTTAGCTATTAAAGTAGAAATTGAAAATAAAGATTTTAAAATCGAAGATGCAGGCGAATGTTTAATCCCTGGTAAATTATTTGTTGATGTAGTAAGAAAATTCAATGGAGATGATGTATCACTTGAATTAGTACAAGATAATGTATTAAGAATTGTGTCTGGTTATTCAGATGTAACTATGAATCTTCTTGAAGTTCAAGATTATCCAACTCAATCATTTGAATTAAACAATAAACCAATTGTAGTAAATGGTAGAGAACTAAAAGAAATTATTAGACAAACTACGTTTGCAACTGCAACTTTAGAAAATAAACCTATTTTAACTGGTGTTAACTTTAGAATTTATGGCAATAAATTACTCGCAGTATCTACAGACTCTTTTAGACTCTCTAGAAGAATTTCTATCTTAGATGATGATTATCCGGAAACTAATATAATTATTCCTGCAAAGAGCTTAAATGAACTCTCAAAGACAATTGTAAGTGACGAAGATGATGTAGAAATTTATCTTGAAAAAGGAAAAGTATTATTTTGCTTTGATAATATAGTGTTCCAATCAAGATTATTAGAAGGAAATTATCCTGATACTACTAAATTAATTCCAACAGATTTCCCAATTGTAATTAAGTTTAATAAAATGGAATTAATTGAATCTATTGATAGAGTTTCTACAATGAATTCTAATAGTAATACAGCTGCAGTAGTAAAATTACAAGTTCAAACAAATGGATCAGTAGTTTTAACTTCTAGTTCAACTGAACTTGGAACTATGACAGATGTAATTAATCCAGTTGATTTCCCATCAATGGGTGAAATCAAAATCGCCTTCTCTTCTTTATATATTATGGATGCTTTAAAAGCATTTAATGGTGAAGAAGTTTATGTCAAATTTATAAGTGAAATAAGACAATTTATAATTGAATCAGAAGACGATAAAGGATTGGTAGAATTAGTACTTCCACTAAAGACTGAATAAGTACTTAAATTATAATTTCATCACAAAACAATAACAGATAATGTAAAAAGAGAATTTACTTAGAACATACAGATTTAAAGTAAGTTCTCTTTCTTTTTATTTTGTGTTTTAATTAAATTAATAAAACCTAAATTTAGCGCAAAACATTAATTTGGTTATATATAACTAAAAGTGAATAAAATATGAAATTATTAACACAATCTAATGTTAAATATTTGAGTTTGGTTATACATAACCAATAAATTTATAATAAGAATAGATATAAAAATGATACACGAAAAACGTGTTCAATTGGTTTGTTTTTTGCTTACTAAAACAACTATAAATGAGAGTGATTTGATCTTCTTCTTTTGTTGTGTTAATTGTTTAATAATAATTATATGTCAATTGTGTCAAATCACAAAATTATAATTTGATAAAAATTTAATTGCTTCTTCTTCTTTTTATTCTTAATGTTATACTATTAATAATAGGAGATTATATTTTATTTATGGGAATGATTATTGATGGAAAGCTAGTGTCTGCTAGCATTAAAGATGAAGTTAAACAAAGAGTTGTTGAACTAGAAGAAAAATATGGTTCAAAACCTAAATTAGTTGTATTTTATGTTGGAGAAGATAAAGCTTCTGCAATTTATGTAAATAATAAAGAAAAAGCATGTAATCAACTTGGAATTTTATCTGAGGTTGTTAGATTATCTGAAGAAATTTCTGAAGAAGATTTAATTAAAGCAGTAAATGAGAAGGTAGATGATGATTCTGTTAATGGAATTTTAGTACAATTACCTCTTCCAAAGAAGTTTGATGAGAAAAAGATCTTAAGTTTAATACCTTGGTATAAAGATGTTGATGGTTTAACTGAAAAAAACGTTGCTAGACTCGTTTTAAATGAAGAAGGTATATTTCCATGTACACCAATGGGAGTTGTTGATTTAATGAAATATTACAACATCGATCCATGCGGAAAGAATGTGGTTGTTGTTGGTAGAAGTATTTTAGTAGGAAAACCATTAATGATGTTATTAACTAATTTAAATGCTACAGTAACTTTGTGTCACTCTAGAACTCAACATTTAGACGAAATCACAAGAAGGGCTGACATAATTGTTATGGCTATTGGTAAACCAAGATTTTTGACACAAAATATGGTTAATAAAGATAGTGTAATATTTGACGTAGGCATTAATAGATTAGATGATGGTAAAATTTGTGGTGATTGCGACTTTGAAAATTTGATTGATAATGTTCAAGCTATCACTAAAGTTCCAGGCGGTTGTGGACCTATGACAATTGCTGAACTTATGAAAAACACAGTGAAGTGTTTTGAAATTCAACACAAAGATGAATGATGAATTAGAGAAATATAGAATTTATAGAAATATATTAGTAATCGACTTAAAAAGCTTTTATGCGTCAGTCGAATGTGCAGAAAGAGGTCTTGATCCGTTCAAGACCCCTTTAGTCGTTGCTGATGTTGAAAGAGGAAGTGGCACAATTTGTCTTGCTGTATCGCCTTATTTAAGAGAAAAAGGTGTTCCTGGTAGATTAAGAGTTTTTGAACTCCCTAAAAACGAGAATATTATATTTGTAAAACCACACATGAGAAAATATTTAGAAATATCCTCTAAGATTGTTTCTATTTATTTAAGATATGTGTCAAAAGATGATTTACATATATATTCAGTGGATGAGTGTTTTTTAGATATTACTGATTATAGAAAATTATATCCATCATCTCTTAAAAGCATAGCTAAAAGAATAATGGATGATATTTATAATGAAACAAAAATTTATTCAACTTGTGGAATTGGTCAAAATATGCTTTTGGCTAAACTTGCTATGGATATTGAAGCTAAAAAGAATAAGTCTAGAATCGCTGAATGGAACTATGAAGATGTTGAATCAAAATTGTGGCCTGTCCATCCGCTTTCAAAGATGTGGGGAATAGGAAGAAGGCTTGAAGTTAGTCTTAATAATATGGGTTGTAAAAAGATTGGTGACATCGCAAGAATGGATGTTTTAAAACTAAAAAAGAAATTTGGTGTTATTGGCGAAGAACTTTGGTACCACACACATGGTATTGACATGTCTTTAATTCAAGATAAAAGCAAAGTTAAACCACTCTCAAAAAGTTATGGAATCGGACAAGTGTTATTTAATGATTATGATATAAACACGATTCCACAAATTATATTAGAGATGTCTGATGAGATTTCATCAAGACTTAGAATAAACAATCAAAAATGCGGTGTTGTGCACCTAACTCTGCGCTATAGTAAGGATGAATATAGCGGAGGAATTGCCCATCAAATGAAATTGAGTAATCCAATTAATTTGGGTCAAGAAATTAAAGAAGTTTGTATGAATATAGTAAATAAATACTATAAAGGCGAGAAGATTAGAGGTGTTCAAATATCTGTATCAGGACTTGTTGATTCTACAGAAAGACAATTAGAACTATTTGCTGATAATGAGAAGATTATCAAAGAAAAGAAACTTCTGGATACTATGGATCTAATTAAGAAAAGATATGGTAAGAATTCTGTTAGAAGAGCGTCGACAGAACTTGAACATTCAACTGCTAAACTACGTAATAAGGAAATAGGTGGACACAATGAGTGAGTATCATGATAGAGGAATAATTAAGTGGGCCGCTTTTGAAGCGTTAGTAAGCGGGGATGAAATATTAGAAAAACTATTATATAATCTATATAGAAGAAATAAGCCTATCTTATCTGAAGACGAATATAAGGAATTAGATCAAAACCTTAAAGAAGCTTTAGATAATGATAAAAGTGTAATTATTAAATATTATAAAGATGGTTATGTGTTCGATTCATACGGAAAAATAAAGAAGATAGACCGAATAGATAAAAGTATAATATTAAATACTGGTGAAAGTGTCAAAATTGATGACATTATGGATATTAAAACAGAGGATTAATATGATTAAGAAAGCCTACGCAAAATTAAATCTATTTTTAAATGTAAAAGATAAAAGAGATGATGGATTTCATAATCTTGAAATGATTAATATTATGATTAATCTAGCTGATGAACTTGAATTCATTCCTACAGACGGAGAAGTTAAAGTTGTAGTAATGAATAACAAGAGTTTAAATGGCAAAAATAACCTTGCATATAAGGTTGCATCATATCTTAAGAAAGCATATAAAATAGAAACAGGAGTAAAAATCTTAATATATAAAAACATTCCAGTAGGTGGTGGACTTGGTGGCGGATCAAGCGATGCTGCATGTGCACTTCTAGCATTAAATGAATTTTGGAATCTTGGATTAAGTTTTGATGAAATGTTTGAATTAGCTAAGAAGTTTGGATCAGATACACCATACTGCTTATACCAAGAACCAGCTATAGTTACTGGAGTAGGTTTTGACATTAAACCTATTGATATTGATATCAGTAATTTTGACATATCTTTATATAATAGAGGAGTTAATGTTTCTACCGGAACAATCTTTAAAAATCTTAAATCTTACAACAAATTTTCTTTAGAAGATGCTATCAAAGCTCTTCAATCAAAAGACTATAAAGAGTTTGTTAAAGGATTAAAGAACGATTTAGAAGAAACTGTGTTTGAATTATATCCAGAAGTTAAGAATCAATATGATACAGTTAAAAGACTTTGTGGTGAAGACGGAGTCTTTATGACTGGTAGTGGTTCAACAATTATAAAAATTTCACCAAAGAAATAAAAATGTTTTCCTTGTGAAAACGTTTTTTATTTTATAAATCAACCAAATATTATAAAATTATAATATACCCTGTCTATGGAGGACTTATGGCTTTATATCATGATGAAAAAATAAGATTATTCTCATTAACTTCAAACCAACCACTTGCTGAAGAAGTATCAAAGGCGCTTGGTGTTGAACTTAGCCCTTGTGAAGTAAGCAGATTTAGTGATGGTGAAATAGGGGTTAATATTAGCGATACAGTTAGAGGACACAGAGTATTTGTAATTCAATCAACATCTGCTCCTGTAAATGAACGCGTTATGGAACTATTAATCTTTATCGATGCTTTAAAGAGAGCATCTGCTAAAGAAGTAATTGTAGTTCTTCCTTATTATGGTTATGCAAGACAAGACAGAAAAGCACAACCTAGACAACCAATCTCAGCTAAATTAATCGCAGATTTATTAACTGTTGCTGGTACATCTAGAGTTATTTGTTTAGATCTTCACGCTGCCCAAATTCAAGGATTCTTTAATATTCCAATTGATAACTTAATGGCTATGCCATTATTCTATGAATATATTAAGAAACACGATATTAAAGATGCAATCGTTGTATCTCCTGACCATGGAGGCGCAAATAGAGCCAGAAAGCTTGCTGATGCAATCCACACAGATATCGCTATCATTGATAAGAGAAGACCTAGACCAAATGTATCTGAGGTTATGAATGTTATTGGTGATGTTAAAGATAAGAATTGTATTATCGTAGATGACTTAATCGATACTGCTGGTACATTATATAATGCTGCTAAAGCTTTAAAAGAAAATGGTGCTAAAGATATTTATTGTTTCGCATCTCATGCAATATTCAGTGGTGAAGCTGTAAAGAGATTAAGTGATGAATCGTTATTCAAGAAAGTTGTTGTTACAAATTCAATCTGTCTTCCTGAAGAAAAGAAGTTTAATAATTTAGAGATTTTATCTATCGCAGACTTAATCGCATCTGCTATCCAAAAGGTATTAGATGATACTGCGATGAGCCCATTATTCTTCTAAATTTAATAAATAATCAAAAAGAGAAGAAATAAATTTTCTTCTTTTTTTGTTTTTGTATTATAATAATAATACTGGAATTAAGGAGTATTATGGAAAGAATAGTAGATTTTTTTAAGAATCCAAGTGAATATAAAGGAAAAACAATAACAATTTCTGGTTGGATTAGAAATAATAGAAGCCAAGCTCAATTTGGATTTATTGATTTAAACGATGGAACAAGTTTCAAAACTGTTCAAGTTGTATATGAAGAAGCATTAGCTAACTTTAAAAATATCCAAAAGATGAGAAATGGTGCATCAGTAGAAGTTACTGGCGAATTCGTTTTAACCCCTGATAGAGGTCAACCATTTGAAATAAAGGCTAAGGAAGTTACATTATTAGGAGATTCTACACCAGATTTCCCAATTCAACCTAAGAGACACACTAGAGAGTTTTTAAGAGAAATACCTCATCTTCGTGTAAGAACAAATTTATTCAATGCGGTGTTTAGAGTTAGAAATACAGCTGCATTCGCAATTCATAAATTCTTCCAAGAAAGAGGATTCTTATATGTTCACACTCCTTTAATCACATCTAATGATGGTGAAGGAGCTGGCCAATTATTTAGTGTATCTACTGATTCTAAGAATCCATATACTGATTTCTTTGGTAAGAGAACTTATCTTACAGTTACAGGACAACTTCATGTAGAACCATTCGCAATGGCATTCAGAAATGTTTATACATTTGGTCCAGCATTTAGAGCTGAGAACTCAAATACACAAAAACATGCATCTGAATTCTGGATGGTTGAACCTGAAATGGCATTCTGTGATCTAAAAGGTGAAATGGACACAGCTGAAGCTTTAGTTAAGTATGTTATTAAAGATGTACTTGAAAACGCTAAAGATGAAATGGAATTCTTTGATAAGTTTGTTGAAAAAGGATTAATTGAAAGATTAAAAGCTGTTCTTAATACTAAAGAATTCGCAAGAGTAACTCATAAAGATGCAATTACTCTCTTAAGAGAATCTAAAGTTAACTTCGAAAATGAACCTAAATATGGCGAAGATATTGCAAGAGAACATGAAAAGTGGTTAACTGAACACTTTAATGGTCCGGTATTCGTATATGATTGGCCAAAAGATATTAAGGCATTCTATATGAAGGTTAACGCTGATGGAGAAACAGTAGCTGCATCAGACTTACTAGTTCCAGAATCTGGAGAACTTGTTGGTGGTAGCCAAAGAGAAGAAAATCTTGATGTTCTAGTAAAGAGAATGGACGAACTCAAGATGAATAAAGAAATTCTTGATTGGTACTTAGACACTAGAAGATATGGTGGTTGTGTACATTCAGGATTTGGACTTGGATTTGAAAGATTAATTATGTTCTTAACTGGTGTTGATAACATAAGAGATGTTGAAGCTTATCCAAGAACTCCAAACAATTGTGAGTTCTAATTATCAATTTTTATTGATAAAATCAATTTTTAATGTAAAATATCATTGATGTTAAGGAGCGAAAATGGAAAATATTAACTTAAAATCTTTAGAAGAAGTTGCTGTTGAAGTATTAAGAGGCGAAAACACACAACTTACTTATTTAGAATTATTTGAAAAAGTTGCTGCATTAAAAGGTTTTAATGAAGAAGATAAGAAAAGAGAAATCGCAAGATTCTATACTGATATAACTTCATCAGGAAACTTTGTATATTGTGGTGACGATAAATGGTGCCTCAAAGAAAGTTTATCACCAGATGATCTTGATAGTGAATTCTTTGAAGAACACAACGAAGTTGAGGTCGATGAAAATGACGCATACTTCAAAACTAAACATAAAAAAGGTAAAAAATTCACTACTGATGAAAATGGCGAACTTATCGCAGATGTATCTTATAACGACTACGTAGCTGAAGGCAATAAAGACGATGAAGATGATGATTCTGTAGAGTCATATGAAAAGATGGGATTATCTGATGAAGATTATGAAGAAGACTTCGAAGATAATGACTATTCTGAAGAAGATGATGAAGAAGAAGACAGCGAATACGAAAGAGACGTAGACGATGATGAAGACTATGAAGCTGAAGATGAAGATGATGAATTCGATGAGAATGAATACAACAGCATCATGGACGAATGGGAAGATAGTTACGACAAATAAAAACATATAGAGATAAAAAGGAGTAGCGATACTCTTTTTTATTAATTTAAAAAGGAGAATTTATGATTGTATCAAAGAAAGTAATTCAAGAAGTAATCAATGAAGCCGCTAAAACTGGTTGTGATTACGTTGAACTTTTTATTGAAGAAAACGTATCAAACAGACTTAGAGTTATTGGTGGTGAATGTGATACAGCTTCACAAGACAGAGAACAAGGCGCAGGTTTAAGACTCGCACTCAAAGAAAGATCAGTATATGGTTGTACAAATAAGCTTGATAGAGCTAGTTTAATAAAACTTGCTCAAGATTTATCTCAATCATTTAATGACAAACCAAAAGAGGTTACACCTCTTAAATCATTAAAGAAAGGTAAAAAACATCAAGTTACTAAGAGACCAGAAGATGTATCTAATGAAGAAAAAGTATCTATTCTTATGAAGGCATATAATGCTGCTAGAGCTTATAGTTCTGAAATCACTCAAGCATCAGCTTCTGTTTCAGATGTTACTCAAAAAGTAATTATCGCTAAGATGGATGGTAGATTCGTTCAAGACGAAAGAGTATACACAAGAATTAGTGTAAGCGCAGTAGCTAGTGATAAAGAAGAAAAAGGTGATGGTTACGTAGCTCCAGGAAGAGCTATGGGCTATGAAGTATTTGACTCTATTATTAATGCTGAAGAATTAGGTAAAGAAGCCGCAAGACAAGCTATAGTTAATTTACACGCAGATTATTGTCCATCAGGACAAATGCCTGTAGTAATTGATAATGGTTTTGGTGGAGTTATCTTCCATGAAGCTTGTGGACACTCTTTAGAAGCTACATCAGTAGCTAAAGGTGCATCAGTATTCTGCGGTAAATTAGGCCAACAAATCGCAAATAAATGCGTAAGCGCAGTAGATGACGGCACATTAATCAACGAATGGGGAAGCGAAAACTTCGATGATGAAGCTAACCCACAAAAGAAGAGAGTATTAATTAAAAACGGTATTTTAAAATCTTACATGATTGATGAAATCAATGGACGTAAGATGGGTATGGAAAATACTGGTTCTGGAAGAAGAGAATCTTATAAATACGCTCCAACTTCAAGAATGAGTAATACATATATTTGCCCAGGAAACGCATCTTTTGAAGAATTATTCGAAGGAATTGAATTTGGACTATATTGTAAATCACTTGGTGGAGGATCTGTATCTCCTGCAACTGGTGACTTCAACTTCGCAGTTAATGAAGGATACGTTATTAGAAATGGTAAGATTGCTGAAGCCGTTAAAGGCGCAACTTTAATTGGTAATGGTGCTCAAATCATTAAAGATATCGTAATGGTAGGTAAAGATTTAAAACTTGCTGAAGGCATGTGTGGATCGCTCTCAGGCTCAATTCCTGTAGATGTAGGACAACCTCCAATTAGAGTATCTAATATTACAGTTGGTGGAAGAAAAGAAATGGGAGGTTCAAAATAATGAATTTCAATAAATTATTTGCTCTTGCTAAAGAAAAAGGACTTGAAGATATTCAAGTATTATATGAAGAAACTAATTCAACTGATATTACCGCATATAATGGTGGACTTGATAATGTAAATGTATCAAGAGTTTCATCACTCTCAGCTAAAGCCTTATATAAAGGCAGAATGGCTTACTATTCTACAGAAGAAGTATCTGCCAAAGCCTTCCCTAGAATTGTTAATGAATTATTAAATAGTGCTAAGGTATTAAATTCTAAAGATGAAGAATTCATCTATGAAGGCGACCCTAAGTATAAGAAGCTTCCATTCTTATTTAATAAATCATTAAATGAACATTCGGTTGATGAAAAGATTGCTTTAGTGCTTAAAGCTTCTAATATCTTAAAAGGTAAAGCTAATGTAGTACAATGCCAAGCTGGTTATGAAGAGGCAGAAACTACTACAATTATGGTTAACTCTAAAGGACTTAAAGTTAAGAATCATAGAAACTATGCTGAATTATTTGCTATGCCTATAGTAAATAAGGATAATGATGTTAGAAATGAATTCGCATTCTATTTATCAAATAATTTTGATGATTTTGATGCTGAAAAAATTGCTAATGAAGCATATGAAAAGACTGTATCTATGATTGGTGCTAAACCAGTTAAGAGCGGTAAATATAATGTAGTATTTAGCGAAAGAACTACTGCATCTATTCTTGGATGCTTCACATCAATGTTCTCAAGTGAAGCAGTCCAAAAAGATTTATCTATCTTAAAAGGTAAAGTAGGTCAAAAGATCGCATCTTCTAAAGTAACATTAGTAGATGACCCATTCTTAAAGATGAGTATGCAATCAACTTCATGTGATTCTGAAGGCGTAGCTACTCAATATAAAGAAATAGTAAAGAACGGAGTTCTTACTAATTACTTCTATAATTTAAAGACAGCTAAGAAAGATGGCGTTAAATCTACAGGTAATGGATTTGGTGGTGGTGCTAGACCAGTAAACTTCCATTTCAAGACTGGAAGAAAGACTAAAGATGAAGTAATCGCTCTTGCTAAAGATGGCCTATACATTACAAGTCTTGCAGGTCTTCATTCAGGTGCTAACTCAATTAATGGACAATTCAGTGTTCAAGCAGCTGGATATGTTATTAGAGATGGTAAGATTGCTGAACCAGTAGCTTTAATCACTGTATCTGATTCATTCCTTAATTTATTAAGCAATGTTAAAGAAGTATCAAATGAACTTGCTAATGCATTTGATTCTCCTGCAATTTTAGTTAAAGGTATTGCTGTAGCTGGACTCTAATATGGAACGTAGTGAAGATTTTATTAGATTTATATCTGAACACTCACATCTTCTAGAACATCTAGAAGAACATGCATCACCTCTTTATGATTTGATTTACCCTATCTATATCGTTTTAAAACATTTAATTGAAAACAACGTAGATATAAAGATTAAACTCAGAGATGATGTATTCCAAGAAGGATATAATTACTTATATTTATATATAGAAGAATTAGATACTATATTAAATAAATATTATAATAACGATATTCACGCGTTACTTTTTGATCAAGAAGTTGTTTATTATTATGAAAGATTAAAAGATCTAGATGAACTTCTAGATTCTAAAAATGCTGAAGTATTTAATTTAACTAATAAATATGAGAAGCTTGTGGGTAAAACTTATTTCATGACTCAAACAGACAAAGAAGAAGTAGAATCACTTCTAAATAAAGTCTATGATGAAATAGAAGAATTACCTATTCAAGATGAATATATGCTTTATGCATCATATTTAAAATTAGATGTAATATAATATGAAAAAAATAACTTGTTTAATTGTGGCGTTTGTCTTTTTTGTCGGATTGTGTCTTTTTTCGTCGTGTACGGTTAACAAAAAAACAAACTATATTTTTGAGGGATCTTTTGTTTGCGAAAAAGACGGTGTTGTTTATTATTTAGAAATAAAAGAAATAAATGAGGAATCATATTCAGAGCGAGATGGGTTTAATGTTGTGCACGATGTGGTAAACAACAATAAATATTATGAACTTTCTTTTTATTGGATGATTGAATCACAAAAAGAGACATATAATTTTATAAATTTGAAAGATAGTCACCCAAAAACAAACGGACTTCCGGTGTTTTATGTTGATGACAACAATAATAAATTTATTCCTCAAAACATAAAAGCTCCAAATAAGTATACTGTTGTTTTAAATGGTGTTTATTTAGAACTGGAGGACTATAAATCATGAATGCGATTTTACCATTGATAAGTTTGTTGATGTCATTCTCTTTTTGTAATATAAATAATAATTGCTGTCCACGTGACAATTATTTAATAGAAGCAAAAACAACTCAAAATAACGAAAACTAAACAAAATCCTTTAATTGATAGAAATAAAGGAAGAATAGTATTAGATAAAATAAAAATATATTACAACTAAAAAAAGAAGAAGACAAGGAATTAACCTTGTCTTCTTTTAATTATTCATTAATTTTCATTGTTGGGAATAAGAGAACGTCTCTGATAGAATCTTGTTCTAAGAAGAACATTACAAGTCTATCAATACCGATGCCAACTCCGCCTGCAGGAGGCATACCGTATTCCATAGCGTCTAGGAATGTTTCATCGATATCAGCTGCTTCATCATTACCGAGCTGTCTTTCTCTTAATTCTTCTTCAAATCTCTTTAATTGTTCAATTGGGTTATTGAGTTCTGTGTATGCATTACCGAATTCACAACCATTGATATAGAGTTCGAATCTTTCAACAAATCTAGGATCTTCTTTGTTTTCTTTTGTAAGAGGAGATATTTCAATTGGATGTCCACATAAGAATGTAGGTTGAACTAAATCTTCTTCACAGAATTTTTCAAAGAATTCATTGATAATATGACCCACAGTAAAGTGTGGTTCAACTTTAATACCATTTTCCTTTGCAAGCTTAGTAGCTTCTTCAAGAGTATAGTTATTAGCCTTAAAGTCGATACCAGTCTTTTCTTTAATCATATCTGTCATATTAACTTTTCTAAATGGTTTTTCGAGATCAATTTCTGTGTCACCCATCTTGAATACATATTTACCAAACACATTCTTAGCGATGTATTTAAATACGCCTTCAGTGATTTCCATCATTGAATCAAGATTACCATAAGCTTGATAGAGTTCTACCATAGTGAATTCAGGGTTATGTTTAGTATCAACACCTTCGTTTCTAAATACTCTACCGATTTCGAATACTCTTTCCATTCCACCAACAAGAAGTTTCTTTAAGCTAATTTCAAGAGCTATTCTTAAATAAAGACTCATATCAAGTGCATTGTGATGAGTGATGAATGGTCTAGCAGAAGCACCACCTTTATGAACTTCAAGGATAGGAGTTTCAACTTCAGTAAAACCAAGTGAACCGAAGTATTCTCTCATAGCTTTAATGATTTGAGGTCTTGCGAGAGCTGTCTTTAAGCTTTCATCATTCATGATTAAGTCTAAGTATCTCTTTCTATATCTTTCTTCAACGTCTGAAAGTCCATGGAACTTTTCTGGAAGAGGTTTTAATGATTTAGCTAAGTGTGTATACTTTTCGCATTTAATTGTGATTTCACCAGTTTGAGTAAGCATTACATAACCTTCAACACCTACGATGTCTCCTACATCTCCGGCTTTGAAGATAGAGTAATCAGTTTCTCCAACATCATCAAGTTTAATATATACTTGGATTAAACCTGTTTTATCTTTTAAACTGAAGAATGATGCCTTACCCATCTTTCTCATGAACATAATTCTACCAGCTACTTTAGCGTGAGCTTTTAATTCTTCTAATTCTTCGTGAGTTTTACCAGCATACTTTTCTTTAATTTCCTTAGCTGTGTTTTCTACATCATATTTTTGTCCATATGGATCTACACCGAGTTCAACTAATCTTTCGAGCTTAACTCTTCTAGCCATTTCTTGATCTGTAAATTCTCTTGCCATAACGTTTCTTCCTTTAATTTATAATTATCGTAAATAATTATACATTAAGTAGAGTATATTTTCAAATTATAGTGTGATAATATATTATAAGAATATATTAAAGGAGGAACGGCTAAATGAAGAAATTACTATCTATTATCTCTATATTTGCGCTATCTTTAATGCTTGTAGGCTGTTCTAAAAGAATCACTCTCGAAAATAAAACATATGAAACAGAAGAAGATATAGAAGTTATTCAAGTTAATGATTTAAATATGAATATTACTATTAAAAAGAGTAATACAGACAAAATTACTGTTGAATATGGCACAGCAAAAGAATATACACTTTATGTAACATATGAACACTCAAATAAATCTTTAACTTTAAGAAGAGAACAAGCTAAAAGTATGTTCTTTAATTCATATGATTTCGATAAAAACTCTGAAACAGTTATCACTGTTCCTGAGGATAAAGAAATTAAGTATACAGTCGCAATAGAAAACGGTGGTATTACTTTAAGTAATATTAAACCACTTGAATCTAGTTTTAGAACTGATAGTGGTTCAATCTCATTAAATAATGTTATCTCAAGTGAAAAAGTAGAACTAAAAACTATTAATGGTGAAGTTAGTTTAAAAGATTCAGAATTTAAAGAATTAAAAGTTAACGTTAATAATGGTTCTATTAGACTTGATACTGTAGAAGTAAAAGAAGATTTATTTACTAAAACAGACAATGGTGAAACAAGATATGAAGATGTTACAGCATCTAAGATTGAATCAGAATCAGGACATGGTGAACAAAACTTAAGAAATGTTGACTTCATTGTTATAATGAGTGTTAAAACTACTACTGGAGCAATTAACTTACTTCTTAAAGGAAAGAGAAGCGATTATTTAGCTACAGCATCAGCTGGTACAGGTAAAGTTACAGGTACTACTGAAGAAGGACAAAAGAATGTAACTTGTAGAACTACAGTTGGTGATGTAAATATTAGATACGCAGGATAAAAAAGAATGGCCGCACTAATGTGCGACCATTTTTAATTTTCGATTACTTCATACATTTCAGATGCATCTTTCTTAGCTGTGAATTCATTAATTGATAGTACTTTAACTTTAAGTACTTTTGATGAATAAGATATTTCAATAATATCTCCTTCATTCACAGAAGAAGAAGGTTTGGCATCTTTTCCGTTAATTCTAATCTTATCTTTTTGGGCAGCCTCTTTAGCGACTGTCCTTCTTTTTATAATATGAGATACTTTTAAATACTTATCTAGTCTCATCTTGTTTTGGTTCTTCTTGAGGTTGTTCTTTAACCTCAGTTTCTTCAACTTTAGGTTCTTCAACCTTAGCTTCGGTACCTAAATCTTTTAATGATTTATCTTTTAAATCATCAACTCTTTTGAGTTTACCAGTAGCCATGATTTCTTCAATATCTGGTTTTTCAATGGTTTCAACAAGAAGAAGATAATGAGCAATAGCTTTAAGTTTATCCATATTTTCAGTTAAAACTTGTGCAGCTCTCTTATGACAATCTTCAATGATTGTTCTGATTTCTTCATCAATTTCATGAGCAACTTTATCACTGAAGTTCTTACCAGTTGAATAATCTCTACCTAAGTATTGATAACCAGTGTTTTCTTCATAGGCAATTGGGCCTAATTTACTCATACCCCATTCAGTTACCATTGCACGAGCAATCTTAGTAGCTTGAGTCATATCGTTAGAAGCACCAGTAGTGATTTCACCATAGATTAATTCTTCAGCAGTTCTACCACCAAGAAGACCAGTGATTTGTTCCATTAATTGAGTTTTAGTGTGAAGATATATTTCTTCCTCTTTAGGACCCATAAGGTTATAGCCTCCGGCTTCACCTCTTGGGATAATAGTTACTTTTTGAACAACTTGAGCATTAGAGAGGATTGAACCAATTACGCAGTGACCAGCTTCGTGGTGAGCTACGATTTCTTTTTCTCTCTTGCTCATTACTCTACTCTTCTTAGCAGGACCCATCATAACTCTATCAATAGCTTCGCTTAAGATATCATTTGTGATTAATGGTTGTCCCTTTCTTGCGGCAAGAAGAGCACCTTCATTCATTACGTTTTCAAGATCAGCACCAGTAAATCCTGGAGTCTCATGTGCAACTTGTGCGAAATCTACATCTGGACTAACTTTCTTATTACGAGCGTGAACTCTTAAGATTGCCTCTCTTTCTTTAACGTCTGGGTTACCAATATTGATTTGTCTATCAAATCTACCAGGTCTAAGTAATGCGGGGTCTAGGATATCAGGTCTATTAGTTGCGGCCATAACGATGACAGATGTTTCTTTTGTGAAACCATCCATTTCAACAAGAAGTTGGTTTAGAGTTTGTTCTCTTTCATCATTTCCTCCACCAAGACCAGCACCTCTTTGTCTACCCACAGCATCTATTTCATCCATAAATAGAATTGCAGGAGCGTTTTTCTTAGCAGTTTTAAACATATCTCTAACACGGCTTGCACCAACACCGACAAACATTTCTACTAAATCAGAACCAGTAGTGAAGTAGAATGGAACTCCAGCTTCACCAGCAACAGCTCTTGCTAGTAATGTTTTACCAGTACCAGGTTTACCATAAAGAAGAATTCCTTTAGGTACTCTTGCGCCCATGTCTTGATATTTCTTAGGATTCTTTAAGAAGTCTACAACTTCTTTAAGTTCTTCCTTTTCTTCTTCAAGTCCAGCTACATCTTTGAAAGTAGTAGTAGATTGTTTATTAAGTTTAGCTCTTGATTTAGTAAATTCAAGAGTAGAAGACATTCCGTTTGCACTATTAGCTGCGCTAATTGATCTTACAAGTATTACTACTATGAAGATAATTCCACCAAACATTAATACATAATAGAGAATATTCCATACATTTACTGTAGAACCAGGTTGATATGATACAGAATAATCGGTTCCAGCGATTTGTGATTGGAATGATGCCCATTGTTCAGTGGTTGCGAAGAAGTAGACAGTTGCTTTCTTGTTTGTTGTTGTATCTTTTCCAGTTACATATACAACATAACTTCCTTGAACTGCACTATCTTTAGCTGGAGTAACTATAATTGATACTCCACCATCTTGATACGCATCTTTTCTACCTACATATTCAGCTACAGCTTTTGAATATGAGATTTCATTTTTATTGTTATTACAACCTCTTAAAGAATATACCATCGCAACTATAAAGAGCGCTGCGATAATTAATATTCCAATATTGGCCCAGTTAAAACCACTTCTTTTAGGTTGTTGTTGTTGATTATTGTTTTCACTCATTTTATCACCTACTTATAAAGTTCATCCTTAAGTGCTGCTATATAAGGAAGATTTCTATAATATCCATTATAATCAAGGCCATAACCAAATACATATTCATTTGGAACTTCAAAACAAACATAGTCTGCTTCGAATGCAACCTTTCTTGTACCTACCTTACTAGCTAGAACACAAGTAGTTACTTTCTTCGCACCTTTATCATATAAATATTTAGATAGTTCTTTTAATGTAAGACCTGTATCAATAATATCATCTACAAGAATTACATGTTTACCTTCTATACTTTCTTTTAACTCGCCGATTACTTTAACTTTTCCAGTAGACGCAGTTCCTTCGTAAGAAGAAGCTTGAACATAGTTTACTAGTAGTTTTAATTTTAATTCTTTAAGTAAATCAGGTAAGAAAGGTATGCAACCAGTTAATAGTCCAACGACTACTAAATCTTCTCCTTCAAGATCTTTAGTCATCTTTTTTGCTAATGCCTTAATAGATTTCTTAATCTCTTTTTCGGATACTAGGACTTTCTTAACGGAAGCTTTTAATTCATCATTGAATGTCATTTCCATTACCTCCTTCGAGAGTTATATATAATTTGTTTTCTAAAGTGGTGTCGGTTTCTTTTCTAATAAGACCTGGAATAAAGAAGATTCCATCCTTATTTGAAATAACTAATACATTATCTCTTTCACTTTTAAGAACTTTATTGTCTTTTAAGATTTGAGATACTTTTTTAGTGATTCCATTAACCTTAATTTTGTCACCACTTTCCTTATTTTTTACAAAAATAGGAAAAACAGATTTTATATCATTATAACATAACATATATGAGTTTTTGTTAGGAAGAAGGTGATATTTTTGTGATATTTTAAGCGTTCTTCCATCACCTAAATCATAATCACCAAAGTCATTTATCTCAAGAGATATGCTTGTCTTGTCTTCAAGTTTAGTAAAAATGATTTTATCGTATTCTAAAAATACTTTAATAGAACTGTTTAATTCGATAGTTTTTCCTGAGACATCTTTTAAACTTAAATTAATAATTTCGCTCATTCTTTCGTGAGTTAAAATTAGTGAATCAGAAGAAATTATATTCACTGCCTCAACTAAAACCCACTTCTTAATAATCTGTTTTAAGTTATTAAATTCAATTCTATTGATAATAATTTTATCGCCAGAGATTTGTGAGAATTTAGCCATAAACTCATCTGATAAATCTTTAATTAATTCAAATGAATCTTCCATATCTTCTTTGTAGTTTGATACTTGATTTAAGAAGTTTGGATTAATCTCTTTTGCGACATTTACGAGATTATGTCTAACCACATTTCTTGTGTAGTGATCGGTACTGTTTGATGAGTCTTCAAAATACTTGATGTGGTTTTCATCGATATAATTTTTAATTTCATTTTTAGAAACACTAAGGAGAGGCCTAATGATTTGATAGTTATCTAACTTGCTTATATATTTGATTCCTGAGTATCCTCTTAAAGATGTGCCTCTAATGAGTCTCATAAGAACTGTCTCAGCTTCATCATCTGCGTGATGAGCTAGAAGAATCTTGTTTGTGTGGTATTTATCACATACCTCTTTATAGAATTCATATCTTTTATATCTTGCGACTTCTTGGAAGTTTGAATTAATTTCTTCATTTAATTCATATCCTTCAAATGGGATATTCATCTTTTCACATAAGTCTTTTAAATATGCATATTCAGTATCTGATTCAACCCTTCTCTTATGATTAATGTGAGCTACCACAACTTTATAATCGTTATTAACTAAAACAAAAAAGAGGGCCATAGAGTCCATTCCAGTTGAAACACCTACAACGAGTGTTTCCTCTTTATTCACATATTTATTTAGTTTAGATAAGATATCATTAATTCTTTTATCCATTTGATTTTATTCTATCACATTTATTATTAATAAATGAAAAATAGGTTATAATAATTAATGGTGAAAATATGAAATTAATACTCGCATCTAAATCTCCAAGAAGAATTGAAATAATGAAAGAGTTAGGTTTTGACTTTGAAGTCATCCCATCAAACGCCGATGAATTCGTTGATTCATATAACTCTAATGAAGATTTAGTAATGGCTCTTGCGAAGAAGAAGGGTGATAGTGTATTTAAAGATCATAGAGATGATTTAATTCTCTCTTTTGATACATTAGTATTCTTAGGTGATGAAGTATTAGGTAAGCCTCAAAACTATGAAGATTGTGTAAGAATGCTTCAAAGTTTAGAGAATAAGAAACATTTAGTTATTACTGGTGCTTATATTAAAGCTAAAGATTATGAAGATTTATTCTTTAGTGAATGTTTCGTTCATATTGATCATATAGAATTAAGTGATATTGAAACTTACGCCAAAACTAATGAACCATATGATAAAGCAGGAGGATACGCTGTTCAAGGTTTTATTGGTAGATATATTGATAGAGTTGATGGAGACTTCTTTAGTGTAATTGGTCTTCCTAAAGCTTTAGTATATAAAAAGGTTACTGATTATTTAAAGAAAAAATGCTAGTAGAATATATTGTTTTAGCTATCTATTTGATAGCGCTTGTAGTTAATTTAATAGTAAATAAAAATAAACCAAGTTTAATCAAAGGAATACTTGGTGTTTTGCTTGGACTTACTTATTTACTTTTCTATTATATTGAAATACTTAAACCATATATGTGGGCATTTGATGGATATATTCTCATTTATATGTCTTATATTTTATTAACTTTAATTCCAAAGCGTATCACTAATACCATCACTGAATATGATTACGTAGAAGTTGAAAGAGCGTATAGAGGAATCAAAGATGAACATGAAGTATTAAGAGAAAGATTCATCTCTACTATTTCACTTATTGAAGAAGGCGTAATCTTCTACGAAGATGGATTTAAAGAAGTATTCTTATCAGATAAAGCCCAAGAGATATTTGGTGGAGAAAGAAGCATAAATCTTAAAGAACACGTATTGTCTATATTTGTTCAAGATAGAAATGATTATATTCAAACTATTGAACACCTATCTAAAAGATATAACGAATATAAAATTAAATATAGAATTGAAAAGGGTGACCAAAGATTCTGGGTTGAAGAGAGAGGAAACTATATTAATGTTTCAGGTAAGAAAACCGCTATCGCAACTGTGAGAGTTTTAGAACCGATGGTATTTACTGAAACTTCATACTTTGAACTTGATTCAATGTATAAAGTTGATAAGTTATATACCGTAATTTCTCAATATGTGACTAATCATAGAAAGTTTGGTCTTATGATGTTTGAAATAACTAATATTCCAGAAATCAATAAGAAGTATGGAAGAGAAGTTGGTAGTCTTATGATGAATGACTATATCAAATATATGAAGAGTACATACCAAGAAGAAGCTACTAGAGTATTTAGAGTATCAGGCATTAGATTCGCAATCTTAATTGATGATAAAGATGTGTTTGAAGATTTTAAGAAGGCTTTAGTTGATTCTAAATCTCTTCTTTATAACTTCAAGATTAAAATCGCTGGAATTAATGATCTTATTAAAGTTAATTTTGGTGTATTAGATTATTCACTTGTAAGACAAATTAATTCAAAAGATGTGGTTGATTTAACTGAGAAATCATTAGAAGACGCTATAGATTCTAAGAAGAAAAATTATTCAATATTTGGAGAGTAGAATATGAATTATCAAACAATATTATTAGCCGCTGGTGAAGGACAAAGAGCCGCACTAGGTTACAACAAAGTTCTCTATAAGATTAATGGAAGAAAAGAACTAGTTCTTTATAGTCTTGAATACTTTATTGATGATCCTCTATGTGAAAAGATTGTGCTTGTAATTAATAAAGCTGATCAAAGATATTTTAAATATCTTGTGACTAACCCTAAAGTAGTATTTACTTTTGGTGGTAAAGAAAGAGGCGAATCAGTTCAAGAAGGATTAAAGTTAATTGATTCTGAATATGTTATTATTCATGATGCAGCTAGACCTTTAATTTATAAGGAAGACGTATATAATTTATTATCTTTCGCACAAGAAACTGGTGGAGCTACTTTAGCTACTAAAGTATACAATACGACTTGTCATATTAAAGATGGATTCGTTGATGAATACTTCTCAAGACATACTTTAGCTTCAGTTGTTACTCCACAATGTTTTAAAAAAGAACTTCTTGTTAAGGCATACCAAGAAAACGTTCAAAAAGATACTTTCACAGATGACTCTTCAATTTTTAATAAATTTATCGGTTCAGTAAAACTTATTTGGACAGATAATATTTCTATTAAAGCTACTACACCATATGATATTAAGTTATTAGAGGTGATTTTATATGCGCATAGGTAATTCTATTGATTTTCATCCATTTAAAGAAGGTAGATTATTAATCTTAGGCGGTGTCACAATCCCGTTTAATAAAGGTCTTGATGGCGTAAGTGATGCGGATTGTCTCTTACACTCTATCGCAGAAGCAATCCTAGGAGCTTTAGCTTTAGGAGACTTAGGCACATATTTTAAAGAAGAAGACTCTAAAGATATGGATTCTAAGAAGATCCTTATGAAAGTTAAAGATATGATGGCTGAAAGAAACTATAAGGTAGGTAACGTTGATTCAATGATTTTAATTGAAGAACCAAAGTTAGCTCCATATATTCCAATGATGAGAGAGGTCATCGCATCAATTCTTGATATTGATAAATCGTCAGTATCAGTAAAAGCTACTACAATGGAAAAATGTGGAATAATTGGAAAAGGAGAAGGTTGTCTTTCTATGACAACAGTTCTTCTTGAAGAGGTGTATTATGGTAGAAACAAACAAAGGCTTGTTTGAGATAATTAAAGACGATAAAAAAGCATTCGTAATTAACGAATTTGAAGATAAATTCGTTGAATACTTAACTAAGTATGAGTATATCGTTGGAGATTATTCAAATAATATATTAAGATTAAAAGGGTTTGATAAAAAGAACGCAAAGTTCATTCCAGATTATATTAATGAGTTCTGCGCTCTAGATCAACAATACTATATTTTAAGGAATCCTAATTTTAATAAGGATTATAAGGACGAAGAAGATGAGCTATAATGACGATGTTGAAATGCAAATTATTCAAGTTTTAGATAAGATTAGACCATTCATTCAAAGAGATGGTGGTGACTGTAAGCTTGAAAAGTATGAAGATGGTGTTGTATACATCAAGTTCTATGGTGCTTGTGTAGGATGTTCTATCATTGACACAACACTCTATGATGGAATTGAATCTATTTTAAAAGAAGAAATTCCTGAAGTAGTTAAAGTAGTAAATGTTGATAGTCTAGAGGGTGGCTATGATGACCCTTATAAACAAATAGAGGAAAATTAATATGAAGGGAAATTTAAAATTAGATGCATCACTCGCTTATAAGTATTTAAGTGAAGATGAATTAGCTAAGGCAAGAGAAGACGCCAAAGAAGGTCTTAAAACTTTACTTAATAAAACAGGAGAAGGTAATGACTTCTTAGGATGGGTAGATTATCCAGTTACTTATGATAAAGAAGAATTATCTAGAATTAAGAAAGCTGCATCAACTATTACAATGAATAGTGATGTACTAGTAGTTATTGGTATTGGTGGATCATATCTCGGTGCCCAAGCTACTATTGATGCATTAACTCCTTACTTTGAACAAAAAGGTTTAGAAGTAATCTTCGCAGGTAATAGTGTTTCATCTACTTATCTCTCACAACTTAGAGATTATTTATGGGATAAAGATTTCTCTTTAAACGTAGTTTCAAAGAGTGGTACAACTACTGAACCAGCTATCGCATTCAGAGTACTCTTTGAACTCTTAAAGAAGAAATACATGAAGGAAGAATTAAAGGAACACGTATTCTTAACTACTGATAGAGCTAAAGGCGCTCTTCATGAAATTGGTGTAAAGAATGATTTCGAAATGTTTGTAGTTCCTGATGATATGGGCGGACGTTATAGTGTCTTATCAGCTGTAGGACTACTTCCTATTGCTTGTGCTGGGTTTGATGTTGATAAGATGATCAAAGGTGCAAAGGATGCTATGGAAGATGCAAAAGAAGAAAATAGTGAAGCTCTTGAATATGCTGCACTAAGAAACGCTCTTTTAAGAAAAGAATTCAATATTGAAATCTTAGAATCTTATGAACCATCTTTATCATTCTTAATTGAGTGGTGGAAACAACTTTATGGTGAATCAGAAGGTAAAGGTAATAAAGGTATCTTCCCTGCTGGATGTATCTTCACTCGTGACCTCCACTCTATGGGTCAATATATTCAAGAAGGAAGAAGAAACCTATTTGAAACAGTTTTAGATATTAGAAATCCTAAGACTGATTTAGATGTTCCATTCGATAAAGAAAACCTTGATGGACTTAACTACTTAGTTGGAAAGAATGTTAACGATGTTAATAGTGTTGCACTTCTTGCTACTATGAAAGCTCATGATGAAGGTGGAGTTCCAGGAATCAAATTATCTATTGATGAAATAGACGAATATAACCTTGGTTATTTATTCTATTTCTTCGAAATTGCTTGTGGAATTTCAGGATACACTTTAGGTGTTAACCCATTCAATCAACCAGGCGTTGAAGCTTATAAAAAGAATATGTTTGAAATGCTTGGAAAACCTGGATATACAAAAAAGTAAAATATAAATAGAAAGGCGCAGTACCGCGCTTTTCTTTTAATAATAAGGAGGTAGTATGATCAATTTAAAGAATGATTATAATACAATCGGAAGTAAAGAAATATTAGATGAATTAATCAAATATAGTAATGATAAATTTGTGGGATATGGAGAAGACACTAAGACTAAAGAACTAAATTCTTTAGTTAGAAGTCTCACAGAAAAAGAAGTAGATACTTATGTTTTATCTGGAGGCACCATTACTAATATAATTGGTTTATCTCAAATCCTTAAAAACCCTTATGAAGCAGTTATCACAGTTGAAACATCTCATATAAATGTTCATGAGACTGGCGCAATTGAATCATCTGGTCATAAGATTATATTTACCAAAGCTATAGGCGGAAAGATTGATCCAAACGGAATTGAGGCTACTTATAATAAGTTCACTGATAATCATATGGTTATGCCTAAGGCGCTATATTTATCTAATGCGACAGAACTTGGTGAAGTCTATACTCTTGATGAATTAAAAGAATTATATAGAATCGCCAAGAAGTTAAATCTTTATTTATTTATTGATGGCGCAAGACTTCCTCAAGCTTTAGCCTCTTCAAAATACACTTTAAAAGATATAGCAAGTGTTTGTGATATGTTCTATGTTGGTGGAACCAAACTAGGACTTCCTTATGGAGAACTACTCGTTATCGTTAATGATGAACTAAAAGTTAACTTCAAATATATTTTAAAGAATAAACTAGGTTTACTCTCTAAAGGATTTGTGGGAGCTATTATGTTTAATAGATTCTTAAGAGATGATTATTATTTAACTCTTGCGTCTCATTCTATAGAGATGGCTAATCTTTTAAGAGAAGAATTGAAAGAATATTTAGTATATCCAAACACAACTAATCAAGTATTTATTAAATTAGATAATAATAAAGTAAATAATATATCTAAATATATAGAGTTCGAAGTATGGGAATTGCTAAATGATTCAGCTATAATAAGATTAGTGACAGCATATAATACTAAAAAAGAAGATGTATTAGACGCAATAAAGATTATTAAGGAGAGTTAACATGGCCATAGAATTACCTTATCCATATAATAGAATTGTCGATGATGATTATACAAAAGACATATATATCAACATAGAAAACTATGGCGAATTTAGATGCGAAAAGATCGCACGATTTGTGAAGTGCTCTAGGAAGAATGTCATCACATATCTAATTGTTGAACCAAAAGATATTAAAGGCCTTGAAGAAGGAAGTGTATACGTTGTTAAAATCGTTAACGATAAAAAAGGTATTCGCTACTCATTCGCAAATAGAAGATGGTCTCGTATAATTATGGGTTGGTACTTTGAAGAAATCGAAGATAGTAGTGATGAAGAAATAGAGGGTTAGGATAATTCCTAACCTTTTTATTTACTTAATTATTAATAATTGTGTAGTAAAAATTATTAAATTGTGATATTATAATATCAGTATTTAACAATAATACATACACAAATGGAGGAATACTAATGGAAAGAACAATTTATCACGGCAGCGAATACATAATTGAAAAACCAGAACACTTAAAAGGTAATCCTCATAATGATTATGGATTAGGATTTTATTGCTCTACAAATTTTGAACTCGCAAAAGAATGGGCCGCAAGAAAAAGTGGCCATGGTTATGTAAATAAATACACAATTAGAGATGATAGATTAAAAATATTAGATTTAACTAAGCCTCCATTTGATAATATTCTTTATTGGATTAGTCTCCTTATGTTTAATAGAACCATTTCAAACGACATTAAAAACAATTATCCTAGAGAAATGGAATATTTAAAAACTAATTATTTAATTAATGTTAATGATTATGACATAGTGATTGGCTATAGAGCAGATGATAGTTATTTCCGTTTTCCTGAAGCTTTTATTAGGAGCGAAATAACAATTGAATCTCTCAATACAATTTTTAAATCAGGTGATCTTGGAAAACAATATGTCTTAATTTCAAAAAAAGCTTTTAACTTACTTAAGTTTGTTGAATATAAAGAAGTCACAAAAGAAAGCAAAGAAGACTATTATAAAAGAAAAGAAAAGGCAGATAAGGTATTTACTGAATTGTTAAATAAAGATAGATACTCAAAGGAATTAAGATTAAGGGATTTGGTGATTGAAGATGATAGATTATGATTTATATAAGATAAAAGATATATTCGCAAGAATGTTTGTGATTGGCATTCAAAACAAAATTAACTTATATTCTTTTTCATCTGCACTTGAAAGAAGCGAGTTTGTAAACTGCATTGAAAAAGATACATATTCTGAATTATTTAATCAACCACTAGAAGATATCTTTTATTCAATAACTGAAAACAAAGTAGAAAAAGATGAAAGCTATGGAATATATAATGATGCATATTGGGCAGGTAAATGTTATTTTGATTTACACACAACTTTAAATAAAACATTCGCATATTTATTTTTAAAGCTTCCAATAGATAAAATGTTAGACTTATATCCTGTATATCATGAAATGGATTTTAGTTCACTTGTTGAATACTTTAAGCAAATAGAAGAAGAAACCACAATTCTTAAAACTTTATGCGAAGAGAAAAAAGTAACTTTAACTGAAGTGTCTAAAAAGACCGGGATTAATATTAACACATTAAGAAAATATTATAGGAGCGATGTATCGTTATATAAAGCTGAGTTCCAAAATATTGCAAAGATAGTTGAGTATTTTGATACCACTTTCTTACTTTTTATAAATTAGGTATTAGAGCGCCATCTGGCGCTTTTAATATATTTTGTTTGCTTTTTTATTCTGTTTATGATATCCTAATCTGCTAAACGCAAAAAGGAGTTTAGGAAATGGAAAACAATAAAAAAGTATTTAACGAAATATTACAAACAATCAAAGATTATAAGAAAATTATAATCATAAGACACAAGGGTCCTGACTATGATGCATATGGAAGTCAATTTGGATTATATTATGCTTTAAAAGAGAATTTTAAAGATAAAGAAATATTAATCGCTGGTGATGATAACGCTAATAATTTCTACAATAGACCTATGGATGATGTAAAAGAAGAAGACTATAATGGAGCTTTATTAATCTTAGTAGATCAATCATCTGTTGGAATGCTTAATGATTTAAATTATAGACTCGCAGATAAGATTATCATCATGGATCACCATGAATCTAACCCAGATTTCGGTGATGTTATTATTATTACTCCAACATATTCAAGTGCCGCAGAACTTATAACTGAATTCTTATATGAAACTAATTTAACTATTCCAAAAGTAAGTGCGGATGCTTTATATATTGGTATGGTTGGTGATTCAAATAGATTCTTCTATAAAGGTACTACATCAAACACATTCTTAATGGCTAAAGTATTACTCGATGCTGGAGCTGATATTATTACAGATTATAAACTTATGGTTAAGGATGAATCTGAAGGATTTAAAAAGATTAAAGGATATGTTCTTGAGAACTTTACTTTAAATAATAAAGTGGCATCAGTAGTTATTCCAAAAGAAATTAGAAACAAATATGGAATCACAGATGCTCAAGCATCTCGTGGTACAATCAATATGCTCGCAACTCTCGAAAACTGCGAAGCTTGGGTAAATTTCACAGAGAAAGATGACGGTGAAGCTTTCGTAGAAATAAGAAGTAAAGAGATTCCTGTTGTTGATGTAGCTAAGAGTTTTGGTGGTGGAGGACACGAACTTGCATGTGGTGCCACTATCGCAACGCTTGACTTAAAAGATGAGTTTGTGAGAAGATTAGAAGAGAAGGTAAATTAAAATGACAATATATCAAGAGATTTGGAAAACAATTAAGAAATACGATAATATCATTATCACAACTCATATTAGAGCCGATGGCGACTGTGTAGGTTCAGGTATTGGCCTAAGAGAAATCATTAAAGCTACATATCCAGAAAAGAATGTTAAGTGTATTCATGAAAATGTTGGTTACTTATCTTTCCTTGGTAAGAGTGATGAAGCAACTGATGAAGAATTTAAGAATGCATTAGTAATTAGTGTAGACTGCGCAGATATCGGTCGTGCAGTTGACCCTAGACTTACTACTGGTCTTGATTTAATTAAGATTGACCACCACCCAAACAGAAACCCATTTGGTCGTAAGATCAATTTTGTTCAAGATGAAATGTGCGCATGCGCAGAAATGATCTTTGATTTATATTTTGTAAATAAAAAAGCTAAGATTTCTAAATTAGGTGCTGAAGCTTTATTCACAGGAATTGTAACTGATAGTGGTAGATTTAAATATTCTGGAGTTACTGGAGATACAATGAAGAAGATTGGTATCATGTATGAACTTGGTATCGACGCTCAAAAGATTTACGTTGAACTTGAAAAAGTATCTTTAGATGAACTTAACTTCAAGGGTTACGTTATGATGAATACTATGCAAACTCCAAATGGTGTATTATACGTTAAGCTTAATGAAGAAATCAGAAATAAGTTTAATGTATCATATGATGAAGCATCTAATATGGTTAACGCATTAAGCGGAGTTGAGGGACATCCTATTTGGATTTTAATCAATGAATTTAGCGCTGATGAAATTAGATGTAGAGTTAGATCACAAGGAATTGTGATTAATGATGTAGCTGAAAAGTTTGGTGGAGGCGGACACGCTAACGCATCAGGTATAATCGTTAAGGATTATGCTACAGTAGACGCTATTTTAGCTGCTTTAGATGAAAAGCTAAAAAAATAATAAAAAAATTTCAAACGATTTATATACTTTTTGAGTACTATTTGTTAGGAGGACCTTATGAAAAAACAAATAGTACTTTTATTTTTAATGTTTTTTACATTACTTTTTTCTATGCCTAATATAAACGCAAAGGCATATGAAATCGAAAACTCTATTACATCAGATAGAGTAATTTATTCATCTGGATATAACACTTTAGACATTAATGATTTTATAGTTAATGGCAAAACTATTGTCACAGCTCATTCAATGTATGTAGGTGATGCTTATCAAAACACAGTGATAGTTAGATTTTGTGATACTTATTATAATGAAAGATTAAAGTATAAAGTTCACTGCTTTGATGTTGATGGTTACTATATTAAAACATTTGAGGGAGACTACAATACCCCAACTTGTGAGGTTGGCTTATATTCCGATGGAATAGCTTATGCCGCAGAATCATTTGTACTACCTATCAGTACTTTTTCAGTAATTCTTGAAGCTGTGTATTATAATAATGACTTCATAAATAATAATTATGGCAATTTAAAACTGATTAAAGGACCGTATTATGCTCCATATAATGCTGATGCTGCACTAGATGATTTAATATTTCAAAAGATTGATGGAAGATTAGTAAATATCACAAATAAAGATGTTTCAATAAACATTATTTATCCTAATGTCTTAAGCCAAAACGATTTTAAAAATATGATTAAAGCTTATGATGGAAATAATGCGAGTGAATACGAAGGAATCAGTATTGAATTTGATTATGATAGTTATCTATCTTTTTCAAAAAGCGTTGGAAAACACTCACTCACGTTTAGTGCGAGTGATGAATACGGAAACACGTCTACTTTAAATGCTAGTGTAAATATTATTGATAATGAAAAACCATATTTATCAGGACCATCATCATTTAAATATCCAATAAATACTGAATTAAGTGAAGCAACCATTAAAGAAAAATATAGTGCTTCAGATAATTATGATGGTGATATATCAAATAAGATTATAATTAGTCCTGAATACACTCAAATATCAAATGAAATTAAGAATGAAACAATTACTATTTCAGTAACTGACTCATCAAACAACACCACAACTAAATCAGTAACTATAGAATTCTATGATAATATCTCTCCAGTAATTGAATCACCAGATGAAATCACTGTGAGTTATCAAGTTAACCTATCTTTAGTAGATATTATTAGAAACTCTTTAAGAGTTACTGATAATATAGATTCAAATGTAAACACAGATATCTATTCTCTTGATACTGGTTTAGATATTTATAAACCGATAAGAGCTGTGGGTGAATATGAATTGCATATAAAAGCCAAAGATAATAGTAATAATGAAACAACCAAATCAGTTAAAGTAATTATAGAAGATAAGATACCACCAGTTATTTTTATTGATAATAATTTTGTAGAGCTTACCAGTGGTGTTGATGTATCTATTGAAGATTTAACAAATCTACTTTATGCGAACGGAACTTTAAAGAAAGGCAAGCACTATAAAGCCAAAGTTTTAACTGACACATATAGTTCTCATAAAGAAATAGATGGAGTATATCATCTTGTAATTGAATATGAAGATGGAGAAGATATAATTTCTCAAGAATTTAATATAAAGGTTAAATCTAATTTATATACTGTAGAAGTATATTCACCACCAGCTATAAATAAAACAACAATTATAATTATTATTCTTTCGTCTGTTTTGGTTATTTTTACGACCATAATTGTAATATTAACCATTAGAAACAAAAGAAGAAACAAGGAATCTAATGGTGAACTATAATGAAAGAAATTATAGTAAAAGATAAAGTAATTAATATCACAGGCATAAGAGACGATGACTATGTATCATTAACTGATATTGCAAAATTGAAAAGCGAAGATTCATATCAAACAATTGTAAACTGGTTAAGAAAAGTTGATACACTAAACTATTTAAAATTATGGGAAACAATTAATAATCCATCTTTTAAACCTTTCGATTTCGAAGGGTTTAAAAGTAAACCAGGAGAAAATGCTTTTGCAATAAATCCAAAACAATGGATAGAATTAACTAACGCAATAGGAATCAAAGTTAAATCTGGAAGATATGGCGGAGGAACTTTTGCTCATAGAGATATAGCATTAGAGTTTGCAAGTTGGATATCGCCAGAGGTTAAATTATATATAATTAAAGAATTCCAACGTTTAAAGTTAGAAGAAAATGAACAAATAGAATGGAACAATAGTAGAATTCAATCTAAGATCAATTATCTAATACATACCACTGCGATAAAAGAATACTTAGTACCTATAGAACTCACTAATGAACAGAAACACTATATTTATGCATCTGAAGCCGATATGCTTAATGTCGCTCTTTTTGGACTCAGAGCTAAAGAATGGGAGAAATTAAATCCCAATAAGAAAGGTAATATGAGAGACTATGCATCTGCCATAGAACTTTATATATTGTCTAATCTTGAATATCACAATTCTTTACTTATAAAAGAAGGAATGAATCAAAGCGAAAGACTAGTTATATTAAATGAATCTGCTAATAAACAAAAAGAATTATTTAATAAAAATAATGTTAAATTTGTAGAACACAAAACTATATAATATTTTATCTTTTTAACCCCATATATATTTAATTGTTTAGATTAAATATTTATGATATAATTTTTCTTGGTAAAATATTTTTTTATATATTAGGAGATAAACATGAATTTTCAAAAAGAAAACATTAGAAACATCGCAGTAGTGGGCGGTATGGGTGTTGGAAAAACTACACTTGTAGAATCTATTGCCTTAGAATGCGGAGTGATTTCAAAGAAAGGAGAAGTTGAAAGAGGAAATACATTATCTGACTTTTCACAAGAAGAAATTAACCATCATTACAGTATTTCTGCATCACTTATTCCAGTAGTACACCAAAATACAAAGATCAATTTCATTGATTTCCCTGGAATGAATGAATTTGTTCAAGATTTATATAATGATTTAGCAGTATGTTCTGGTGCCATTTTAGTTATTGATGCTACAAAAGGTGTAGATGTTCAAGCTAAGAGTTATTACAGAGTATTAAAGGAAAAGGAAGTCCCTACATTAATTTTAGTTACTAAAGTTGATAAAGAAAACGTAGACTTCGATGCGCTTGTTGCTAATCTTCAAGCTAAGTTTGGTTCAAGTGTTGTTCCATTTATGTATCCAGAAGGTGGAAAGAATAACTTTAAAGGTTTCACTAACGTATTAACAAAGAAAGCATTTATTGGTGGAGCTGAAAGTGATTCTACAAATGATACAGCTTTAGCTTTATACGATAAGATTATCGAAGAAGCAGCTGGCCAAGATGATGAATTAATGGAAAAATTCTTTGGTGGTGAAGAACTCACTCAAGAAGAAGTATTAAAAGGTGTTAAAGCTGGTCTTGCATCAGATTCACTTACTCCTGTTGCTTTAGCTGATTCAGTTCACAATGTTGGTGTTAAAGAATTATTAAACTTAGTAGTATCTTTATTCCCTACTATGGCTGAAGTTAAACCTCTTAAGGCTTCAGAAGAATTAAAGTATGATGAAACTAAACCATTCGTTGGTTATGTATTTAAAACTACAGTTGACCCATTCATCGGTACAATCTCTTATGTACTCGTTGTAAATGGTACACTTAAAGTTGGTCAAGAAATCGTTGTTAAAGGCAACACAGAAAAAGTAAACCAAACAGCTATGATTTGTGGTAAGAACCAAACTTCTTATGATGTAGCTAATGCTGGTGATATCGTTATTATTTCTAAGCTTTCAAGTCTTGAAACTGGTTTAACATTAAATGATAAATCTAGAAATGTAGTTATCGAAAGACCTGAAGCACCAAAACCAACTTACTTTAGAGCTATCCTTCCTAAGTCTAAGAACGATGAAGATAAATTATCAGGCGCACTCCAAAAGTTAGCTCTTGAAGATCAAACATTCGAAGTTATTAGAAACAAGGAAACAAAACAACAATTAATCGGTGGTCAAGGTTCAGTCCACATTGATACATTAATTGAAAAGATGAAAGGATTAAAGGTAGAAGTTACTACTGAAGATCAAAAGATTGTATATAGAGAAGCTTTAAGAAGCACATGCCAAGCTGAAGGTAGATACGTTAAGCAATCTGGTGGTGCTGGTTACTATGGTGTAGTAGTAATGAAGTTTGAACCATGCCAAGAAGATTCATTCTGGAGTGAAGAAATCTTCGGTGGATCAGTTCCTAAAAACTACTTCCCACCAATTGAAAAAGGTTTCTTTGAAGCTCTTGAAAATGGTCCACTCGCTGGATTCCCAGTTATTAATGTTCACGGTACACTCCTTGATGGTAAATACCATCCAGTAGATTCAAACGAACTTGCATTCAAGAACGCAGCTAAAGAAGCATTCAAGAACGCAACTAAGGATGCTAGAAAGGTTATCCTTGAACCAATTATGAAAGTTGATGTAAGAGTATCTGATGATTACGTTGGTAACATCTTATCAGACGTATCTAAGAGAAGAGGTAGAGTTCTTGGTATGAACAAAGTAGGAGACTACACAGTAGTTAACTGCGAAATGCCAGAAGCTGAAATCATTAACTACAATATTGACCTTAAGGCAATGACTCAAGGTGATGGTTCATTTACAAGAGAATTCGTAAGATACGAAGACGTACCTTCTAACGTAGCTGAAAAGATCATTAAAGCTGCTCAAGCTGAAGCAGCTAACAACTAATTTATAAAATTATAAAAATAGAGGCTTTCGGGCCTCTTTTTTATGTATTTTATGGTAAATTATAGATAAAGTAGTGTTTTGCAACCGAAAGTTGCGTCACTTTCAAACTAGATTTGGTGGTACGCAACCGACGCAACTTGCTATAATTGAAGCGTAAATTAAGGAGGAAAAACTTATGAACGTAAAAATCGCAAACAAACTTTATGAACTTAGAAAACAATCTGGAATCTCTCAAGAAGAACTTGCAGATAAGATTGGTGTATCAAGACAAGCTGTATCAAAATGGGAAAGAGCAGAAGCATCTCCTGATACTGATAATTTAATTCTCTTAGCTAAAATATATAATGTATCTTTAGATGATATTATTAGTGAAGAAGATATTACTGAAGCTCAGAAAGAAGAAAAAGTAGAAGCAGTAGATTTAGATGATGATGACGATGATGATGATAAAATGCAAAAGGATGACTGCTGTACTAGAGAAGTGCACAGAAAATCAGTAATCGTTGTTAGTTCTGTAACTGGTGCTTTATACTTACTTGCTACTGTAGCATTCTTACTCATCGGTTTCTTAACACATGTATGGCATCCAACTTGGGTATTATTCTTGGCTCCAATTGTAATTGGATCATTAATCTCAGCTATCCAACATAAGAATGCTAATAGATTTAACTACCCAGTATTTATGGTTGTTCTATTTATGATATTTGGTACTCTATTTAATATCTGGCACCCACTATGGGTTCTCTTCGTAACTATCCCAGCTTACTACGCTATTATTAATTGTTTTAAAGTAAAAAAATAGTTCTTGCCTTATACCCCCTTTAGTGATAAACTATTTATGCAATTCATATGGCGACTGTGGCGAAGTTGGTTAACGCACCGGATTGTGGCTCCGGCATCGCGCAGGTTCGAGTCTTGTCAGTCGCCCCACTGAATTGAAAATGTTTGGGGCTTTGGCGGAACTGGTAGACGCGCTACTTTGAGGGGGTAGTACCGCAAGGCGTGTGAGTTCAAATCTCATAGGCCCCACCAGATTAATTAAAAACGTTCCTAGCGATAGGAACTTTTTTATTGCCCAATAGGGTACTTAAATATAGTATAATTATTATATACACATATAAGGAGTTTAAGTATGGTAGATAAGACATCTGTAATATTTGGTAATGAAATTGATAAGAAGACTATTAAAGCCGCAGAAAAGAGTAAAGCCAAATATATTAAGAAATATGGAGATGATTCTAACGCTGATTATAAAATCTCATTTAAAGATATTGATACTTTAGATTTTATTGGCGCAAGTAATATTGTATTTGGAGATAAGAATCAAAAATTTGAAGATAATGCCTTAATAGTTGGTAATATCCGTATGGGTTTTGGTCATTATAGAATCTCTATCGCTATGGCATCAGCTGCAAGAGCATTAGGTTATAAACCTTATTGGTTAGACCTTGCATCATTTGATGCGACTGGTTCAAAGATGATTAGAGAACAAAATGATATGTATTCGCTCGCATCTAGAATCTCTCAAAAATCTAAATTATTTAATAAGATTGTTTGGGAACCACTTAATAGTGAAGGCTTTAAAAAGATTACTTATAACGCAAAAGATCAAAAGAATAGTGAACTATTAGTCCCAATCTTTAAAAATATCAATAAAGATATTCCATATATCGCAACTCATGTGTGGCCATCTCAAGCTGCAATTCATGCAGGAATGACACATGTTGTAAACGCAATTCCTGATAACTGGCCTATGGGTCTTCATCTATCTGAAGGCGCAATCCACGCAGTTCAAACTCCATTTGCATATTTTGGATATAAAACTTTAAATGGATTTGCGAAGACTCCACTAAAAGGTATTCCTGAAGAATCATTAAAAGAAGTGGGTTGTTTTATTGATCATGAATTATTGGTTGACCTTGAGAATGATAATAAGAGAAGAAAAGATAGAATCAATTCAGGTAGACCTATCCGTATCTTAATGACTGTTGGTGGAGCTGGCGCAGGATTTGATATGTTCCTTGCTATGGTTAAACACTTAATCCCTTATGTTGAACAAAATAAAGTAGCTTTATTCATTAACTTTGGTGATCATAAGGATGTTTATGAAAAACTCTGTAAGAAAGTAAGCATTAATACAAAGAACTTTTTTAATCAATATAGTGAATTAAAAGATTTTGCTAAAGAAATTAAAGAAGGCGATGCTCAAGGTATTTATGCAATCTATAATGAAAATATCTTTGAAGCTGTATATTCAACTAATCTTTTAATGCCTGTTACTGACCTACTTATTACTAAACCTTCAGAACTCGCATACTATCCAATTCCTAAAGTATTTATGAGACATATTGGTGGCCATGAAGTATATGGCGCAATAAATGGTAGAGAATATGGAGATTCAACTCCTGAATATCCAACTGAAAAAGAAATCAATTCAATGTTAGATAAACTCTTAGATGATAAAGAAATCTTATGTCATATGTGCGACCAAATTGATGAACTCAAAGCTCAAGGTAGATATAACGGAGCTTATGAATGCGTTAAGCTTGCAGTAGGTAAAAATAAATAAGATATGAAAATAATTTGAAAAGACTGAATACTATTATCCAGTCTTTTCTTTATTTTAAGTTTTATTTAAGTTATTATGTGTAAAATATAAGTATGAAACTATTGTTAGTAGAAGATAACCAACAACTTAATAATGCTTTAACTACTATTCTTAAAAGGAATTCATATGTTGTGGATTCTGTTTTTGATGGCGAAGAAGCTATGACATTGATTGAAGAATATACATATGATGTAATTATACTTGATATAATGATTCCAAAAATTAATGGTCTAGAAGTGCTTAAAAGAGCGAGAGCTATGAATATAGAATCTCCAATACTTATGCTCACAGCTAAATCAACTACTGAGGATAAAGTATCTGGACTTAATTTTGGCGCAGATGACTATTTAGCTAAGCCATTTAACGTAGATGAGCTTCTTGCACGTATTAAAGCTTTAACTAGAAGACGACCGGTTTACGAAGACAATAATATGCTTGAATTTGGCGATTTAAGACTTGATCTATCTTCTATGACTTTGTCATGTGGAAAAGAAAAAACAGTACTAATGAATAAGGAATTCCAGATTATGAATTTACTATTTAAATCTAAAGACGAAATAGTATCATTAGATAAAATAGTAGCTAATGCTTGGAATATTGATGAGTATTCCACAAGCGAAAATGTCTGGGTATTTATATCTTATTTAAGAAAGAAACTTGAATCTATTAAATCAAAGACAAAGATTAAATCTATTAGATATCAAGGTTATTATTTGGAGTATCAAAATGATAAAAAAACTAAGATTTAAATTCATTCTTGTTTCTTTATTATCTATATTATTAGTATTATCTATTACTATAGGTTCTATTAATATATATAACTATGTAAGAATGAAGAATGAAATACACCAAAACTTAATAAGTATAGTAGAACGTGGTGATGAAGAGTTTCCTAGAATGGGTGAAGCTCCAGAAGGAAACAAACCTATGGATATGGGTGGAGGATTCATGAGAGGAAATTTCTTTTCTGTATCTTTTAACTCTGATGGTACTGTCGCAAGTTCTAACTTTAATCATATCTTCTTTATTAGTGAAGAAGATGGAATAAGTCTTGCAAGCGATGTGTATAATTCAAGTAAAACTGAAGGCAAGACTGACAACATGTATTACCTAAAGACAGAAAAAGATGGATTAACTATCATCGCATTTGTGGATGCGAAAGATAGAACTAATCAATTTAATAGTTTTTTAGTCTCATCAATTCTTGTCTCATCTATAAGTTATTTAGTATTAGCTTTATTAATAGTTTTATCGTCTAAAGTAGTATTTAAAGTTTCAGAAGAATCATACAAGAAACAAAAAGCGTTTATCACAAACGCATCTCATGAACTTAAAACTCCACTTACTATTATTAATACTGATATAGAATTAATTGAAATGGATAATGGTAGTAGTGAATGGACAACTTCTGTTAAAGATCAAGTCTCAAGACTTACTACTATGACTAACCAACTTGTGATATTATCTCGTCTTGATGAAGGAGAATTATCTAAATATCCATTTGAAGATTTTAGTTTATCTGATTTAGCTCATGAGGCAGTTGAATCATTTGCCTCATCATTTAAAAAAGAAGGATTAACTCTTTCAACTTCTATTGAAGATGATTTAATAATTAATGCGAATAAGTATTTAATTGATGAATTATTCTTTATTCTATTAGATAACGCACTTAAATATACTGCTCCAAACGGAACTGTTGGCATTAATATATATAAAGATAATAAGAATAAAGTAAATATATCTATATATAATGATATAGAAGAAGATAATGAACTGGATGTGAATCAATTATTTGAAAGATTCTATAGATCTCCAAACGCTAAAAAGAATGGAAGTGGAATAGGACTTTCAATCGCTAATGAAATCATTAATCTTCATAAAGCTCAAATAAAAGTAACTAAAGAAAATAATATTTTAAAATTTAATATTTCATTTTAGGTTCATTTAAAGTTCGATTGATAGAATTAAGACAGAAGAGGTGATAATTATGAAAAAAATCCTAACTGTTTTAATTCTATTTTTTAGTTTATTCTTAGTAGGTTGTAATTCAAGTGTTACACAAAGTAAGAATACCGTTACTAATGATTCAAGCGCATTAGTAAGTAATTATGATACAGATAATATAAATGATATTACTGTGGATAATAGTGAAGAAAACACATTTGATGAAAAAGAAATCAAAGAAGAAGTGGTTGAAGTTCCTACTGAATATGATTCATTTGAGGATTATACAATTACTGAATCTGGAAGTTACTATCTATCAGGTGAATATTCAAGTATTAGTATCACAGCCGCAAAGGGGTCAGAAGTATATTTATATCTTGATGGTGTAACTATTAATTCAACTGAGGGAATAGCTCTATCAAGTTCTAAGAATATTACGCTTCATGTAATCTTATTAAATGGAAGCGAAAATACTATCACAAATGACTATGAAGATACAAATGCCTTCCACGTAAAAGGTACTGTATATATTAGTGGTGATGGAACTCTAAATATTACTTCAGCTCAAAAGAGCGGACTTAAAGTGTCTAAAGATTTATATATTTATGAAGGTGTAACTTTAAACGTTAATGGTTATGATCATGCGATTAGCGCAAGATCAGTTACAGCTCAAGGCGCTACACTAAACTTAACTACTCAAGCTAAAGATGGTATTCACGCTGAATGTGATGATGACGTTACTGAATACACAGATGAACAAGGTTATGTTTATTTAGTAGATTGTAATGTAACTATTGATTCATATGGCGATGGTATCCAAGCTGATACATATGTATATATTAGTGGTGGAGACTATGATATTACTACTCATGGTGAATTTGTATCTTATTCAGCTTCTAATATGACTGAATATGAACTTGAAACTGATGACTTCAAGTATGTGAAATCTGGTTCAACTTATAAGAGAGTTGCGAAAGATTCAATCAGAAGCTTATCTTCATCATATTATGCCTTAAAGAATTCAGTAAAAGGTATTAAAGTTGGAGAAATTGAATATGATTCTGATGGTGATGGAGAAGATGACACAGAAGTAACTGTTGGTGACTATAAGATTTATATAGCTCACTTAGCTAATATCAAAATCAATTCTACTGATGACTGTATCCATACTAATTATGGAGATACAGTAATTGATAGCGCAAACTTAGTTCTTGATACATTCGATGATGGAATTACCGCAGACTATAATCTTTCAGTTAATAATGCATCAATTCAAATAAATAGTTCTTATGAAGGACTTGAAGGTGCAACTGTGACTATCGATGGTGAAAACACTAATATCGTTTCAGTATCAAGTGACGATGGTATTAATGCCGCAAGTGATTTAACTAATAATTGTGTGATTAATATTAATAATGGATATTTAAGAGTATACGCAAGCGGTGATGGACTTGACGCAAACGCTTCATTATATCTCAACGGTGGAATAGTAATAGTAGAAGGACCTGGAAGTGGTAATGGCTCACTTGATGCTGAACAAATCTATTTCAATGGTGGAATTGTATTCGCATGTTCAACTAGCGGAATGACAGAAAGAATGAGCGCATCTCAATATACATTTGTATATCAAGGAACTACTATGCAAGCAGGATCAAAAGTTGGTATCCAAGATTCTAATGGTAATGTAATCTTTGAATACACACTTAAACAATCTTGTAACCAATTAATCTTCTCAAGCCCAAATATGACACAAGGCGAAACTTACACAATCTTATCTAATGGTAATAGTGTTGGCACAGTTACTATGACAAGCACATTAGTTTCTAACTCTCAAGGGGGCGGAATGGGTGGTCCTGGAGGAGGATTCCCAGGAGGCAATCCTTGGGGTAGATAATAATTCTTTATAACTCTCCTTGGTTAAAAGAATGTAGAGGAAACAAATTAGGTTTCCTCCTTTTTTATTGAAAAATAGGTCAATTCTCGCGCTGTAGAGTCTATTTCTCTTAGAAGTAGAGTTAATTAGAGAATAGGTTACCTAATTTCTATACTACTAAGAGAGTTGAATCTACCTTTTATAGGTGTTAATAAAAAGTTTCTTTTTATATACTATTGAACAATAGGAGGAAAGCTATGAATAAAAATATTCCAATCTTCTTTTCAATTGATGACAATTATTTAAATTTCTTCTTAGTCACAATTGAATCATTAAAAGAAAATAGAAATAAGTCTTATAATTACACATTATATGTTCTTCATACTAACCTTACTTCAAAAACACAAGAGATAATTAGAACGTATGAAGAAGAAAACTTCACATTTGAATTTGTAGATATGTCTAAAACTATAGAGGAGATAGGAGATAAACTCTGCACAAGAGACTATTATACTAAGACTACTTACTATAGACTTTTTGTGCCTGATATGTTCCCTGATATGGACAAGGCATTATATCTTGATTCAGACATCTGTGTTACAGGTGATGTTTCAAATCTTTATAATATAGATATTGAGACTAATTTAATTGGTGCAGTTCCAGAACAATCAACTCAATTAATTAAAGAATTCCAAGTCTATGCGAATAACTGTCTTGGTCTTGATTATAATCATTACTTTAATGCCGGAATTATAATCATGAACTTTAAAAAGATGAGAGAAATAGATTTCAGTACTAAAGTATTAGATCTTATTTCAACATATGAATTTAGACTTGCACAAGACCAAGATATCCTTAATGTAATTTGTCGAGATAAAGTTGTATATATTGATAATAGTTGGAATAGAGTACCACTAGGCGAAAAGTGTGAAACTCCAAATATCATTCACTATCTTTTGGTTTATAAACCTTGGAAGATGGAAAATGTAATGTATGAAGAATACTTCTGGGAATATGCTAAGAAGGCTGGAGTAGAAGAATCTATTAGAAAAAATTCTACTATGGTTGATAGAGAAGTTCTTGAAAAAGAAATGGATAGAGTTAAGAAATTAGCTATTGAAGAAGCTTTCAAAGAAGATAACTATTATAATATGTTCAAAACTATGGATTCATATAAAGGAGCATATGAAAGATCTAAGATTCTTAAAGAAATTGAAGTTCTTGAAGCTAATGGCGTATTTAATACTGACCTTGAAAATGATCCACCTACAATCCCACTAAAAGAGGGAGAAGTAGACTATACAAAAAAGAAGCTTACATCTAAGCTTAAAGCTAAACTCGCTGACTTTGTATCATTTAGATTCTTTAAAAGAAAGATAAGAAAAGGTGAAATCGTTATTGATGGATATGAAGGAATAGAAAACTTAAAATCTATTAAGAGTGGCGCAGTTATCACGTCTAACCATTTCAATCCATTTGATTGTGTACCTATTCATATTATCTGTAAGAAATATCAAAGAAAGAGACAATTATTTAAAGTTATTAGAGAAGGAAACTATCACTTCCCAGGCATCTATGGTTATTTTATGAAGAATTGTTATACAATGCCTTTATCACATAACCATAGAGTTCAAAAGGAAATGATAGATGGCACAGAGGAAATACTAAAAAGAGGTAAATTCCTTTTAGTATATGCTGAACAATATATGTGGTGGAATTATAGAAAGCCTAAACCACTAAAATCTGGGGCTTTCACGTTCGCATGTAAGGCCAATGTGCCTATCCTTCCAACATTTATAACTATGAGAGATACAAATAAGTTTGATAGTGAAGGTTATCCTATCCAAGCTTATACTCTTCATATTGGTAAACCAATTTACCCTAAAGAAGAATTATCTTATAGAGAAAATGTAGAATATTTAAGAACTCAAAATGAAAGGGTGTGGAAGAATATATACGAAAGCGCATATAAGATGCCACTATCATACACTTATTTAAAATGATCACATATTTAATTATTATAGGTATATCATCAACCCTTATCGCAGGCATCAATATTATCTTTAATCCAAGTAATATTGCATTCTATTGGTATATAGTTGCGACTATTGCTTACGTTATCGCAACTATTCTAATAGATGGACTATTCGCAGGATTAATTAGAAAGATGCCTGAAAGATGGTTTGATCATAATAAGAAACTCTTTGTCTTAACTAAAAGAGAAAAGAAGTTCTATGAAGCTATTGGAATTAAAAAGTGGAAGAGTAAAGTTCCAGATTTAGGTCAATTTACTAATTTCCAAAAAGGAAAAATCGCAGAACCAAGATCTAATGAATACTTAAAAAGATATATGCTTGAAGCCGCATATGGAATTGCGATTCATTACTTCTCAACTCCGCTTGGTTTCCTCTTAATGCTTATTCCTATAGGTAGTACTACACTATATTTAACTGTATGTCTTCCTATTGCGATAATCAATATCGTGTTAAGCATACTTCCAGCTTTTACTTTAAAGTATAATTTAGCTAAGTTAAGAATTTTATATGAAAGAAATGAAAAAAGAAGCACCACTTAGTGGTGTTTTCTTTTTTATTTTCTTGCTATATTTAACTAATTTGTATATATTAGTTATGCAAAACTAATAAATGATAAAAAGTAGGTGCCTATGAACGAGAAATTTGATACTGCCGTCCAAGAATTAAAATATAAAGTACTTAAAGAAGTTGCTATTTCTGCTTTTAATGATTCTCTTCTTGAAGACTATAGTGAAATACCATACAAAATTGTATCAGGCAATGTTCCAACATTCCGTGATTCAATTGATAAAGAAAGAATGATAGTTTTAAGTAGAATTAAAATCGCATTAGGCGGAAACAAGAATATTGATAATGTAGTAGAAGTTATTAAACAAGCTTGTGATGAATGTCCTCTTGGCGGATTTGAAGTTACTACTCGTTGTAGAGGTTGTATTGCTCATAGATGCCAAAAAGTATGTCCAAAAGATGCAATCAGATTTGATACTCAAACAAGAGCCGCAATTATTGATAAAGATAAATGTGTAAACTGTGGCCTATGTGCTAAGGCATGTCCATATTTCGCAATTCAAAATTATGAACGTCCATGTGAAATGGCTTGTAAGGTTAAAGCTATTTCAAAAGGACAAGATAATGCTGCATATATTGATGATAATAAGTGCGTTCATTGTGGCGCTTGTGTATATCAATGTCCATTTGGCGCTATTATGGATAAATCACAAATTGTTGAAGTGATCAATGAAATCAAAAACAAGACAGAAAAGTTATACGCTATTGTTGCTCCATCTATTAAAGTTCAATTTAAGAATGGTTCAGTAGGTCAAATTGTATCTGCGATTAAAGAACTTGGATTTGATGATGTAGTAGAAGCTGCGCTAGGCGCAGATATGGTTGCCTATAAAGAGGCAAAAGAACTAGAAGAAAAAGGCGTATTAACTTCATCGTGTTGCCCAACATTTGTATCCTTAATTGAAAAGAGATTCCCTCTTTTAAAAGAAAAGGTTTCAACTAATTTATCTCCAATGGCTACAATCGCTAAGTTCATTAAAGAGAATGAACCAAATTCTAAGATCGTATTTATTGGTCCTTGTGTAGCTAAAAAGGCAGAAATAAAAAGAGATGAATATAAAGGCATCGTTGACTATGTTTTAACATTTGAAGAACTAAACGCATTAATTGATGCAAGAGATATAGATGCAACTAAGCTTATGGAAACAGAACTAAGTGATGCATCATATTTCGGAAGAATATTTGGTAGAGCTGGCGGACTTAAAGATGCAGTTGTCCAAGCATTAAAAGAACAGAATTCTTCATTTGAACTTAAACCTCTTTCAGTTGATGGACTTGAAAACTGTAAAGTTGCCTTAACTAAACTTAGAATTGGTACTAATGAGTTTAATTTCCTTGAAGGTATGGCGTGTTCTGGTGGATGTATTGGCGGACCATGCTGCTTAACTCATGAGGTTAGAGATAAAGTTGAAATGGATAAATACGGAAGAGAATCTAAGAAAGAATCTATTTCAAGTGCCGTTAAAAATAAGATTTAATCTCTCACTAATAGAATTTATTAAATATTTCTATATAAAAATACATTAAAATTCATAAACATCACTCTCATATCATTAGAGTGATGTTTATTATATATAGGAATATAATAATAGCCATGAGTAAAGAAAAAAGAAAAGAAGTGTTTAGAGTAATTAAATATTTTTTAATAGCCGCATCCGCAGGACTAATTCAGTTTCTTTCATTTACTTTATTAAATGAATTAACTCATTTTCCTTATTGGCCATCATATTTAATTTCTTTAGCTCTTTCAGTTATTTGGAATTTCACATTTAATAGAAAATATACATTTAAATCTGCGTCTAATGTACCTATCGCTATGCTTAAGGTACTCGCATATTATGCAGTATTTACTCCTCTATCAACTTTACTTGGTCACTACCTTGTAGATAAACTTGGTTGGAATGAATACTTGGTTGAAGCTATTAATATGTTAATCAACGGTGTAACTGAGTTCTTATATCAAAGATTCTTTGTTTTTGGTAAAACAATAGATACTAATAAGAAAGCCTTAGAACAAAAAGAAAAAGAAGAAATAATGAATAATGAATTAAAAGAAGAATCTGCTACAATTTAAGTAGATTCTTTTTTCATAATCATATTATTTGCTTTATACAAAGTTTATTTATATAATAGTATAGGTTAGTTATGACTAACTATTAAGGAGGTATATTATGAATGGCATCGTAGTATTAAGCTTATTTATACCCTTAATTGGTACTACCTTAGGTAGTGCGATGGTTTTCTTTTTAAAAAAGGAAATCAATCCAAAGGTTCAAAAAATATTATTAGGTTTCGCATCAGGAGTTATGGTTGCGGCTTCATTTTTTAGCCTTCTTGAACCTGCAATCTCTACATATGAAAAAGGCAATTATAAAATGTGGCTTATCCCAGCCGCAGGATTCTTAGTAGGTGTATTATTCTTACTACTATTAGATTTTATAGTTCCACACATTCATATTGATAAACAAGAAGAAGGTATTAAAAAGAATAAACTTAGTCGTTTATTTAAAATGATGCTTGCGGTAACTCTACACAATATCCCAGAAGGATTGGCTGTTGGTGTAGTTATTGCCGGTGCTATAAATGGTAACTTAAATGAACACGCAATGTTAGTTCTATCAATTGGTATTGCGATTCAAAACTTCCCAGAAGGCGCAATTATATCTATGCCTTTAAAAGAAGAAGGTAAAACCAAAGTGAAAGCTTTCCTATTTGGTTTTATATCTGGAGTAGTAGAACCAGTTGCGGCTTTAGTCGCAATACTTTTAACTTCAATTGTTTCAACTATTCTACCATTCACTTTAGCTTTCGCAGCTGGTGCAATGGTTTATGTAGTATTTGAAGAATTAATCCCTGAAGCAAACGAAGGCGCACATTCAAACCTTGCGACTATTGGAGCTATGGTTGGATTTGTAATCATGATGGTTCTTGATGTAGCCTTAGGATAGAGGTGCATATGTATAAGTATATTCTTAAAATCGATGGGATGATGTGTGGCATGTGTGAATGTCACGTTGATGATCTTATTAGAAAGAATTTTGATTCTAAAAAGGTTAAATCATCTCATACAAAAAACGAATCATCTTTCATTAGTAAAGATGATATAACTGAATCAGATTTCCATAATGTTTTTGACCCTACTGGCTATAGGGTTGAAGATGTTAAGAAAATAGAAGTAGTCAAAAAAGGACTCTTCTATAAAGAAATATAAGTCTCCATATATTTAGTAAAAGACTCCCAGTTGATCCCTGGGAGTCTTGTTTTTTATAATAATAATGTTTTATCTTCGCCTATGGCTTCTGCCTCGTTGAACTCGTATTTAGTTCCATTCTCATCAATTAAGAAACCGCTAATTTTACCGAAAGTTACGTAATAATCTATTTTTACAATTAAGGCGTGAGTAATCATTGGAGAACATGCTTCAATCTCATAAACTAAATCAACCATTCCGTGTTCATCTTTAACATGCACGGTTTGTTTTTCGCCTTTAAGTAACTCTTTAACGTCTTTATCTTTAGTGAATGTGACAGGAGGAAGTAGAGATGAACTTCCTTCTTTCCAAATTAAATTCTCATTAAACTTTTCTTGATCGATTGATTGGTTTCTAGTTAGGTTAAACGCAATCCATTCATCTTTGCCATCTACTTTAATCTTACCCATAGTAGTAAGCCAATCGTAGTGAGCTTTTCTTGGGTAGAATCCTCTGTGGTCATCAATGATTGCGCATGATTCAGAGTCTGTTTTAATTAATTCGTCATTAAATCTTAAATATCCTTTGGCCTCAAAAAACATTTTCTCAGTATAAAGAGGTCTATTGTCTCCAAATGGAATTGATACTACCGATGGATTAGATAATTTCTTAAGTTCAAATGAATATTCAAAATAATCATCGCCCTTAAGATGTGAACCAGATACTTTAGCCATACCTTTATCGAAGTTATTAATGAATTCAACTCTTGAGTTTTTAGTTTCTGCGAAAGCTCTAGAACCATTAATTAGGTTAGGCGCAATAATTGTATCCTTTGATTTAAGTGTATTATCAATTGAATATACTTTTCTAGTTCTATAATCAAAGAATATCATCTTTGTAATTCCAAATAGTGCCATATCAGATAAGGCCACAAGAAGAAGTCCTTCTTTTAAATGAATCTCACATGCTTCCCATAAGGTTAATCTAGATTTGTTAAAAGATGATGGGAGTGCGGTTGGCTTAATAGTTGAGACTAAATCCATAGTCTCAAACTCTTTATCAAATGTTCCAAACACAGCTTTACCATCTTTAATTAAATCTTTAGGTGTTTCTACGCTACGTCTAATGGGTGAAATAAATTTAGAATAATCCATGTATCCTCCAAAATATAATAAAAAGAAACTATATTTTAATTATAGTTCCTTTTAATTAGATATTTCAAGATTATTCCACATAATTCATGTGATTTTTATAATAATTATTTATGGCTATTAACTTGGTTAATCTTAGTCCTTGAAGATTTAAGATAGTCTCTAAGTCTTTCTCAGTTACTATTTGATCTTTATAATCAAAAGTAAATGAATCAGAAGAATAAGTATGATTAGTCATAAACGCATTGAGTTCATTTGAATAGAATATTCCATCAAATTTAGTATTAAATCTAAAGATAGATGGTGAGAAGTAGAGCGAATCATCATATTCTATTCCAAGTAAATCAAGAATAGTTGGGACTATTACGTATGGTGATGTGAAGTAATCAAATGTATTAGTATTAGTATGACTATAGAATACTTCCTTTAGTTTTGGGTTTGAGAAGAAGAGGGTTGTTTTATATAACTCTGGGTCAAAATTACTCTTAAGCACAGTTATATTTTTAGATAGTTTTTGATAGTAAGCTTCATGGTCACCATAAACCACAAATAGTGTAGTATCAAACTTACCCTTTTCTTTTAGCTTATCAATGATTTTACCCACTGCCTCATCAAGATTCATAAAGGCACAAATTAAATGTTTGAATTCTTTATAAGTTTCAGCGTCTAATTCTTTGAGTGTACTTCCATAAACCTCGTTATATTTCGAATCAAACTTAGGTCCATAACCCATTTCTTCAAAGAGTTGGTCTCTCTTAGTGACTTCATCATTTCTCTCATCAATATAAGGACCATGAGTAGATAGAGTAGTCCAGAACGTATAGAATCTATCACTACTTACCATTCTATCTAAGACTATATCAACATAATCACTATCAAGTTCATAACTTCCATCAAAGTCCCATCCAGGCGAACCATATGAATGAACTTGATTATATTCATATAGATAATGTTCAAAACCAAATTGACCCATTAAGTTATTTCTAGCGTATAATCCTTCACCATCATGGAAGAAAGAAGTTTTATAAGTTTCATTTAATATTTTTGGTAAAGTGTTTTCAATATCTATCTTAAGTTTATAAATAGAGTCTGAAGCAGATCTATCATAATTATAGTTAATACCATCAGTAGGATAAGAACCTGTGAATCCAATGATTTCAGAGACTGAAGTTTTATTCTTAGTATAGTTATATTTACAGTTGATTCCATTATTCATTAAGTAATAAAGGTTTGGAGTAAACTCATTTGTGATAGCTATGTCTATTCCTGTTTCAATCATAATAGTAAAGATATTATATCCTTCAAGGATTCCATTATAATCAGATTCAACAATAGGATTAGGTTTATCTGGATTATAATCAGGTGTTACTCCATTACCCCAATATATTGAATATTCACTTAAGTAACAGCCTACCATTCCATAGTTTTTATATGAAGATAATTTAAGATATTTAGTGAAGAAATTAATAACTTCATCACCATTCTTCGCTTCCTTTAAAACATCTATATTTTGAGATTTTCTATATATTACTGCCTTAGTAATCATAGTTCCAGTAGAACTTATTGCGACAGAAGTTAGGGCAAGAATTAATCCTCTTAATAAATAACCTTTAGCTTTGTTATATGGGAAGAAGTGATCTATCAAAATATTTAATGCATTAAACACAAGCATATATCCAATTCCGGTTAGTATTACCCACCAGTTAATGTAGTGAGCTGAGACAACTTCTTTAGCTTCACCTAAGAACTGAAGGATTTGAATATAGAATGGTGTATCTAAATTATCATAGTAAGTCTTATTTAAAATGAATAATGCGACAAATATAAAAAGAACAATATTTGAATAAATATAATTGAATATTTTATTGTTTAAGAATAGAAGAGGAGATAATAAAAGGGTATAGAAAAATAAATCTATTGTGAAATAGGTTGGGATTAAATTAATATATAAAAATCCTCTTGAAATAATGTTTATAAGTATTACAGCGAATAGCGTTAAGCCATAAACTTCTAAATTTTTTAGTATTCCTCTTTTTATCATAAGTCAATTATAACATATTTATTTTATTGAAATAGAGTATTTATTATGATAAAATCATAATGTAGTATGATGATAAAACGATTGTGAGTGGATTTCCACTCACATTTTCATAGGTAAGGAGGATAGATGTCTTATAAGTTAAATGATGAACTCTTAAACAAGTTAAAAGATGACATTAAAGAATTATTAAAAGATAGTTCACTAAGTCTTTATAACGTAGAGTTTAATGAAGAAAATGGAGTAGACACATTAACTGTCACAGTCGATAAAACTCAAGGTTACATCGATATTGATGAAATTGAAGATGCGACTAATAAAGTAAATGAATACTTAGATAAAACAGATCCAATAGATAGTGAATATTCACTTGTAGTTACATCAAGAGGTATTGAAAAAGAATTAACTATTGATGAACTACCTAATTATATTAATGAATATTTATTTATTAGAACTCCAGAACAGGAGTTATATGGAACACTTCTATCTATTGAAGGCGCTATCGCCACAATTAAAAATCCAAAAAATAAAAAAGTAAAAATAAATTTAAACGATATTGAATTTGTAAGAATCGCAATTAAGTTTTAGGAGGATATATGACAAATAAAGAATTATTTTTAGCTATCAATGATATCTGTGAAGACAGAGGACTTGAAAAAGAAAAAGTTTTCCAAGCATTTGGAAAGGGTCTCGCTAACGCTTACTTTAAGACAACTGGAATTAAGAACGTTAAAACTGTATTCAATGAAGAAGATAATGAATATTACTTTGTAGAATACTATACAGTTGTAGAAGATGATGAACTTGAAGAAGGCGATCCATCTAAAGTAACTTTAAAAGAAGCTAAGAAACATAAAAAAGGATGTAAGCTTGGTGACTATTTTGAAATTAAGAGAACTGTTAATCCTAAAGATTTCGGACGTAATGCCATTAAAGATGCTAAAGGTATCTTCAATCAAGAATTAACAAAACTCGAAAGAGAACAAGCTTTTGATTATTTCCAAGGTTTAGTAGACCAAATCATTCAAGGTACTGTATTCAGAATCAAAGATAAGAGAGTATATATCGATTTAGGTAGAGAAGTTATTACTTCACTTCCTCAATCAGAATTCACATCAGCTATTTCTGTAGGTTCTCCAGTTAAAGTATATGTAATTGATGTTGAACCAGGAAATAAAGGACCAAAGGTTAAAGTTTCTAAATCTAACTACAATATGATTAAGAAATTGTTCGAAGAAAACATCACTGAAATCCAAGATGGTACAGTTGATATTAAAGGTATCGCTAGAGAAATTGGTGTTAGAACTAAAGTTTGCGTTATGTCTCATGATCCAAACGTAGATCCACTAGGAGCTTGTCTTGGTCAAAAGGGTGCTAGAATCCAAGACATCATTAATAAACTTGATGGTGAAAAGATTGACCTCTATGAATGGAGTGATGATCCAAAGATTTTAATTGCTAATGCATTAAAACCAGCTGAAGTTATTGGTGTTCACATTGAAGATGAAAAGAGTAAGAAAGCTATCGCAGTAGTATCTGATGATCAATATACACTTGCTATTGGTAAGAATGCTCAAAATGTTACACTCGCAGTTAGATCTTGCGATTGGAACATTGATATTAAGAAACCAGAAGAAGCTGAGGCAGCTGGAATCGTAATCAAGAGCGCAACTGTTGAAGATCTTGATATGATTAAGGAACGTTTCAATAGCTAATATGGATAAAAAGATGAATGTTCCTCTAAGGAAATGTGTCATTTCTAAAGAGAAACTATATAAGAAAGACTTATTTAGAATTCTTAGAACTCCAGAAGGTGAAGTAGTAGTCGATTCTACTATGAAAGCTAATGGAAGAGGCGCTTATCTTAAAAAAGATAAAGATGTAATCATGACTGCTAAGAAAACTAAAGCTCTCGATAGACAACTTGAAGTAGAAGTTAAAAGTGAAATCTATGATGAACTTTTAAAACTTCTTGAAAATGAAAACAATGAAAGCTAAAGAAGATATCGTAAGAACTTTAGGTCTTGCAAACAGAGCCTCAAAAATAGTTTATGGATTTGATAATATCTATAATCTATTTAAAGATAATAACGCAGTTGCCGTATTCACAGTCAAAGACTTAGAAGGTGACTCAATCAAACAATTAAGGAGTAAAACATCTTTTTATAACGTTCCACTTTATGAAATATTAGAAGTAGAAGATATTCATAAAATTACAGGAAAGAATAATATTAAGATGATAGCTCTTACTGATAAAGGTTTTTATAATCTATTACTTAAATAGGAGGTATTCTATGCCAAAGAAACAAAATTATGGCGGAGTAAAAAAGAGCGATTTAAAGGCTAAAGCTAATGGCGCTAATAATAAAAAAGGTGGAGATAATAACTTCCAAAGAAGACCACAAGCCCCACTACCAAAGCTTCCTTTAGTATATGTTGATCAAATGACTGTAGCTGATATTGCGTCAGTTACTAAAAGAGGAGTAGCTGATATTATTAAAGCTCTCATGGAAATGGGAATGCTTGCCAGCCAAAATCAATCTATAGATAGAGATACTGCAGAACTTTTAGCTAATGAACTCGGTATCGAATTCAAAGTTGATGAAACTAAAGACTACACTAACTTTGAAAATTTAAAATTTGAAGATAATCCTGAAGACTTAGTACCAAGAAGTCCAGTTATTACTATCATGGGTCACGTTGACCATGGTAAAACTACTCTTCTTGATACAATCAGAAATACAAGAGTTGTTGATTCTGAATTTGGTGGAATCACTCAAGGTATTGGTGCTTATACAGTTAATAAGGATGGACAATCAATCACATTTATCGACACTCCGGGACATGCTGCTTTCACTGAAATGAGAGCTCGTGGTGCTCAAGTTACTGATATCGTAGTACTTGTTGTTGCTGCTGATGATGGTGTTATGCCACAAACAAGAGAAGCTATTGACCACGCTAAAGCTGCTAACTGTCCAATGGTAGTTGCTGTTAATAAGATTGATAGACCAAACGCCAACCCTGATAGAGTTAAACAAGAACTCGCTGAATGCGGAGTACTCGCAGATGATTGGGGAGGAGATACACCATTCGTATACATTAGTGCCTTAAGAGGAACTAATGTTGAAGAATTACTTCAAACTATTTTAACTGTCGCAGAACTTCAAGAATATAAAGCTAATCCAAAACGTGAAGCTAATGGTTTCGTTATTGAATCTAAACTTGATAAGACAAAAGGCCCTACAGCTACCCTTCTTGTTAAGAATGGTACTCTTAAGATGGGGGATATTATCGTTTGTGGTGATACATGGGCTAAGATTAGAGCTATGTATAATGACCTCAATAAACAAGTTAGAGAAGCTGGACCATCTATGCCAGTATCTGTAGTTGGATTTGTTGATGTGCCAGTTGCTGGTGACCAATTCTTAGTAGTTAAAGATGAAAGACAAGCTCGTCAAATCTCTGAAACTAGAACTAATAGAACTAAGAATAAGAATCAATCATCTAAGGTTATTAGTCTTGAAGATATGTTTAAGAATCAAGACAGCGATACTAAAGAATTAAAAGTAATTATTAAAGCTGATACATCTGGTTCACAAGAAGCCGTTAAGGGTTCTATTGAAAAGATTGATGTTGACGGAATCAAAGTATCTGTAGTTAGATCTTCTGTTGGTCCTGTTACTGAAAATGATGTACTTTTAGCTCAAGCATCAGAAGCTATTATTATCGCATTCAATGTTCAAGCTTTAGCGAATACTAAAGACTTTGCTAAATCAAGAGGTATTGAAATTAGATCTTATAATATCATTTATAAGTTAATCGAAGATATTGAAGCTGCTATGAAAGGTATGCTTGCCCCAGTTTATGAAGATAAGACTTGTGGTGAAGCCGAAGTTAGAGAAACATTTAAAGTATCTAAAGTTGGTACTATTGCTGGATGTATGGTTACTAACGGTTTCGTTAGAAGAGTATCTAATGTTATGGTCACAAGAGAAGGCAAGACTGTATATACTGGACGTATCGCATCTTTAAAGAGATTCAAAGATGACGCTAAAGAAGTTAAAGCTGGATATGATTGTGGTATCATGGTTGAAAACTTCAACGATATTAAAGTTGGTGACATTCTGGTGTTCACTATCACAGAAGAAGTAACTAATGAAGAATAATCACATTTTACGTCTTGAATCAGATATTAAAAGAATTCTATCTGACGTAATCCAAAATGAACTTAAAAAAGATGTAGGTCTTCTCACAATCACAGACACAGACCTCACAAATGATTATTCATATTTAACTGTTTATTATACAGTTTTAAACGCACGCGATAAGAAGAAAGCGAGAGAAGGACTTGAAGATTCTAAAAAGTTCCTTCGCTCATCTATCGCATCACGCGTAACTATGAAAAGAATTCCTGAACTCGTGTTTAAATATGATGAAACATATGAAAACGCAAAAAGAATTGAGGAATTACTTGAACAAATAAAAAAATAAATGCCAAACACCCTGTTTGGCTTTTAAATTATTATGAACGATAAAATAAGAGAAAAGCTAAAGACACTCCCAGATAAACCAGGCTCTTATCAAATGTATGATAAGGCTGGACGTATTATATATGTTGGTAAAGCGAAGAATTTAAAGAATAGAGTTCGCTCTTATTTTGTTGGCGCTCATAATGATAAGACAACTGCTTTAGTTTCAAATATTGAAGACTTCACTTATATCACAACTAAGAATGAGACAGAAGCCTTCCTTCTTGAAATAAGTCTCATTAAGGAACACGAACCTTTCTATAATATTGCCTTAACTGATGATAAGACTTATCCATATATTGAGTTCACAAAAGAGAAGAACCCAAAACTAATTATCACAAGACACTTATCTAAAAAGAATAATAGATTCTTTGGCCCATATCCTAACGTAAAAGAAGCCAGAGATACTATGGAACTATTAAATAAGATATATAAAATTAGAAAGTGTAAAGTTCTCCCAAAGAAACCATGTATCTATTATGAAATAGGTGAATGTGACGCCCCATGTATCAATAAGTTTAGCGAAGAATATTATGATAGGATGTACCAAGAAATTAAGTCATTCTTAAATGGCACAGATAAAACTATCATTAATATCTTAAAAGAAGAAATGGCTATGTATAGCCAAAAGATGGATTTTGAAAACGCCAAGAAAAAGAGAGATTTAATCAACGCTATCGAACACACAATCATTAAAGAGAATGTAGTATTAAAAGATAAGATTAGCGCTGATGTATATGGCATTAGTTATAATGATGATTATGTATCTATTTCTATTTTATTAATTAGAAATGGAATCATAACTCTTCAAAAGAATGAAGTATTTAATTATTACTTTGATCTTGAAGATACTATTACTACATATATCTCTAAATATATTGATTCAAACCTTACTCCAGAACTAATGTTTGTCTCTAGTGAATATGAAGAATTATTTAAGAGCGTCTTTGCTGATAAGACTGTCTTTGTTCCATCACGTGGTCAAAAGAAAGAATTATTAAATATTGCCTTTGATAATGCGAAGATGCAACTAACTAATAAGACTAAGGTTCAAGTAGATAAGAGAAGAAACTCTATTATTGAACTTGGTAAACTCTTAAATATTGATACTCCATATAGAATTGAATCATATGATAACTCTAATATCTTTGGTGATTCAGCTGTCTCAAGTTGTATTGTTTATGTTGATGGTCATAAGTCTTTAAAAGACTATCGTAAATATAAGATTAAATGGATTGAAGGAGCCAATGATTACTTCAATATGATTGAAGTCATCACAAGGAGGTATATTAGAACTTTAAATGATGAAATAAAAAGACCTGATTTAATTCTAATGGATGGTGGAGAAATTCAAGTTAATGCGGCTAAAGAAGCTTTAGCTAATTTAGGAATAGATGATATTAAGGTCGCAGGTCTTAAAAAAGACGATTATCATGATACATCACTCCTTGTTTATGAAGGAAAAGAATATGAACTAGATAAACACAGTGATTTATATAGATTATTATTTGAAATCCAAGAAGAAGTTCATAGATTTGCGATTAGTTTTCATAGAAACACTAAAACTAAAAACCTATTCCATTCACTTCTTGATGAAGTAGAAGGAATTGGTAAAACACTAAAAGAAAAGTTACTAAAGAAGTATGTAACTTATGAAAATATGCTTAATGCCAGTGATAAAGAATTAAAAGAATTGGGATTAAGTGATAAAATTATAAAGGATTTAAAAGAAAGATTAGAAAGAGAAAGCGAATATGAGTAGAGAAATCTATGGATTAATACATGACTATTATCCAAGAGAAAGAGTTATATCTATTTATAAGAAAGAAAAAATAGAATATTACTATTTCTCAAAATCACTTGAATCATATATAAAAGAAGCCATGGGACACGCTCCCGCTTTTATCGACGCTAAATGTTCTAACAAACTACGAACTTTAAAACACTATCCAGCTTATGAAATTATAGATGTTAATTCAATATTCTATTCCACAAGAAGAGGAATAAAAACTATCTATACTCAAGCCTTAAATAGTAAGAATCTAACTGAACCATTAACTTGTAAGAGATTTAAGATGTTTATGGATTTAGAACTTACTATGCCAGAGTATAGTGATAGATCGAAATTCTCTCCTGAGATACTTCAGATTGGTTGTGTAATAATTGATGAGAATGATAATCTAGTTAATTATTATGACAATTATGTTAAAACCAATAAACCAGTAACTCAAAGAGCTATGAGATTCCTTTCAATTGATGAAACTGATTTAGCTTCATCAATTGATTATAAAGAATTCTATAGTGACTTTAAGAGATTGATTGAAATTTATAATCCTTTGGTTATGACTTGGGGAGCTGACAAATCATTTATTGATAGCTCATTTAAACTCCATAATCTACCACCACTGAAAGTAGAATATATTGATTTATGTAATATCAATAAAAGATACTTTAAACTTAAAGATGAACTAGGATTATTTAAAGCATTAAATATCTTAAGTGGAATTAAAGCACATCAAATGCATAACGCTCTAACAGATGCACAAGCAACAAAAGAAGTATATGACTCAATGAAGAAAGTCATAAGTGGTGAATTAACAATCAACCTTCAAGCTGAAATCGATAAACTAAAAGAATCTAAAGAAATATAAAAACGAGAAGATGTCTAAATCCTCTCATTTTTATTATTATGCGATTGCTTGATCTTCAGTAAATGTAATGGTTAGAGTTTTATATGATGTACCTCTTTTTACATATACATTTATTGATTCATCTTTACTAATTTTAAGTAATACATTTTCTAAATCGTATTCACTATTTATTGAATATGTTTCACCTTTATATTCAATGTTGATGATTGAATCCCCTACTTCAAGAATTCCATAAGCTACACCTTTTTCAACTCTTGTAACAGTTATCTCTTGAACGATTGATAAAGTCTTAGTTTCTGTATCATATACAGGACGTGAGTTTTGAATACCGGTTGTAACATTTAGATATACTCTTCTAATAGAAGTAATAGAAGTACCATTACAAGTATTAATTATTTTGTCTGCGATTTCTTTTGCGACATTGATTGGGATGGCATAGCACATTCCTTCAACTTGTTCATCAACAATCTTAGCATCTACTATTCCAATAAGTTCACCTTGTTCGTTGTATAATCCTCCTCCAGAGTTTCCACCATTAACTGCGGCATCAATTCTTATAACTCTTCTATCTGTGACAGTTGATTTATCAGCAAGATACATTGCAATAGTTTCTTCTTTAACTGAAACAATACCGTTTGTAACACTTAAACCTGAACCCTCTGGGTTACCTACTGCGAGGATTGTTGAACCCACATTTAATTCATCATTATTTCCAAGTGTAACTTCGTGGTATGGATAAGATGAATCACTGAATATATTAGATTCAATCTTAAGTACTGCGATATCGTAAAGCATTGAACCACCAATATAAGCAGCTTCAAGTTTATATTGATCATATTCTCTTCCATAAAGATATACATAAATAGAATCACTGATTGGACTATTTGCGCCTTTATAGTAAACAACGTGATAGTTAGTTATGATATATGCACTATTTCCATCAATTTTATAGATAACACCTGAACCAGCTGACTTAGCTTGTTGAGTATAAGTACGGCCAAACATATCTCTAACTGTAACTGTGAATTCCGCAGTAATAGATGCAGTACTTGTTAAAGCGTTTTGGGCTACCTCTTCAATATTAGTAGAACCAGCTTCACCTTTTAGTGATGCGATAAATTCTTCTAAAGTTCCACTAAAGAGTCCGTTTTCTTTAGCTAAATCATAAACATTCTCATAACTATTATCTCTTAGCAGGCTTAATAAATAATCATCAATGCTGCCGCTAAAGCCATTTTTAACTGCTTCTTCATAAATATTTGTTGCGATAACTTCCTCAGTCTTAGTTGTTTTACTTTCGCATGACGTTAGTGTAAAACACGCTATAACTGCGAGTATACTTATTGTGATTTTCTTGAATATATTCATAATCCACCTCACTTTTAAAGATAATATACATCTAAATTGTGAGAGTTTTATGTTGTTTTGGATTTATTTCACTAAATATTCAAAAACCTTTATATAATTATTTGTAGTATAATTATATATATGAAAAAAGAAATTAGAAGTTTAGAAGAATTAAAAGAATTCGCATATGCATTCGCAAAGAAACTAAAAGGAAATGAACTTATAGCTTTGAAAGGAGACTTAGGCGCAGGTAAGACTACATTTACTAAATATGTAGGTGAAGCACTTAATATTAGTAATGAAATTATCTCTCCTACTTTTAATATTATTAAAGTTTATAAGACAGATTTAGGACCTCTATATCATATAGATGCCTATAGACTTGAAACTATTGGATATGATCCTACACTAGATGATTATCTATATGATTATGATTCACTTAGATTTGTGGAATGGTATGAATTTATAATGGATCCTATATTTGATAATGCGATTAAGATTGATATTGAAATCAACCTTAAAGAAGGAACTAGAATTTTTAATGTAGAGGGTATGGATAATGTATAGATTATTAATGGATACATCCACAGATTATTATTATCTATCTTTAATAAAAGAAGACACTATTATTGATGAAGCTTATGAAAAAGGTTCATCAAATCATAGTGAAACTTTAATGCCTAGACTTGAGGTCATGCTTAAAGATAATAATATTGGTTTAAAAGATATAAATGAAGTATATGTAGGAATTGGTCCTGGTTCTTATACAGGAGTTAGAATTGCGGTAGTTATCGCTAAGATGATTGGCGCAATGAATAATATTCCTGTTTATGAATTCTCAACTTTATCATTAATCGCAAGTGCTTCACTTAGTGAGTCTTTCCCATTAATTGATGCAAGACGTGGTAACGCATATTTATCTCATTTTGATAAAGATTTAAATAGACTTATGAATGATGAAGTAGTTTCAATTGAAGAATTCTTTAAAGACAAGAATAAAGATTTAATTATCACATCTGGAAAACCAGACCCAATTAGACTTATTCATTCAAAAGAAGTTAAGTTGGTAGAAGACATAGATAAATTAAGCCCTAACTACATTCAACTCGTTGAAGCTGAACGTATAAGAAGAGGTCTTCAGTGACTATAGTTAAACTTAATGATAATGATGAAAGACTTTTAACTGAATTTGAAAACTTACTAAAGGATATCAAAAGAATTGAATCTCTAGATTTTAGTTTGAATTCATATTACCTTTTGATTGATAATGAAGGTAAAGTAAAAGGCTATATTTCACTTTATCAAGTTTTAGATGAAGTAAATATCTTATATATTTACGTAGATAAAGAATTAAGAGGAAATGGTTATGGTAAAGCTTTATTTAATGAAGCTCTTAAAGGCATAACTATCAAGAATTATAAAGTATTTTTAGAAGTTAGAGTGTCTAATACTATCGCGCTAAATCTATACACTAAACTTGGATTTAAAGAATACGCAATTAGAAAAGCGTATTATAGCGACGGAGAAGATGCAATACTTATGGAGATGAAAGTATGTTAATATTATCGTTTGAATCAAGTTGTGATGAAACATCTGTTGCGGTTACTCGTGATGGAATAGAAGTTTTATCAAATGAAGTATTATCACAAATAGATATATTTAAAGATTATGGAGGAGTAGTTCCTGAAATTTCTTCACGTGAACACGTTAAAGGAATTACTTTAGTATATAAGAAGGCACTTGAAGATGCACATGTAACTATGGATGATATTGATTATGTCGCAGTTACTTGTGGCCCAGGTTTAATTGGCTCACTTCTCACAGGTATTAATGCCGCTAAGACTGTCGCATTAAATTATAATAAACCACTTGTGGGTGTTAACCACTTAACTGGACACATCTATAGCGCATCAATTGACCATAAAGTAAATTATCCAGCGCTTGCCTTACTTATTTCTGGTGGACACACAGAACTTGTGTATATGGAAAAGGATTATAGCTTTAAAAAGCTTGGTTCTACATCTGATGATGCAGTGGGAGAAGTGTTTGATAAGGTTGCCCGTATCTTAAATCTTCCATATCCAGGAGGACCACTAGTTGATAAACTAGGTAAAGAAGGCGTACCTATTTATAACCTTCCACATCCAATGGCTTATTCAAATGACTATAACTTCAGTTTCTCAGGTCTTAAGAGTGCCACAACTAAATTATTATATGATCTTGAAAAAGATAATATTGAATATAAAAGAGAAGATATCGCTAGAAGCTTTGAAGAAGCTGTAGCTTCCACTTTAGAAAGAAAGGTAAAGAAAGCTTTATCTGAATATAAAGTAAATGAAGTAATAGTGTCTGGAGGTAGCGCAGCTAACTCAGTAATAAGAGCTAAACTATCTAAAGAATCACTTGGTGTAGATGTGACATTCCCACTTATGAAATATTGTGGTGATAATGCCGCAATGATTGGAATTAGTGCTTACTATAAAATAAAAGAAGGAGAGATAGATGATATGAATCTATCTGCCTCTTCAAGGTTAGACTTATAATATGAACTTAAAGAAAAGAAGCGTAAAAATAACTATATATACATTTATAGCGTTAATTATTTCGCTTTTTTTCATATTCTTATCTACTTATGATTTTGTAGGAGATAAGAAAAACGACAAATCATATACTATAGAAAATCTATCTAGTGATTTTGAACATCTCTTATACACAGAATTTGATAACTCATTAGATTTTAAAATGTTAAATGTATTTTATGATAATGATTTTATCTTTAAATTCTGTTCAGCTTTAAATAATAGAGGAAATGAAAGTAAACTAGATAATGATTATGTTCGACTAGTTAATTATAATTTTAAAGTTAAAAGACAAAACTTTGTTTTAGCTTTACACTTTAAAAATAAAAAAGGAATCAACTTCCAATTTAAAATCAATATGGTATTTAGCTTTAAAGAAACTGATTCTCAGTTTATTCTTACACTTAAGAGAGCTTCATATGGGGCAATACCTATCCCAATCTTTTTCTTAAGAGAAGCATTAAAACCAAAACCTAATAGGACAGTAGGTCGTGCGGTATATGATACTTTATCTAATATTGGAATTGGAACTTATGACTATAATAATTTAACTTTCACAATAGAAAAGAGTGAACTCACAGATAGCGTAAAAAGAGGTATTATTGGTGATACTATTTATCACGATAAAGATATGGTATTTAAAAAGACCGCAAGCATTTATATAGGTGCTATCTTTGAAAACAAACTTGAAACAGTTGAAGCTAATAATGGTGTGAATATGAGAGTAGATTATACTAAATTACTCTCAAACGACGAAACACTTGAAAGTTTAATTGATGATGAAATCAAAGGTGATGAATATAAAAAGTATATCTCTGAAATCCTTTTTGAACATCTCTTAGTAAATGATTATATAGAACTTGATGACCATCATTTAACTTCGCTTTTAAGAGATAAATTATCATCATACTTAAATAAAGAATTAGAAGCTAAAAGAGTACTAAACTTCTATATTAATGATGTGATATTCACATATAAAAACGGAGTACTTAATATTACTTTTGGCTATAGAATTAATACTAAAAAATCTGCGTTATCTATAAACTTCACTAACGTTAATAATTTGTTTAAATTTAAAGATATTTCAATTGGTAAAGATGCATCTGAAGATACTAGTGATTATATCTCTATTTATAAGACTTCAGACGTTAACCAAGTGTTATCTTTATTAAGTGATTTAGGAATTGAAGTAGACACAAGAAACAATACCTTAAACCTTAACTCAATTATTAATTATGTCTACAACATAAAAGAAATATCATCAACATCTGATTCAATTAAAATTAAATATGAAAACAATGATTATCAAAATGAAATAATAGATTGTCTTAAATCAAACGAATTCCTTGATTCTCTCTCAGATGAAACAAGAAGTGATTTCTACAACTCATCACTTGAATATATTATAAGTTCATACAATGATTTAACTTATCAAGAAAGAGTAGAAATCTTAGATAAGATGATTGAATATTTTGACTTAAGAAAGATAGAAGTTAAAAACTATATTTTAAGTTTAATCAAATAATCCCTTAAATAATTTGAAATAATTAACCCTTTGGGGTAAATTATTTATAGTGAATATAAGATAAATTTGAACTTAAGCCTATTCAAATTTATTCTAGTTGATAAATATGATCTCAAATTTTATTAAAACAATCATGGAAGAAGATTTAAAGAGTGGTAAACACGATAAGATTATCACAAGATTTCCTCCAGAACCAAACGCATATCTTCATATAGGACACGCAAGAGCTATTATAACTAACTTTGAACTTGCGAAATGTTTCGATGGTGATACTATTTTAAGATTTGATGATACAAATCCAGCTAAAGAAGAAAAGAGATTTATGGACGCTATCATCAATGATATTAAATGGCTTGGATATACTCCAAAGCGTATCACTTTCGGTAGTGATTATTTTGATGAAGACTATAATCTCGCAGTTAAACTCATTAAAGAAGGCAAAGCTTACGTTGATGATTTAACTAAAGATGAAATGAAAGAATATCGTGGTACTTTAACTGAAGCTGGAAAACCATCACCATATAGAGATAGATCTGTAGAAGAAAACCTTAAACTCTTTGAAGAAATGAAAGAAGGTAAATATGCTCCAGGTGAAAAGACATTAAGACTTAAGATTGATATGTCTTCATCTAACCTCAATATGAGAGACCCAGCTATCTATAGAATTATTGATAAGGAGCACGCTCATACTGGAGATAAGTGGAAAGTATATCCGCTCTATGACTACGCTCATCCACTCCAAGACGCTTTTGAAGGTATTACTCATTCTTTATGTTCACTTGAATATGTTGAACATAGACCTCTATATGATTGGGTAATTGATAACACTAATCCTCCATCAATCCCAAGACAAATTGAGTTTGGAAGACTTAATATTGAAGGCACAATTCTATCTAAGAGATATTTAAAAGAACTCGTTGATAAAGGTTTAGTGACTGATTATGATGATCCAAGAATGCCGACACTCGTAGGTCTTAAGAGAAGAGGATTCACTCCTGAATCAATTAAGGAATTCGTTTTATCAACTGGACTATCTAGAATTAATTCAGAAATCCCATTCAATTCAATTGATCACTTCTTAATGGATGATTTAAAACTTAAAGTAAATAGACGTATGGCAGTTTTAAATCCTATTAAAGTAGTTATCACTAATTATCCTGAAGAAAGAATCGAATATTTCGATTTCCCTAATAACCTTGAAAATGAAGAATTAGGTTCAAGAAAGATTTCATTCTCTAACACTTTATACATTGAAAGAGAAGACTTCGTTCCTGAAAAACCAAATAATAAATTTAAGAGATTATCTCTTGGCGCAGAAGTAAGACTTATGGGCGCATACTTCATTAAAGCTGAATCATGTGATTATGACGAAAACGGAAACGTTACTACAATCTATGCAACATATGACCCTGAGACACTATCTGGTTCAGGATTCAACGCAAGAAAACCACAAGGCACAATTTCATACGTTGATGCGAAGACTTGTAAGAAAGCTAAATTTAATTTATTTGAGTCACTCTTAAAAGAAGATGACAACGCAGAATTACCACTTGAAGAAAGAATCAATCCTGAATCTTTAAAAGTAGTAGAAGGATTCGTTGAAGAAGCATTTGATGCAACTCCAGAAGTTAAATGCCAAATCATGAGAAATGGTTACTATTCTAATGACTATACATCAAAAGATGGTGATATAGTTGTGAATAGAACTGTATCTCTTAAACAATCATTTAAATAGGATGGCTTAACCATCCTTTTTAATTAGGAGAATATATGAAAAAGATATTTGTAGTATCTAGTATAAATATGGATTTAACTATTAATTCACCTAGAATGCCTAAAGAAGGTGAAACTGTAGAAGGTGATTCGTTCTTTATCTCTCCAGGAGGTAAAGGAGGAAACCAAGCAGTTGCTGCATCTAAGGCAGGATGTGATACATATTTAATCACAGCTTTAGGTAATACATTTAAAGACGAACTCTTAAACAGCCTCAAAGATAATAATGTACATACTGATTATATTGATACAGTAGATAACTTATCTAGCGGTATTGCGATTATAGTACTTAAAGATAAGAATAATAGAATTATTGTAGATAAAGGATCAAACAATTCTATTACAAAATCTCTAATAGATAAAGCGTTATCTATCGCTCAATCTGGCGATATGCTTATTTGTGGTTATGAGATAAATGTGGATGCGACTGAATACGCATTAACTCTCGCTAAGAGTAAGAATATGATTACTATTTTAAATCCATCTCCAGTACTTGATAGATTAGATTTATTTGAAAAGACCGACTATTTAATTCTCAATGAGGTTGAGACTGAATACTATACAGGAATCAACCCAACCAATAAAAAGAAAGAAATTAAAGCTTTAAATCTATTAAGCCAAATATGTAAAGGCAATATCATTATTACTCTTGGCGGAAATGGTTCTTCAACTATGATTAATAATGAATACATTCATATAGAGTCATATTCAAATAGACTTGAAGTGGTTGATACTATTGCCGCAGGTGATACATATCTTGGATACTTCGCAAGTAAGATTGTTGAAGGTGCATCTTTAGTTGATTCGCTTAAATATGCATCTTGTGCATCAGCCCTCGCAGTATCTAAAAGAGGCGCACAAAAATCTATTCCTACTAAAAAGGAAGTAGAAGAATTTATAAAAAAAGAAAATATATAATATCGTTAAACAAAGGGCAGCTAGTCTGCCTTTTGTTTTGCATAAAATTGATTATAATAATCATTTTTATAATGTTTATTTTAAATTGCATATGTTTTTGATATATTAAAATTGTAGTAAAGCAGCACCAAAATCTTAATAATGGGGAAAATATGATGAAAAAGAGAATAATATCTATACTTTTGTTGTTGGTGCTAACCATTTCACTAATAGGTTGTGCTAAAAATGATCCTGAAGTTGTTTCTATCAATAATCAAATAGAAGAACTTGAAAACAGTGAAAATAATCAAGAGTCAATATTAAAAGTAATTAGCTTAAGAGAAGAAATTAATAAGCTATCCAACCAACAAAAAAGATGGATTAATACTAAAAAATTGAATGAGTTATCTGATAAAACATCTAATGGGCTAAAAGATTCTGTGCCTTGGTCACAATATCTAAGTAAAGACGACGATTACCTTTTAATTGATTCTATAACTGATATATCTAAAATAATTTGTATCTGGATTTATCCAAGAATGGGAATGTTATCTTCGCAATTACCTCCACCACGTAAAGATAAGGAATATATTAATTTATTTGCAGAAATTATTAATATACCTTATGTGGAAGTTACAAACTATTCATATTGCTTATCAATGATTAAAGATGCGTATTCTATTAAAGAGTTCAACAATGAAAGAAAAATCGGTTTATCTTTTAATGAAACCGAAAAGGAAAACAGAGTACTTGTTCAATTTTTAGAAGGATGGATCTATATTAGTTATAAAGAAGATGACACAACAAAAGCATTTGTTTCGCTAATAAAAGTATCGTCTGAACAAGAGATTAGTTTATTTGGATATTAAAAAGGTGAGCCAATTGGTTCACCTTTTATACTTCATTTATAATTGTATAAATCTTAGGTCTAAGTTTAGTTAATGAGAAGATTTGTTCTGAAAGTTCTTTCTCCATTTTTTCTTTAGCTTCTTTAACGCTTCCTTCAACTTTCTTACTGAAGAATTCAGTTACGAATTGTTCAATACCTTTAAAGATATTTTCATTATCTTTAGCGTATAAGAATCCTTTAGATATTACAGTAGGTTTAGTTTGAATTATCTTGTCAGGATTGAGTGTTACTACAATACTAATCATTCCTTTATTAGATAATTCTTTTCTTTCTTCTTTAACTTCAGTATTAATACCACCAATATCCATACCATCAATTAGGATTTCTCCCGCAGGTACTTTGGCAGATAATACTTTAGCTCCATCTTGATTGAATGTAAGAACTCTACCATTATCAAGAATAAATACATTTTTTGGATCTATTCCACAATCAATTGCGGTTTGAGCGTGAGTCTTAAGCATATAGTATTCGCCATGCATAGGCATAAAGTATCTAGGACGAAGAAGTTTAATTAAGAGTTTTTGTTCATTCTGTCCAGCGTGGCCTGATGCGTGTACGTCATTGAATGATGATCTAACTATTACATTAGCTCCGGCTTTAGTAAGTAAGTTAATTACGTTATCAATTTCAGGTGAATTACCTGGGATGGCACTTGATGAGAAGATTACTGTATCATCATCTTCAATCTTAATTAATTTATGCATGCCATTCGCAATTCTAGTTAAGGCAGCCATAGGCTCGCCTTGTGTACCTGTACAAATGATAGTAATTTTATCTTTATCATATCTATCAAGATCTTTTTCAGTAATAACGTCATCCATTGAAACATTTATATATCCAAGGTTTTGACCTATTTCTAGAATGTGTTCCATAGAACGACCTACTACACAGATCTTTCTACCATTTTTAATAGATGCCTCAATAATAGAATTAATTCTCATTACGTTTGATGCGAATGTCGCAATGATAACTCTTCCTTTAACTTCTCTAAATAAGTCTTTAATTGATTCAGCTACATTTCTTTCAGATACAGAAAGTCCAGTAACTTTAGAGTTAGTTGAATCAGACATAAGAAGAAGGATTCCTCTTGTGCCTAGGGCACATAGTTTTCGATAGTCTGCATCTTTTCCTACAGGTGTAAAGTCAAACTTGAAGTCACCAGTAGATACGATTTCTCCATATGGTGTATCTATTACTATTCCGAATGAATCAGGAATTGAGTGAGCCATTCTAAACATTGAAACTGATAAGTAATTAAACTTAATCTTTTCAAATTCATTCATCTCATAGATATTTGCGGTGAGTCCTGGATGATCATCTATTTTCTTTTTGATTAATTCTATAGTTAAACCATAAGAGTATATTTTAGGTATTTTAACTTGTTTTAAAAGATATGGGATAGAACCGATATGGTCTTCATGGCCATGGGTAATAAATAATCCTTTAATCTTATCTTGGTTTTGAATTAAATACGAAAAATCAGGAATAATATAATCTATTCCGTAACTATCTTCTCCCGGGAATAATATGCCTGAATCGATAATGATGATTTCATTTCTATATTCGATGCAGTACATATTTTTACCAACTTCATATAATCCGCCCAAAGCGAAAACTTTTAAATCTGAATTATTACTACTATTTACATTCTGCATGACTATCACCTACAAAGATTATACTATAAAATATCATATTATTATGATAAAATTATGTGAAAAAGGTTTAAGTATGAAAAAAAGAGTATTAATTTACACAATTCTTTCACTAATGCTGGTGGGAGTCGTTGCAACAACCGTTTTATCTGTATATTTCTTTAAGAATTTTAAGAATGCTTCATCATTTGATACATACAATTTTATTATGATGATTACATTCATTTTATTAACTTTAGGTTTATTTATTGGAATGTTTATTATGTTCGTTAAACTACTATCATTAAAAGGAGAAAAGAAAGATGAAAAGAATAGCTAAGTTCTATAAGGTATCTTTATGTGATGAAATTAAAGATTACTATAATGACATTATTCTTCCAAAAAGAGCGACTAAAGCTTCTGCGGGATATGATATCTATCTTCCTTATGATTTAGTGGTTAATCCTAATGAAACAGTAAAAATCTATACTGGAGTTAGATGTAAGATTCATGAAGATTATGTATTAATGATCTTCCCAAGAAGTAGTTTGGGTTTAAAATATAAATTCACTTTAGATAATACCGTAGGCATTATTGATAGTGATTACTATAACGCTGATAATGAAGGTCATATAATTCTTTCAATGACTAATCATTCAGATAAAGTATTATCTTTAAAGAAAGGAGACAGAATCGCTCAAGGCATATTCCTAGAATATGGCATTACTGAAGATGATGAAACAGTTACTGAAAGAAAAGGCGGAATAGGATCTACAGGAAAATAATAATAAGGTCACCGGATGACATGTGCTGTAGCACAATAATTAATTAGTAGAATAACACTGAAATAGGCGATAGACTCATTCTATCGCCTATTTATAACTTATTTTGAATACAAATTTATCACATAAAACACAAATAAATAAAGTATAATATATGTATAAACATATATCAAAAGGAGATTCTTATGAAGACAGTAACAGTACTTATTGCGGATGATGAAGCTAGAATAAGAGGCTTATTATCTCAATTTTTTCAAAAGAAACTAGGCTATAAAGTGGTTGAAGCTGAAGATGGTGAAGAAGCTCTTGAAATCTTCTTAAGTGGTAAACCTAAAATTAATCTTGTAATACTTGACGTTATGATGCCTAAACTATCAGGCTGGCAAGTACTTGAAAAGATTAAAGAATCATCTAATGTGCCGGTTGTGATGCTTACAGCTAAAGCTGAAGAAGAATCACAACTTAAAGGATTTAAGTTAGGCGCAGATGATTATGTAACTAAACCATTTAGTCCAAATGTATTACTTGCTAGATGTGAAAAGTTAATTCAAAAAGAAAAAGAAGAAAAAGTATTAGAATTTGGAATTATTAAAATTGATACTTTAGCTCGTACAGTTTTAATTAATGGCGAAGAAGTACAATTAACTCCAAAAGAATATGAACTTCTTATTTATTTTATTGAAAACAAAGGTATCGCCCTTTCACGTCAACAGATTCTAAATAGTGTATGGAACTATGACTATTATGGTGATTTAAGAACTGTTGATACACATGTTAAACAATTAAGAAATAAGATTAAAGATGCATCAGTATACATTACTACAGTAAGAGGATTTGGTTATAAATTAGACCCAAGATTTGAAAATGCCAATTAGTAAGAAACTTCAAATCACTTTTTCTCTCGTTATATTAACTTTTTCTTTAATGATGCTTTTATCTAATGGATTATTCTTAGGATTATTCTTTAGAGCTCAAAAAAGACAAAATATTACATCTATTTATGAAACCGTATATAACGAAGTAGAAGAAAGTGGTATTCAGGACGCAAGCTTAAATGATAATATTAACGATTTAGCTATTCATAATGGCGCAAAAATCGTATTTTTTGATGCGTCTGGGAAGGCTTTATACTCAGCTCGTGAGATTAAAGATTATAACTTCACAGTTGATTCAAATGAAATAGATACTAAAGAAGAATATGAAAAATATATAGTTGAAGATGGAACCATCTATAACTATAAAGAAAAAAGAGTAAGTGAAAATATCACTTCTCCAGGACTTAAGAGTGTCGCAATTATAGGTAAAGTTACCTCAGTTAATAATCCCAATAATATATTAGGATATATACTTATATATACTTCAATCGAAACTATTGATAATAATATAAAAGCTTATAATGTGTTTATTCTATATGAAACAGTAGTATTCTTCTTAATCGCATTCCTTGTAATCTATATTATTTCAAATAGGTTTGTGAAACCTATTAAGGACGTTGAAGAAACTACTAAAGCTATTGCTAATCTTGATTTCACAAAGAAAATTGATATTTCAAGTCATGATGAAATAGGCTCACTTGCCTTATCTATTAATAAGATGAGTGAAGAACTGGAAAGAAATATTAAAGAATTAAAGGAAGCTAATATTAAACTTGAAAAAGATTTAGCTTTAGAATCTCAAATAAATGAAATGAGAAAAGATTTCATTTCAAATATCTCTCACGAACTTAAGACACCTATATCTATTATTGGTGGATATAGTGAAGCTCTTAAACTAGAGGGATTATCTAAAGAAGATATAGAAGGATACGCTGATATCATTATTGATGAAGCTAAAAAGATGAATAAACTAGTGCGTGATCTCTTAAAGTTCGCACAAATAGAATCAGGACTCTTAGAGTTTGAATCAGATGATTTTTTATTAAAAGATATGGTTGAATCAATTGTAGCTCCACTTAACCTTGAAATAAAAGATAGAAAAATAGATTTCAAGGTTAACGTTGATAATATCACAGTTAATGGAGACTATGATATGCTATCAAGTGTATTAAATAACTATGTATCTAATGCGATGCATTATGTAGATGAAAACAGAAAGATATCTATTACATCAGAACTAGTTAATGAAAAGATTAGATTATATGTGAGAAACACAGGCTCTATAATTAAAGATGAAGATAAAGATAGAATCTGGGAATCATTCTATAAATCTGATAAAGCTAGAACTAGAAAATATGGTGGTTCAGGTCTTGGACTATCTATAGTAAAAACTATCATGAACGCATATAAGAATGAATTCGGATATATTAATATGAATGATGGTGTAATATTTTATTTTGATATGAATATAGGAAAGAAGAGTGACTCAAATGAACAATAATTTATTAGTCGGACAAATTATAAAATTAGATATAAGATCAATGGGTATTAATGGTGAAGGTATAGGATACTATAATAAACTCGCTGTCTTTGTACCTGGAGCCATTGAAAAGGAAGAAGTATTCGTTAAGATTACTGAAGTAAGTGATAAATACGCTAAAGGTGAAATAGATTCATTTATTAGAGAATCAAAAAGAAGAGTAGAACCTATTTGTAAGTTCTTTAATGAATGTGGTGCATGTACTATGCAACATATCTCCTATAAGGAACAATTAAAAATTAAGAGAGAAATCTTAATTAATTCTTTAAAGAGATATACAAAACTTGATGTTAATTCTATAGATATTAAATTAACTAAAGAAAGTGAAGAATTAAATTATAGAAATAAAAGCCAAATGCCTTTTAAAGATACAAACTTTGGTTTAGCTCTAGGTCTTTATGCACCTAACTCTAATAGTTTTATTTATGTAGATAACTGTGTAATTCAAAAATCACTCGTTAACGCTATAAATAAAAGCGTGCTATCTATTTTAAATAGACATAACTGTCATACTCCAAGAGTAGATAACGGTGAACTTAAGTATTTAGTAGTTAGAGCTCTAGATTTAGGTGAAGCTCAAGTCACATTCGTTCTTGATCACTTTGATGAGAAATATAGAACTATCGCAGATGAAATAATTAATGAAATAGAAGAAGTAGTATCTGTTGCATATACTATTACTAATAAATATGATGTAGGTGTATTTGGAGATAAGGTAGAAATTCTATCAGGCAAAAATTATATTAAAGATGAAATGTTAGGTCTTGATGTAAGACTATCTCCTAAATCTTTCTATCAATTAAATAAGAAACAATCAGAATGTATGTATAGTGAAATATTAGATAACTGTATCAAAGAATCAGACATTGTATTCGATGGATATTCAGGTATTGGTATTTTAGGTCTTCTTGCGGCACGAAAAGCTAAACACGTATATTCAGTAGACTTATCTCAAGATTCTATTAAGAACGCAAGAATCATTGAAAGAGCTAATGAAATATCTAATATCACATTCTATAGCGATAGAATTGAAAATAGATTCCCATCTCTATTAAAAGATGGAATTAAACCAGATGTAATTGTGGTAGACCCACCAAGATCTGGTCTAGATTATAAAGTAATTAAAGCTATCTTAGAATCAGACGCAGAAAGATTAGTATATATCTCATGTAATTCTAGTACGTTAGCTAAAAATTTAAATGATCTACTAGCTAAATATAAAATAGAATATATTAGACCGTATGACTTTTTTACTGAAACAGCTTTAGTAGAAACTCTTTGTGTACTTGTTAAAAAATAGAAAAAAGATTTGAAAATATGATTGCTTAGTACTAACTGAGCAATCTTTTTTATTTATGCTTTATATAATTTAATTTATAAAAATTAATTATATATGTTATAATTTTCAAAGAAATATTTAAAAGGTGATTATATGAAGAAGAAAATATTGGCTTTTGTTTTTGTGCTACTTGCACTTTTTACTTTAGGTGCATGTACTAAAACAACAACCACAACAAGGAAAACTAGACCATCACAATCTACTACAACAAGATATGTGTGGACTACTAAAACAACCACAACTAAGACTTATACATTTTTACCAGTTGATTTAACTGGAGAAACATTTACTATTAATTGCGCATCTATTTCAAGCGGAGGAAACTATGCTCAAAACTGGAGTAATGGTGCGAATGTTAGTGGCTATAGAATTGGTGGATATAGAGTTGGAAGCACTTATTCAACTATTCAACCAGATGATTCTTTCTATGCTGCTACACCATACCACGGAAGAGAAGGAGCAATTTATAATTTCTCACCAATCAATGATATTAAAGCTTTGGTTGTAACATACTATACAGCCGGTTCATATAAAACAACTCCTAAAGCTCCAAATATTACTTTTGGACTTGATAAGAAATGTGTTGATTATAAATATACATTAGAACCAACTGATAGAAATGAAGTAGAAGTTACTGTTAATGTTAATGGTGCTGGTTTTGACTATTTTAGCTTTAATTCTGGCGATTATCCGACTACAATTAAAACTATTGAAGTTGTATATACAGCTGGTACTGCACAAGCTATAGGTGCAGTAGCTGAATCAGGAAAAAATAAAGTAAGACTTAACCCTATTACATATACTGGAGTTAAGGTTCCAGGCGAAACCAAGGTTACAGTACCAATTGATGTTAAGTATGATGAAGCAACTAAAACTTATACAGTTATAAAAGAAAAAGAATATACATATTACACTTCAACTTATGTTAGAAATCATCCAGAAGTAAAAAATGATGCTACTATGATTGATCCTATTGATGTATGTAACTACTACACAATCTTTAGTACATGGCCGGCTAACTATGCTGAAAAGAGTGGTTCAATCAATGTAAATTCTATTTATAGTATTTTTGGTAAAGATACTAGACAAGTATCTATATATAATAGAACAGATGGTTATGCAACATCAGTGCCTTGGAGAGGAACTGAAAAGTATTATGAACTTGATATTGATGTAGATGGTACATATTCAACTTCAGGAAGAGGCTCAGGTAGAGTTGTCGCATGGAAGAGTGGCTTTAATGCTAATGGTTATGATAATTCACCAGTATGTTTATATACAGATGACCACTATAATACCTGGCTTGAATACTATAACAATGGTACATGGTCTAATAGATATAATGGAGAAGGAAACATTACTGGTGTATCTTTCTCAGCTCCAACAACTGTAACTTTAACTGGATTTGATCCTAAGATTGTAGAAGGCGACCCAACTCACGCTGAACAAGGTGGTGGAGGTCAAGGCCAAGGCGGAGGAGGCGGAACAGGAGAAATTCCAAATGTTCCAATTGATGATTCTAAATACTATGCTAACTACGCTCCAGCAACTTTAATTAATGACCAAACAGCTAAATGGCAACAAGTCACTAATATGAGTGGTATTGTTGAAGGCAACAGATATATGATTGCCTGCGGTACTGGAAACCAAACTGTTTTATATTTTGGTGCATACTGGGGAGCTTATGATGGTGTGCTCGAATATACTGGTAACGAATTGTATAAAGACCAATATGCAATCAACACTGCATTCTATTTTGAAAAGACAGATGGTGGATACTATCTCTATAGCATGGATGAATATAGTAATAAACGATATTATAAATTTAATGCAAATAAAGATGGACTTGGTTATGGCGAGGGCGTATGGCAACTTGCATTTAGCGGAGGAGATTTCTATTTATATGTAAATAGTAATGGTACTAATTATTCATTACAAAGGAATTACAGCATTACTTCAGGAGTCCCTTTTAGAACTTATCAAGTAGGTTCTCAAAGTCCAATTCAATTATATAGATTCTGCGATATTGAAGGTGCAACTCCTCCAGTAAAACCAGAACAATTCTATGAAAACTTTGAACAAATCAACAGTATTCCTGACGTTAAAGAAAAATATGAGTATCTCTTTGTTTATCATAATAGAGAAGATGATAGTGTTAAGAACTTAACCGCTTTAAACGATGCTACATACAAATTGAATTGGTGGGGAGATTTATTAGCATCAGAAAAAGCTGAATACGATGTTTTACATATTAAGAAACATAAAGATAAAAATAATAAAAACTATTTTGAACTCTATAAGATTGTAAATGGCACAAAACTATATTTATCATATGATGAAGAAATGAATATAGTGTATTCAAAAACACCAAATTACTTTAATTTCAATAATGGCAATATGGGACATATCAGATTAGTAAATATTGATGAAAGTGGATGTATGCAACCGGTATATACCAACAATCATTGGTGGTTCCTTGTCTATGATAAAGGAATTGAAAATTTTGCATATATTGCTGATGATCCATCTCAATATGAACAACTTTCAATCTATAGAATAATAGATGAAAACTATCAAGAACAATTTAATGATAACTATGAGAGAATTAGTTCAGTTGATAGTTTAAACAGCGAAGATGAATATATATTTATTAATGATGATGCTCTTAAATGTTTAACTGATGATTCAGAGGCTACATACAAATTAGACGATGATTATAATTTATTGGTTTCAACAGAAGCAGAATATGAAGTATTACATATTAAGAAACTTGTTAATGTAATTTCTAGATATGATGGTCAAGGTAATGAAATTCTTCATGAGGAACAAACTTATTACGAAATATATAAACTTGTAGATGGAGTAGAAAAATATTTATCATACGATGAAAATTTTAATATAGTGTTCTCTACAACTCCTGCGTATTTTATGTTTAATAATGATATTCGTAACCTTGCTCTTGTTCAATTTGATGGCGATATACTAGTTAATTTATACACAGATAATCATGCTTGGTATCTTTCATATGATAAAGAAAATGAATGCTTTGGTTATCGCAATTATTCATATAATATGCTTTGCTCAATATATAAAGTAATTGAACAATCATCTGGAAGCCAAGGTGGTGAAGATGATGAATACGATACTAATTTCGAACACATTACTTCTTTAGATAATATCTCTGAAGACGATGAATTCATTATTGTCTTTGATGAAGATGCATGTTTACTCTCTATTGATGAAAATGCTAAATTCATAATTAATGATTCAGATTATTCATTAAAAGTGACAAAAGATGCTTTATTATACCCTCTTCACTTTGTTAAGAAGAATATAGGAAGTACTACGTATTATGAAATTTATACTTATTTGGATACATATAAATTTTATTTAACTTACATAGAGAATGGTGGCAAATATACTGTAAACTTTGGTAATAATCCTACTCCATTCTATGTGGATTATGATGATCAAATTCGCATAATTATTGCGGAAATTAATGATGGTAGTATTAATCCACTTGAAGTTAATGGTTCGTGGTATTACTTAGAGCATGATTCAGTAAGTGGAGTATTTGTATTTGATGGATTTGATTCTGATAGGTTTGGTCAATTATACAAAATTAAAAAAGAACAACAACTATTCTCTCAAATAGAAGATCCAGACTTATTGTTTGCCTATAATTGTGTAATTGTTTCAAAAGACCAAAAAGTATATTTAGAAGATGGTTCATCTCCATCTAGCTCTAATTCATTTGAAGTGGGTGGTACTTTTGAATCAATCATTGCCTTCGATATTGATGAAAATCCATCACTATACCGTTTTGAATTAGGTACGGGAGAAGTTGGATACTTAATTATCAATGATAGAGGTAATGGTTATGCACCTAAAGTTGTGCCTGACACAGATGATACTACTAAGTGTGATTTCTCAAATTTCTATTATTCAGTTGAATTTGATGGACAAGGTAACGCTATAATCAAGAATCCTGAAAATGGTAAAGTACTTAGATTTGATGGCGAAAACTTCAAATTCTATAGTGAAGATAATTTAGAAGGCACAGATCCTATTCAATTATATGGAATAGAAATAGAATAATTATAAGGACTGATTTTTCAGTCCTTTAATTTGTCTATATATTAATTAAATAGTATACTAGTTATATAAGAGGTAGTAGTTATGCAGATATTCTTATTATATTTATTCTTATTTATATTTGGTTGTTTTATCGGATGGATTATTGAAGTATTATTCAGAAGATTCTTTAGCGCTAAAAAGTGGGTAAACCCTGGATTTATGAAAGGCCCATGGCTTCCTCTTTATGGATTTGGACTAATTACTATGTTTACTATGTGTTATCTATGCATTACTTTATTTTAAGGTAATGTAAGATTCTATAATCCTCTAGG
>JAEEXP010000014.1 GCA_016287865.1 Caryophanales bacterium
ATAGTTCCACCAGTTGATCTATATTCCACAACTTCATGGTATTTATGACCATTTTGAATACCAATTAACTTTTCTTTTAAGTTAACTGTATATGTATGACTATCATCTCTAATAGTGTATTTACCCGGAGTATTAAATGAAGTACCTGCGGTAGTATATTTTTCATTTACGTATGAATCTTTATAAATAGTAAAAGAACCTACTGCGTTCTTTTCTAAGTTAAAATCACTAATTAGGTTAAATTCATCATCAAAATAATATTTATCATTATCATCTGTTTCAACTTCAATGGTGTCTATTGCGATATTTACTCTACATTCTTTACTAGTCACATAGATAGATGATTTCACATTTAAATCTTCATCAAATGAGAATAATTCATATTTTCCTGAATATGTACCAAAATAATAGTCCCCACTAATGTTTTCGATGGCGATGAATTCATTTATTGGGTATTCAATTAAACTTGTGATATAACCAAAATTAACCACATCATCATTGAAATATACTTTATATTTAGATAAGTCTTTTTCAAGTCTTACAATAAATGGAACCTGACTTCTAAAGTCATCGGGAGATTTCTGCATCGAACCATAAAATAGATAATATCTACTAGATTCAGTAAAGAGTAAATTACCCCAGTTATATCCTCTTAAATCAATATCAAGTGCCTTTGAATCATTAAGATTCGCACGATATTTATAGTAAGATGTGTTTCTCGTTCTATCTAAAGATAGATTATCACCCGATGCAGTTTCAAATGTCTTTAGGTGATCATAGATTTCAATATCATCTGCGTGTGCCTTAAGATTAAAAGACATAGAGATGAAAGTTAATGAAAATAATGCGAATAAAAAAAGAAATTTTTTCATTTTTTTCAGTCCTCCTAATAAATGGTACTCAAGAGGGGCTAAAAATTAGTCAAAATTTCTTTTTATATTTTTTATTTAATTATTTTTATATTATTTTTGAGTTAATCTCACTGTATCACGAGCGATAACAACTTCTTCATCAGTTGGGATACACCAGCATTCAATCTTAGAATCAGCTGTAGAGAATTTAAATGCTTTACCTCTTTGGTTATTAACTTCTTTGTCAATCTTAACTCCAATAGGGAATAATCTAGCACAAATTCTTTCTCTGAATTGTGGAGAGTTTTCACCGATACCAGCACTAAATACGATAGCGTCTACTTTACCACCAAGATACATCCAATAAGATGCGATATAATCAACTACTCTCTTAGCTTGAACATTGAATACAAGTTTAGCACGTTCGTCACCTTGTTCCTCTTTTTCTTCAAGGTCACGAGCGTCACTTGAATATTCAGATAAACCAAGATAACCGCTTTTCTTATTGAGTTCATTAACTACTGTCTTAGCGTCTTTTCCTTCTTTTTCAGCGATATAAGATACTACAGTTGGGTCAATGTTTCCAGTTCTTGTTCCCATAGGAACACCTTCAAGCGGTGTAAGACCCATAGATGTGTCTTTACATACTCCGCCTTCAATAGCAGCAAGAGATGCACCATTACCAATGTGGCAAGTGATGATGTTTACATCTTTAACATCTTTACCCATTAATCTTGCACATTCTTTTGATAAGTATTCATGGCTTGTACCATGAGCGCCATATTTTCTAATTCCATATTCAGTGTACCATCTCCAAGGTACTGCATACATGAAAGCTTCTTCCTTCATGCCTCTATTATGGAATGATGTATCAAATACGAAGATTTGTTTAACACCTGGAAGGTGTTTTTCAAATGCTTCTACACCAATTAAATGAGCCTTATTATGTAGTGGAGCTAAATCGATTAATTCTCTTACCTTTCCTTTGCTCCATTCATCTACTAGAGCTGATTCAGTGAAGTATTTACCACCTTGGACTACTCTATGTCCAACACCCTTTATTTCTTCAAGTGAATTAACAATTCCTCTTTTTAAAAGTTCATTAAGTAAGAGTTCTACAGCAACTGAGTGATCAGGAAGAGCAACTTCTGTGTAGTCTTTCTTTGAACCAAATTGAGAAATCTTGTAGTCTCCCATCTCCATTCCAATTCTTTCAAAAATACCTTCCGCAAGTACTTTTTCTTCAGGCATTTCAAATAGCTTGAACTTTAGTGATGATGAACCACAGTTAATTGACATTATTTTCATTTTTTTCTCCTTCTAAATAGCCTTTCAAATAAGACCCAATATTATTTAATACTTTATAATTGTCTTCAATTTTTTGTACACTTGGCATTTCTGCGGTAAAGAATTCTTTATTATCTTCACCTTTATACTCAAGTATAACTATAGAATTTTTAATTAATCCTTCATATAAATCTTTAGGATATTCAATTACACCAATTAATTTAAGTGAATATCTTTCAAGCATATCACTAAAAACTCTAGACTTAACGAAATCAGTCATAAGTGATACTACAAAGAATCCACCAATATTTAAATATTCATGGTAATCCTCAAAGAATATAAGGATATCTTCAACCTTTCTTAGGAAAGGGTCCGATACGATTATATCACTTCTATATGAAAGTGATGGTAGGGTATCGATTACTTTGTATCTTAATTTACATAAATCTCTTAAATTAGTAGTAATTCTATAGAATTTTTCTCTATCTTCAACCGCAACTAAGTCTTCCTCGTTGATTCCTTCAGTTAAGGCAAGCGATGAGAGGAATGAACCACTATTTGGGCTTGGGTTTAAGATATTTACGTGATCATAATCAAGAAGTGATGCGATAGTTTTAGTGATATATCTTAAGTATAAAGAGATTAGTTCTGAGGTTGTCTCAATCTCTAAATCTTTAATATCTCTTAAACTATATAAATACGCTTCATTATATGCACGTCTAATTAAATCAATTGGATAGTTCTCTTTCTTAAATCTTTTAAAATAAGATTCAATCGAAAGGTTAGCTTCTTCTGATACACCATTAAATGATGGTACATCATCTAAAGCTAAGATAGACATCGCATATGTGAAGGCTTTTTCTTTGTCTATATCAAATAAATATTCAATTCTATCAGTAAGTCTATTAAATAGATATACTAAATCATTATATTTTTTATCCATTATAATTTCCTTGCGAGGTAATCTAATACGAGTTTTTTATAAGCTTCTTTGTTTAAGAAATAACTTCTCGCGTGTGGTGCGTTATCAAAGATTTGAATAGCTTTTTCACTTGTACAAGCGTTGAAGTTTTGTTTAGCCATGTAAGTTGGAACGAGTTTATCTTTAGCTCCATGAATAAATAGTACTGGAACTTTAGAACCTTCAAGAGATCTAATAGCTGATTCTTTTTTAAGACTCCATTTATTCACAATAATATTAATAATATTAGCGAATACTAGGAAGAATGAAGCTAGTGGAACTTTCTTAGTTCTTAATACGTGTTTTAATTCTTCATACGCAGTAGTATAACCGCAGTCATCAATAATACACTTTACTTGATGAGGAACTCTATCAGCAACATTACATACAGCATTTCCACCCATTGATAAACCTAAAAGAGCAATCGATACATCTCCTTCAAATCTATCTACAATGTAGTCAATCCATTCAAGAATATCTTCAGCATCTTTAACTCCGTATGTAGTGTATCTACCTTCACTTTGACCATAACTTCTCATATCAAGGAATAAGATATTGAATGAATAGTCTACTAAAAAGTGAGAATGTAATGCAGAAGTTCTTAAGGCATCACCATGCCAACCATGAACTGAAATAACTACTTTATTAGTTCTAACAGATGATTCTCTATAAAAAGCGTGAAGATTTAAACCGTCTTTGGTTTTAATCCAACAATCTTCAAGATTCATTTTTTTTAGTTGATAATCAACCTTTTCTTCAAACTCTCTAGTTTGAATTTCTATTGGGTCATCAGTTGGAGAATTAATGTATGTCTCAGGTTTAGCTGTGACCATAGCTTGCCTCCAAATAACATAGCCAATTATGAAGCATATAAGAAGTAAAGCAAATAGAATAATTAATAAAATTGCCCACCATTTCATATAGCTACCTCCTTATGTTAAAATATATTTATGAGAAATAAACTCGCTATTAAGCTTATTAGAATGTACCAAAAGGGAACAGAAGGAAGAATGAAGACTTGTAAATACGAGCCCACTTGTTCTAATTATGCAATTGATGCATATGAGAACTATAACTTTTTCTATGCTTCACTACTCACCTTTTGGCGAATCCTAAGATGTAATCCTTTCTCAAAGGGTGGATACGATCCAATCCCTAAATTTAAAGATAAAAATAAATATAAGTAATGCGCTTAGCGCATTTTTTTATTTAACGTACTTCTTTAATTCTTCTACTCTATCTAGTCTTTCCCAAGGAAGAGTTCCAAGGTCAGGACGACCAAAGTGGCCATAACAGCTTATATTTTTATAGATAGGGTTTCTGAGTTCTAATGTCTTAATAATCTTTGATGGTCTAAAATCAAATGTCTTATTAATGATTTCAACTATTTCTTTATTTGATAATTTAGATGTACCAAATGTATTTACATAAATAGAAATAGGTTCTGAAATTCCAATTGCATAAGATAATTGAATTTCGCATTGTGATGCGAGACCAGCAGCAACTATATTTTTAGCTGCATATCTTGCAGCATATGCTGCAGATCTATCTACTTTAGTTGGATCTTTACCAGAGAAAGCACCTCCACCATGACGAGCTCTTCCTCCATAAGTATCAACTATTATTTTACGTCCAGTAAGTCCAGTATCACCCGCAGGTCCACCAATTACGAAGTTTCCTGTAGGGTTAACTAGAATTTTAGTATTCTTGTGTAATAGTCTTGGTTCTATTACTTTTTTAATAACTTCTTCAGTTATATCTTTCTTGATTTGTTCAACAGTTACATCTGGATCATGTTGTGTTGAAATTAATACAGTATCAACTCTTAAAGCTTTAGTACCATCGTATTCAACTGATACTTGAGTCTTTCCATCTGGTCTTAAATATGGAATAATGCCTTCTTTTCTAACTTTAGCAAGTCTTAATGCAAGTCTTTGTGCAAGTGCAATTGGAAGAGGCATATATTCAGGAGTTTCATTAGTCGCATAACCAAACATAATACCTTGGTCTCCTGCGCCTAAATCTTTATTTTCTTTTTCATCAACACCAAGTGCGATATCTGGTGATTGTCTGTTCATATCAACTATGATATCAACCTTATCATTAAATAGATATTCATCCTTAGTGTAACCAACTTCTTTAATTACTTGTCTTGCGATTGATTTATAAAAATCATCGTCTTGAGCTGGAGTAATTTCTCCAAAGATAAATACGTGATTCTTAGTGCATGATACTTCACACGCAACTCTAGCGTTTTTATCCTTTTTAATAATTTCATCGAGAATAGAATCCGCAATTCTATCCGCAAGCTTATCAGGATGTCCTTCTGTGACAGCCTCTGATGTAAAAATGTACTTCATGTTTTTCGTCCTACCTTAAATTTTATTTTTTATATGCGTTTTCAATTTCAACGCTATATTTCGCAAATCTTTGAATTAAATCATCACTAAAGAATGAAGAAATATCATTAATAATAAATTCCATAGTTCTAGCGTGATTTAATGCCCTATTGTATTTTCTATCACATCTAAGTAATACATAGACTTCTGATAAAACTACAATTTCACTCTTCTTATCTTTAAAGATTGAATTCATCTTGTGTCTAAATTCACCATCAACTTCATTTTGAAGGATAGCGTTTACGATATCTTCACTCTTCTTAGATAATTGAAGTCTTTTAATAATTGTTCTGGCTAAGTCAATCTTTTTCATGATTGTATCAAAGTCTTCTTCTTCGATATCTTGATCTAAAGACAAGTTCTTCATATTATCTACATGTACTTTTGAGAAATTATATATCTCATCAATGGTTGATTGACTAAAGCCTGATGCAATAGAAAGTACAGCTGCTATATTTGAAATCTTTTGACTTAGAATTGTTTGTTGTAGTGCATTCGCATTTAAGTTATAAACCTTAACTGCTTCAAATACACTCTTAACTACATCCACAAAATTAGTTTCAACGTCAACTCTCTTAGTGAATTCAGTTCTTCTTTCTTTTGAAATATATTCAGCGATTGATACGCTTGAATAGATTCCAGCGAAGAATAAGAATAACACAAGTGTTCTTAAAAGCACATCAAGCGCAATCTCTCTTTTCTCTACAAACATATATTCGATGAATGCTTTAAAAGAATTAGCGTTTGAGAATAAGTCTGGATGAAGGAATGTAATGTGGATGATAGTTAATACGATAAAGTTCCAAGGGAATAATCTAACTAAGAGTTTCTTATTTTGATAAAGCGCCATTACGAATATTGAAAAATAAATGAGTAAGTAGGCAGCTTGGGTAATAGAAAACTCTGCAGCTGGAAGTTCTTCACCTTGTGGAAGTCTTAAAGAAAAAGACAACCAAATCTTGATGTATAAAAGACACGACAAGAAAAACACATATAAAGATTGGAAGTACATTACTATCTTTTGTCTTGTGTAATCTTCTTTTTTGTTTTTAAGAAGAATAGTGATTGTAGTAGATAGTCCAGTCATCAATAACCAGAAGACAATTGTAATGATTAGGTTAGATGAACTTCCTGTACCTTTAAGTCCAATAAATGAAAAAAGAGTAAAAACTAAGTTTACGATAAAGATTATGTTTTTGATTACATAATTTCTTCTATAGAGAACACTACACTTATCAGTAAGTTCTACATTCGCATCAAAACTAAATCTATCCACAAAAAATTTGGAGATCTTACCTCTTGTCTTGGTAGTTTTCTCTTTTGTGGTTTGAACTCTTTTTTCTTGTCTTGTTTTAAATGTGGTTTCACTGTCTCTAAAGAATTCATCAAGATTCTTTTCAGACATTTAAAAATTATTCCTCTTCTTTAACTTCTCTAGATTTATAAATTTGAGCAACTCTTGTAGATGCACAAGCAGCTAAAGCGCCAACGATATCATCAAGGAATGTATGGCAATGTCCAGGGATCTTACCTTCATCATTAAGCTTAGAAATAATGCCAGGCTTATTAACATCTAGATCACCAAAGTTTGTCTTACCGATGATACCAAAGTTTCCAGCGAGTTCAAGTCCGAATAATTCATCAATACCAAATAAACCTAAGTCGTTTGTAAGGATTGATTGAATAGGTTCAGAGAGCATTCCCTTTTCTGCGAGTTCATCAATTTCAATACCAAGTTGTACCATATGGAATGCATCTGGATATGATAGAATCTTTTCAGCTGATTCAAGGCATACATCAAATGTGATTCCCTTAGTATACTTAGATTGTTGTGCTTGAGCAATACGTGCAATATCTTCAATAGTTACACCTCTTGATTCAAGTCTTTCTTTGTTTAATTCAAGCATTTCTTCTCTTGAAAATAAAACTTTACTTTTATCGATAGTCATTTAATAGACCTCCTTTTGTATCTACACTATTTTAACATATAAAATGTTAAAGTTGTTAGTTTCTTTATGAGTGTTCACCAAAACATAATTAAAATAATATTATACTAATTATTTTAAATGTGATTTCTCTTTTATAGAAAATGGCTAAATTTAGGTAAATTTATATATAAAGAAAAGTGCCTTTTTGCAGGCACTTTCTTTAAAGGGAGAATTTCAATGAAAATCAAGTTTATTATCTTGATACTTGTATTATACTCACACAAACTTAAATAAAACATAAATAAAAAAATCCTAGAAATATTTCATCTAGGATTCTTATATTACCAAGTTAATGAGTATTCAATTCTCTTAGGGTCTTCAGCTCTACCAGTATTTGGATATGCTCTATCAAGTTCTCCTAACTTTTCCATTTCTTCTTTTGTAAGAGAGAAATCAAGAACATCAAAGTTAGCTTCAATTCTTTCTTTGTGAACTGATTTTGGAATAGTTACAACACCCAAATCTATTGAGAATCTAATTAAGATTTGTTGAACAGTTTTGTTATATTTCTTTGCAAGTTCAATAACAAGTGGTTCATCAAATACTTCATTTACTTTACCTTGTCCAAGAGGACTATAACCCATATGAGCTACGCCATATTTGTCCTCATATTCATGGTCAACTTTTCTTTGACAATAAAGATGAGTTTCAATTTGATTAATCATTGGTTTAATTTCATTAAATGACAAAACATCAATTAATCTATCTGGGTCAAAGTTAGATACACCAATAGCTCTTATTACTCCTTCTTTATAAAGCTTTTCAAGTTCTCTCCAAGCTTTATAATAATTAGCGATTGGCCAATGTAATAGTACTAAATCAAGATAATCAGTTTCAAGATTCTTGAGCGAATTCATAACTGCTTCTCTTGCATTTTCATAAGACTTAAAGCTTACTTTAGTTACGATAAAGAGATCTTCTCTTTTAACTCCAGCGGCTTTAATTCCTTTTGCTACTTCTTTTTCGTTTTGATACATTTCAGCTGTATCAATCATACGATAACCTGCTTCAAGTGCCCATTTAACTGCGTTAGCGCAATCATCTCCTTTAGCTTTGTATGTTCCAAAACCAAGGATAGGCATCTTTACACCATTATAAAGAGTAATAAATTCCATTGTGTCCTCCTATTAGACTACTATATTTACTAATTTATTCTTGATAACAATTACTTTCTTTACACCATTTTGGGTATATGGTTTAATCTTATCTAGTGATAATGCTTTTTCTTTGATTACATCATCAGCTAAATCTCTTTCAACTTCCATCTTGTCTCTTAACTTTCCATTTACTGAAACAACTACAGTTACAGTATCACTTAAAAGTGATGCTGGATCATATTTAGGGTATTCAGCAAATTGGATAGTTTCTTCGTGGTAATTATGCCATAATTCTTCTGCCATATGCGGGCAGTATGGGTTTAAGAGTTTGAGCAGAGTTTCATAATCTTTTAAGCTAATAGATTCCCTTTCTGTGAATGCATTAGTTAAGATCATAAGTTTAGATATACCAGTATTGAATTTAGACGATTCAATATCTTCAGATACTTCTTTAATAGTATTGTTGATTAGAACCTTTAAATCTTTAGTATATTCATTATCATTAACATTAACTTTAGAAGATAATGCTTCTACTTTATCTAGGAATCTTGCACAACCCTTAATAGCATCGCTATTCCAAGGTGTTGCCATTTCATAGTCTGAAATAAAGAGGATATAACATCTGAGTACGTCAGCGCCATATTCATCAACAACATCTAGTGGGTCTATTACGTTACCCTTAGATTTAGACATCTTTTCTCCATCTGGACCTAAGATTAATCCTTGAGCTGTACGTTTCTTGTATGGTTCTTTTACAGGTACTAATCCTTCATCATATAAGAATTCATTCCAGAATCTAGAATAGATTAAGTGACGAGTAACGTGTTCCATACCGCCGTTATACCAGTCTACTGGAAGCCAGTATTTCATCTTTTCATAATCTGCGATAGCGTGATCATTATTTGGATCACAATATCTTAAGAAGTACCAACTTGAACCAGCCCATTGAGGCATAGTATCAGTTTCTCTTCTAGCTTTACTTCCACACTTAGGACAAGTGCATTCATAGAATTCTTTGAGGGAAGCAAGTGGTGATTCACCATTTTCACCTGGTTCAAAGTTCTTGATGTTTGGAAGTCTTACTGGAAGATCTTCATAAGGTACTGGAACTGTGCCACAATTTGGACAATAAATGATTGGGATTGGTTCTCCCCAATATCTTTGTCTATTAAATGCCCAGTCTTTCATCTTATAGTTAACGGCTTTATCGCCTAAACCTTTTTCTACTAAGAATTCAATCATACGAGCTTTAGCTTCTTTTACTGAGAGACCATTTAAGAAATCAGAGTTTACTAAGATACCATTTTCAATATCAGTGTAAGCTTCTTTTGTGATATCTCCACCTTCTATTACTTTCATCATAGGAATATTAAACTTCTTAGCAAAAGCATAGTCTCTTGTATCATGTGCAGGAACAGCCATAATAGCACCAGTTCCATAACCCATCATTACATAGTCACTAATATAAATAGGAAGTTCTCTACCATTTACTGGGTTAACTGCGCTAATACCTTCAAGCTTAACACCAGTCTTATCTTTTTGAAGTTGTACACGCTCAAACTCAGTCTTATGAGTTGCGGCTTCTTTATATTTATTTACTTCATCAATATTTGTGATTGATGATGCATATTTTTCGATTAGCGGATGTTCTGGAGCAATAACCATAAACATTGCGCCAAAGAGTGTATCAGGTCTTGTAGTGAATACTGTGAACTTATCATCCTTTTGTTTTAATTTGAAATCAATAAATGCACCTTCAGATCTACCAATCCAGTTTTCTTGTTCGATTTTAATTCTATCTGATGCATTAAGATCCTTAAGTCCATCTAGTAAATCTTGAGCGTACTTAGTTATTCTTAAGAACCATACGTCCTTTTCCTTTTGAATAACATCACTTCCACATCTATCACATACACCACCTTGTGATTCTTCGTTAGAGAGTACTACTTTACAAGTAGGGCAGTAGTTTACATAAGTGTGACTTCTATAAGCTAAGCCTTTATTATAGAGGTGTAGGAAGATAAATTGTGTCCAATGATAATATGATTCTTGAGTAGTATCAACTGCTCTATCAAAATCAAATGAGAAACCACATTTCTTAAGTTGCTTCTTAAAGTTAGATACATTATTATCTGTAACAATTCTTGGATGAATATTATTTTTAATTGCGAAGTTTTCAGTTGGAAGACCAAATGCATCAAATCCAATTGGGAATAATACGTTATATCCTTCCATTCTTCTTTTTCTTGATACTACTTCTAGTCCTGAGAACGCTCTAACATGTCCTACATGCATTCCAGCTCCAGATGGATATGGGAATTCAATTAGACAATAATATTTAGGTTTAGAGCTAAAATCTTCAGCTTTGAATAAATTATTAGAGTACCAATAGTTTTGCCATTTCTCTTCAATCTTTTTATGATCCATTATTCATCGTCTCCTTCATCATTATCATTATCGTTATTATCGTTTCTAATAATACCATTAATCTTATCGTTTAATTCTTGAAGTTTCTTCATTAAGTCTTCATCTTTAATTAAACCTTTAGACATTTGGTATAACCTAATTCTTAATTTAATTTGTCTTTCAAGTGCAAAGACAGGGATTAAAGCAAATAGTCCTAAGATAAATATATAAATAGAACTGATGCCTAATATTAAAGTAAATATTTCATATAGAGCAACTGAAGTTGCGCTATAGAATAACATCTTAAATAATTGTCCAACTTTCATAAATTGGTTTGCCTGATACAAGATAAGCATAAATAAGAATGAAATTAATGTAATTCCAAACCAAATAAGAATAATTGATCCAGCATTAACTCCTGCATATCTTAATACATGATTCCATCTATACTTATTTGTAAACTTAGTAATGAAGTTATTTAATGCCTCAGTATCAGTAGTAACTGTACTAAAATCTAGTCCATTAATTCCTTCAAAGTTTTTAAGTTCATCAATTTGAGTGATTATTGCACGAGTCGATATATAAGTAAGTGAATATATCTTTTCACCAATTACCACAAAGTCAGGTGCACTTATCTCTAAGAATTCTTCAAATGATTTAGCATCAGGTGAGAATGCGATATCAAATCCCATTGCGTTAAAACTAACTGATTTATTACTTACATATTTATTATCTTCAATTTTACCTTTTGATTCATGAAGAGCCTGAGTCATTAATAGTCTATCTTCATAAGTTAATTTAGTTTGCGTAAATGGTTTAATACTTGTGAGCAAAAGTCCAAATACTAAAATCATTAAAAAGTATAATAAACTAAACCAAAATGGTTTGGCTCTATAAGCTATGATATTTTTAGGTCTGAATATTGAGTCTCTTAATAATTTAAACATATTCTTTTATTCCTTTATATCTATCTTCGCAAGGCCACCTTGCGATGTCTCTCTATATTTAGAGTTAATATCTCTTCCAGTTTCAAACATAGTTTTAACCACACTATCGAATGATAACTTTTCAGGGTAAATTGGAAGAGATGCGATTAAAGCAGCATCAAAAGCTCTTAAAGTAGCAACAGCATTTCTTTCAATACATGGGATTTGAACTAAACCTTTAACAGGATCACATGTAAGACCTAAATGATGTTCCATCGCGATTTCTGCGGCAGCTTCAATTTGTTCAAGTGACATACCTTTAAAGTATGCAATCATAGCTGCAGCCATTGAGCAAGCTGTGCCTACTTCACTTTGGCATCCAGCATAAGCACCACTTATTGATGCATTTTCTTTTACGATATTACCAATTAATCCAGCAACAGCTAACATCTCAACTATCATTTCATCAGATAAATGATATTTTTCATTTAAGTAATAAATAGATGCAGGAACAATTCCTGATGCTCCACAAGTTGGAGCAGTAACAATTACTCCACCAGATGCATTTTCTTCTGCGGCTGCATAACTATAAGCTGCGATTAATCTCTTTTCTCTTTCAGATGTGCTTTCTTCTCTAGCTAAATTATAAATTGATTTAGCTTTTCTTTTAACATTTAATCCACCTGGAAGTACTCCATCTTTCTTGAGTCCATTTTCAATAGAATTAACCATTGTCTTATAGATATCAAGTAAGTACTTCTTAATATCTTTATCTTCAAATTTAAAGACATATTCAGGAAGAGTCATATTGTTTTCAATGATATATTTCTTGATGTCATTAAATTTTGAATATGGATAAATGTTTTCTATTTTTACTTTTTCACCAGTTTCTTCTTCAATAATAGAACCACCACCTACCGATACATAAGTATGAGTTTTAATGATTTTATCATTTTCATAGATATAAAACTTTAATGTATTAGGGTGATTTACTTTAGTTTCTATATCGAAGTGAATTTTAGTATCTTCACCAAGAACTCTTTTAATTACTCTATCAGTACCATGTCCAACTCCAGTTAAAGCTAGGCTAGAATAGAGAGTAACTTCTACTCTTTTACCTTCATATTTAGATTTAATAATTTCTGCGGCTTTTTGTGGACCGATAGTATGAGATGAAGATGGTCCCATCCCAACTTTATAAAGTTCTCTTAATGATTCCATAATACTAAATTTGTGATTTTAAATAATTTACTAATTCTTCTAATTCTTTAATATTAGCTTCTTCGATTAAACCATTATCTTGAAGGTTAGCAAGCTCTGGGTTGATTGGGAGTTTTGCGACTCTTTCAATATTAGCTTCTTTTGCAACTTCATCAATATGGCTATCACCAAAAATCTTATAATCTTTGCCATTATCAGGACAATGGAAGTAAGATAAGTTTTCAACAAGACCAACAATATCTTTCTTCATTAACTTTGCCATCTTAACAGCTTTATTAACAATCATAGATACGAGTTCTTGAGGAGATGTAACTACGATTATTCCATCAACTGGAAGTGATTGGAATACAGTTAGTGGAACGTCTCCAGTTCCAGGAGGCATATCTACAAATAAAAAATCAAGATCTCCCCAAACTGTTTCTTCATAGAATTGTTTGATAACACCTGAAATAACTGGGCCTCTCCATACAACTGGGTCTGAATCATTATCAAGAAGTAAGTTGATAGACATTACTTCAACTCCTCCCTTAGAAATCTCAGGATGAATTCCTATTTCAGTGGCTTGAGCTTTAGTTTTAATTCCAAAGCCTCTTGGGATTGATGGGCCAGTGATATCAGCATCTAAGATACCAACTTTTAATCCAGCCTTTCTCATATGAGATGCGAGGAGTGACGTAACCATTGATTTACCAACTCCACCTTTACCACTCATAACTACATAAACTTTTTTAATATCTGAATAATCATTTAAATGAGCTCTAAAATCAGTTTCCTTAGCTTGACAACTATCTTTGTGTTCACATGAACTACATTCAAAATCTCTATCGCATTTTTCTGGCATAATAACAACCTTCCTTTTTAAACTTACTTTTAATATTTTAACATATTAAATATTAAAATCATAAAAAACACACTAATTTCAAAATTGATATATAAAAAGACGGACTTTTAAGTCCGCCTAATTATATTATTAAATCAATTATTTTGTACTCTTTTTAAGTTTAAGAACGTTGAATCCATCTATTCTTTCATAGTCAATTTTATCAACCATCTTTTTTACAATAGTGATACCCATTCCACCTTCTTTTAGATCTTCACTAAATTCTTTAATGTAGTTATCTTTTAATTCTAGTGGATTGAATTCTTTACCATTGCTCTTAATCTCAATATTGAATTCATTATTCTTATACTCAATATTGATTAATAGTTTAAACTTATCATTCTTTTCATATGAGATACAGTTATTTAAGATTTCATCAAACGCTATTCCAAGTTTTGCTAGTTCACTCTTACTAACGAATGAATAGTAATCATTAAACTTATCTATGACCTCATCGATAATACTTATAGATGGATTATCAAATTCAAATATAAGGTTTTCACTCTTAAGCTCAAATAGTAACATTGTGACATCATCAAACGTTGGTTCATCACCCACAAATTCCTTTAAACCTAAAGACATTTCTTTGATGATGTTATCTAGTTGAGTATTCCCATATTTCTCTAAAATCTGAGATATTCTCACATATGAGAACTCTTCTTTATTCTTATTTATAGCTTCATTTAATCCATCAGTATATAAGAATAATTTATCATTTTCATTAAGCTTAATTTTCTCGCTTTCATATTTGAAATTCTCAAGTCCACCAAAGACGAAATTAGATTTAGTATCAAGCTTCTTTATGCCATCTTTACTGATTAAATATGGCTTTTCATGACCAGCGTTTACGAATTCTAATTCTTTAGTTTTAACGTTTAAAATTCCAACAAATGAAGTAATAAATAAACCCGCATCATTGTTCTTAATAAGTTCATTATTTATAGCATCACAAGCTGAGTTTAACTTAAGCTTTCTTAAAAGTGTAGACTTAATTAACTCTTTTGATTTCATCATAAAGAGTGAAGCAGGAATACCTTTACCTGATACATCACTTATAACTATCGCTAAGTGGTCCTTATCAATATAGAAGTAATCATAGAAATCTCCACCAACTTCTTTAGCTGGCTTAATTGATGAGGCAATTAAAACATTGTCATCATTAATCTCTTTATCTGGAAGAGCTTCAAGTTGAATCTTAGAAGCTATTTCTAGTTCTGCGTTCATCTTTTCTTTTTCTTTTGCGTCTTCTTCTATTCTTGACAAGTATTCAACTATCGCATTTTCAAGAGTAACAAATGAACTAGATAATTGACCTATTTCATCATTAGATTTAACACATGGATCAATTACCTTTAGTTCATTGCTATTTTTAATATCTTGAGTAAATTCATTAGTACTCTTAGTAAGTTTTTGAACATTCTTAAATACTAAGAAGTGAGCGAATAAAATGTATACAAGAAGCAAGACAACAAACGATGCGACAAATACTAAACTTTCAATTAATACAAAAGAACTAACTGAAGTCTCTACACTATTCTCATTGTATTCAATAAATACTTTAGCTACTTCTTTATTATCACTATCATAGATACTAAAGAATCTAGTCTTACATCCATTCAAGTGGTAAGTTTTAAAGTCTTCATTTTTATATGTTTTAATAATATCATCTTGATTTAAGTTGTAATAAGAACCAAACAGATGTCCATTTCCGTTATATACACCAAGGTCATACATAGAATCTACTAAATAGATTAATCTATTATATTCTGTGTCAATTAAAGCTATATATGCGCTTACACCATTAGATGAAATAACTGCGCTACTTAATTCATTTGAAACTGTTTGATAAGTATTTCTAAGTCTTAACTTAACTTGGCTCATTCCAATCATTCCAGGCATATCATAGAAGTTAGTATACATATTTCTATAATATTCTAATTCATCATCAGGATTATCAAACGATTTATTATAGTTAGCTTTATTTTCATTATAAATAGATAATAACTCATCTTTTAATTCTATTAGATTAGTCATAATCTCTTCATCTTTAAGAGTTACATTGAGTTCCATTAAAGAAGAATCAACTAATTTAATTAAGGATTTTTGTGCGCTTTTCTTATAGACAAAAAAGCTTACTAAAAAAGCTATCGTTAATAATATTAAAGTTATGCCTGCACCAAGTAAAATAATTTTACTTTTGATTGAAAAACGATGGCGCATAAAACTCCTTACTTAATATCAAGTATATTAATAAATCCAGTTACGTTAAATACTTCTTTTACTACATCATTAATATTTCTGATTTCGAGTTTCTTATTATCTTTTTCAAGTTTCTTTTTTAAAGATAATAAAAGTCTTAAACCAGCAGATGAAATATATTCTAATTCTTTAAATTCAAGAACTACTAGGTTCTCTTTTACTTCTTCTTTTTCAAGCACAGCTTCAAGTTCTTGAGATGTAGTAGTATCAAGTCTTCCTTGAAGAGCCACAACCATTTCTTCTCCGTGTTTAATATTAATATCCATATATTCCTCCATTAATTTTCATTAATTATATTTATTTTATAATCTTCATTTGTGTTTAAAGTTACTGAGATAATATAGTCTTTATACTTTAATAGTTTTGAATTATAATTCTTTTCTTTATATATTTTTATTCCATTAAGCGGAAGCGATGGAATATCTTTTATATTATCTAGTGATTCATTACCTATACATTTAATCAAACTTTCTTTAGAAGTGAATACTTCAAAGAAATTTAGATTATCTTTAATGTATTCTTTTTCTATACCTTTAGATATGAAATCTATCATTCCATTTTCAATATTTACTATTCTTTCAGTATCTACTCCAATAGCTAATTCATTACACTTTCCCATAATTACTAAATTAGCTGAATGAGAAATATTGAAATAGGTATTATTACTTAATGGTTTTCCTGATTTATCTATATAATAATCCTTAATATATTTTCTTTTAAAATACGAAGATACAGCATGAGTAATTCTATCAGGATCACTGATATATTTAGAAGCGTCATTTATATCTTCTTTTGTTAGATATTTATTTGTCTTAAATGAACTAAATGATACATTCTCTGTATCAAATATATATAAATCAACAACTAATGCCATAACAATACCTAAGTTCATTTTATCATTATTTATATTTAAATAATTAAAACTGGGCAAAAAATACATTTATTGTTTATATATTTTCACATTTATTATATAATTTATGTAAGGAGACATATCATGCAATTAAAGATTAGAAACAAATGGATTACTTTAGGTGGTTCTTCATATATTACAGATATGAATGACAACCAAATTTATTTTGTAAAGGGTAAGATCTTTACATTCACCCATAAGAAGTTCTTCCAAGATATGAATAAGAATACACTTTTTATCATTAGAAACAAGTTCTGGAGATTATTCACAAGACGTGCATTTATTATGGACGCCCAAGGAAATAGAATCTGTAGAATCAATAAAAAGTGGTTATCTTTAAGAAGCAAATTCTGGGTTGATCAATACAAAGATGATATTCAATTTGATGGAAACATCTTAGACTTCAACTTTAATATCACTAAGAATGGTAAGCCTATTGGTCACTTATCAAGAAAGATTTCTTTAAGAGACTCATTCGTACTTGATATCTTTGAAGAAGAGGATGCAGCATTCTTATGTGCACTCGTTATAGCTATTGACTGTATTCTTGATAGACGTAACGAACAACAAAGCAGTAGTAACTATTAATTATAATTAATTAATAAATTGATGGGCTATGCCCATCTTTTTATTATATAATGAATATATAAGTGAGGTACTTTATGGCATATAGAGTTATAAAAAGCGGTAATAAATACGCAGTTAAAAAAGACGGAGCTCAAAGAGCTTCAAAAACTTTTAATAGTAAGGCTGAGGCAGATGATTACTGCGATAAAATGAATGGTGTATCTAAAGAGGTTAGAGTAGTTAAGAAAATCGCTGGTAAAAAAGGCGGCAAAGCATTCTTAATAGTTGTAGCTATCTTAGTTATTGCTGCAGCAGTTACCTTATTCTTCTTATACAAGAAAGGTGTTATTAAATTACCGAACAGAACAACACGAAAAACAACTCAAGCTGTCACAGATACTTTAGAAGGCGTTATATATGATGATTTCCAAATTCATTTCATGATGCTTGGAAATGATAAAGCTGGAGACTCTATTTATATTAAAGCTGGAGAAAATGATATCTTAATTGATGCTGGTTCAACTAAAGGTTCTGCATCTACACTCAAAGAATATATTAATAAGTATTGCACAGATGGAAAACTTGAATACGTTATCGCAACTCATGGTGACCAAGATCATATTGCCGCATTTACTGGGAATGAAGGAATATTTAAATCATATGAATGTAAAACTATCATTGATTTTAAATACACTACAAAGAGTACTGCAACATACAACGAATACGTATCATTAAGAGACGCTGAAGTTGAAGGTGGCGCAAAACATTATTACGCTAGTGAATGTTGGAATAATGAAAATGGTGCTCAAAGAGAATATACATTATCAGATAAAGTTACTATGAAGATAATTTATAATAAATACTATTTTGAATTATCAGATGATGAAAATAATCACTCTGTATGCACATTATTCACATACACTAATAATGGTGAAGAACACAACTTCCTCTTAACTGGTGACTTAGAAAAGAAAGGTGAAGAATCAGTCGCAGCTTATTATGATAAATCTACTAAAGAAAAGACACTTCCAAAAGTTGATTTATTTAAGGCAGGACACCATGGTTCTAAAACTTCTTCTAACGATTGTTTACTATCACTGATTAGTCCTGAAATTTGTGTAGTATCATGTTGCTGTGGTACAGATGAATATACTGAAAATATAGAAAATCAATTCCCAACTCAAGCATTTATCGATAGAATCGCTAAATATACTGATAAAGTTTATATCACATCTACTTATCAAACCCTTGAGATTGACAAAGTAGTTGATGGTAAAATCCAAATTAATACATCTGGATTTACTGCGATGAACGGTAATATCATCATCTCAATTGGTACTGACAATAAAGTTGGAATAGCCGCATCAAACAATCTAATTAAACTAAAAGATACTGAATGGTTTAAAAAAGAAATCGAAAAAGATGGTGTAAAAGTAAGACTTAGAACCACACCGAATGAATGGAAATAAATAAAAAGAAGCCCAGCGGCTTCTTTTTATATTGAATAATTAAATTATTCTTGAACTTCTTCTACTTTAACTTCTTCAGCTGGAGCTTCTTCAACTCTAACTTCTTTAAAGTTATTGTTGTACCAACCACAGAGATTATTCATTGTCTTGAATAATTGAATTAAAGCAATGATAGGACAAACAATAGTGAATGAAAGAACAATTTCAGCGATTAAGAAGAATACAAGGCTTCCTTTTACTTCAACGCCTTTCTTTTCAGCTTTTCCATAAACTCTAACAACCATCTTGATGTACCAAACTAGTGGAACGATTCCAAAAGTAATGATACCTAAGAAGAATGCAGCAAGGAAGCTGATTTGAGGTTTGTCACCATCTTTTTCAACGATTCTATTTAAATCGTTACCCCACACATGCCAGAATACAAGTGAGTAAATGCCAAATGTAATGATTGAAAGTAAGAAAAACTTCCAAAAACCACGATTAGTTTTTAACATTAAAATATCCCCCGTTTTATATGTTTTTATATTTTTAATATATTATTTTAATGTAATTATGTCAATAATATGAGTTTTATAATGGCAGTAATTAAGTTTTTTTAATTATTTTGAATTAAATAGTGCATCATCAATCTTACCCCATGCACCTTTTCCTGCGCCACCACATTTAACATAGATACCGATTTCAATTGTGTCAGTACCGTTATATTCAATATCATCAATAAACATATTATGCCATTCATTCCACTCAGTGATTTGTCCTGCGGCTGTTTTAACGATAGTGCCGTTAATCTTTACATAAGCGTAGATATCAGTTACTCCACCATCACCGCCCATAATTGAGATTGAATACTTATATGTTCCAGCAGGTACATTAGATAATGTTTGAGATAAAGTGAATTCTACTGAATCATTCTTTTCGCTCCAGAAATGATAATGATAATCACCGGTTAATGAATCACCTGCTTTCTTTTCAATATATAATTGATCAGAGTTCTTAACTTTATTAAGTACCCATGGATCCATATTTCCTGTTTCAAAGCTATAATTTTGAACATAATTATATTCAACCATAGAAATATAACAATAAACATCCATACCTTGAACATTTCCTTTCAAATAATATTTAGCAACGCCGTGGCTCTTCATATATTCGATAGCAGCATCTTTATTTAATGTTGCTTGTATTTCAGTAGTCGTTGTATCTGCATTAACAACACCAAATGAACTCCACTCAATATCAACTACAAATTTAGACATATCAGTTAATACTGTATTAACTTTTGTAGGGAAAGAAATATTTCCGTTTAAATCTTGAATCATAGAAATGTTTTCTACGCCATCCACTTTTAGCGTAACTTTATTTCCTTTAGACAATAAGTTAAATACCTTAAGAGATTCAAGTGGTTTGCCATCTTTATCAAAGAATGTTTGATTATCTACAGCTGTACCGCCATAATATTTTCCTGCATCATCTGGATCATATGCTGTTGCATAAGATGATGCCCATCCAGAGCCATATTTTTCCCATAGTTCAGCATTCTTTTCATATGACTCTTGACCAACAGTTATCCAAGCACCTTCCCAATAGCAAATACCAATTCCGCCATCAATCTTATTAATTGTATCAGTAAGATTTCTAATATGAGTTGCTTGACCTTCTACTGTAAATGGATAAGGTTTATCATAAATACCGCCCTCACTAATAGTATTTCCAAAGAAGTCAGTATTATCATTTGTAAATGCATAAGATGTTTCAAGAACCATTACTTTCTTTTCATAGTTTTTAGCAATATTAGTTAATACTTCAGATAAGTTTTCAAGTGAACCATGCCAATAAGGATAATATGATGAACCAAACACATCATAATCCACAGCTTGTGCACTTAGTCTATATGCATAATCAGGATATCTATTTGCATTTTCAGGATTAGCAAAATGAAGTGCAACTAAAGCTTTAGGGAATACTTCTCTAACTGCTTTTGAACCAGCACTCAAAAGTGTGCAAATATTATTCCATTTCTTTTCTCCACAAAAATATGCGTTTGTTTCGTTACCGACTTGAACCATTCCAACATCTACTTTTGCCTCTTTGAGTTTGTTTAGGCAATCTTTGGTATATTCATATAATGCTTCTGATTTTTCTGTAACGTTCATTCCTTGCCATGCACGAGGAACCATTTGTTTAGATGGGTCAGCCCAGAAATCCGAATAATGAAAGTTAACGAGTAACTTCATATTATATTTAGTGGCTCTCTTACCAATTTCTATTGCTTTATCAATATCATTGTTTCCACCACCAAATCCATTACCTTCGCTGTCATATGGATTATTCCAAATTCTTACTCTAATATAATTAATTCCTGATTCAGATAATGTTTTGAAGATATCTTGTTCTTTACCTTCAAAGTTATAGAACTTAACCCCAGATTGTTCTAGCGAAATGATAGATGAAATATCCATTCCAAAAATAAAATCTTTCTTTAGGTTTTCTACTCTTTCAACGTATAATGAATCAGATTTATAATTCTTTTTAGATGTACATGACATAAGCATAAATACTGATAGTACAACTAAAAGAATAGATAGTAATTTCTTTTTCATAAAAGCTCCTTATATTTTGTATTCAAAGAATGCAGGAGTAGCCTCTCCTTCATAGTCGAATAGACATTGATTAGCCCACTCATTTCTAGTAGGCTTACCTACTTCATTAATATACTCTTGGCCTTCAACAGATGCCCAGCAGATATTCTCTCCAGGAATCCAAATAGGTTCCCAGTAGATAGCCATATCAATATTATGTTCAATGCATCTTTTAATGAATTCTTTAATGAATTCTTTTTGTCCTTCTTTAGTTAATGGATATGGAACATAATATTCACCACTATTAACGTCAATCTTTAATTGTGGTTGACCATTATTATTCTTGATATAGTCTTCCATAGTAAAACCATATCCAACTTCCGCAATAATAACTTCTTTATTGAACTTTTTCTTACAGAATTCTACATTAGCGAATAGTTCATCAAAAGATCTATGCCAATAAGGATAGTAACTCATTCCAATAAAGTCATAATCTACATCATATTTCTTAAGATTTGAGAATACTTCATCATAAACCTTAATATCATAACTTCTTTCAAGATGAATTATTATTTTAGTTTCAGGCATTAATTCTCTTGTGACTTTGATGCCTTCTTTAAGAAGTGATGTAAAGTTCTCATAATTAGTTCTTTCTTTATCACCATTTTCAAATAGTCTTCCTAAAGGCCACATAAAACCATTAGTTATTTCATTTCCGATTTGGATATGAGATAACTTAATACCTTCAGCCTTAGTTCTTTCTAAAGTTTCTTTAGTAAACTTATATACTTCTTTTTTAAGTTCCTCAAAAGTTAGATTTGCCCAAGCTTTAGGAAGAGTCTGTTTACCAGGATCTGCCCAGAAATCTGAGTAATGGATATCAAGAATTATTTCATAACCAAGTGATGCCATGTGTTTAGCTAGTTTAATGAAGTTATCCATATCAGTGGTTCCACCAAGATATGGTTTTCCATCTAAACTAAACGGGTTATTCCAGAGTCTGATTCTTGAATATTTCACTCCATTGTTTAAGAATTCATGAAGAGGATCTACCTCTTTACCTTTAATAAAGTATTTAACGCCTGCAGCTAGTTCTTCGTAGTATGTAGAAACATCAATTCCAAGTTTCATTACATTTCTCCTCTTTTGTGTGGAGCAACTTTAAGTGGTTCATTATCTTCGCCAAAATCAGTAACTCTCATCTTTAAGAATCTATAACGATATCTAGCCATTTCATTAAACTTTAATACTTCTTCTTCAGAGGCATGAAAAGCACATCTTAGGCAATAATATTCATGTTTTTCTTCATCATAAAACATATCCATATCGATATCTCTCATGAAACATGAAGGACATCTATAATTTAATTTACCTTTTGTAGATTGAGACATGATTTAACCTCCCCTTTCTTAATAGATTTTTGAAGCATTAATTTAAAGTTAGGACTGAAGGCAATGCCTTCTTTTACACTCATAGAATCATTATCACCACTAAATTCTACTCTAGTGTTTATATCTTTAATATTAACGAAAGCAAGTTTAGCGTTATTCTTAGTTACTACTCTATCTTTGTATTCAAAGTTAATACACTTATCATCTACTCCAAGAGTAACTGTATGCATATCACCTTGATATTCAGTAGTTGAATATGCGCCACATAAATATTCAGTGAATGTAACTTCATCTTTAACTTCATTTAAAAGTCTTCTTGTGGTAATGAGTTCACCAGTTTCTTCAACGAATTCAAATACTGATTCAATTTGAATCTTTGTATCATCTAAGATTACTTCTACTGGATTAGTTGTAAGTCTTACACCTTTATCGAATCTTTCAAATTTAGCATAAGTTTTAGTTAAAGCTAAGTCAGTTTCTTCTCCGTGGTATTTAACTTTACAAGATTTTAAAGTTCCAGCACCGGCATAGTGAGTAAAGAATCCAGCACGATAGTTAGCTTGGATTAAGTATGGATAAGATGCATCATATACAGAATCTTTTCCAATACCAATTGATTCTTTAATCTTTGATGCGTACGGGCGAAGGTCAATCATGGCACCGCCTTGATTAAAGTCTAAACAGCATCTCATAAATGGTGAATAATGCCAGTAATATTCTTTTGTTGAACCATAAAGAATATCTTTCCATAAAGCTGATTCAGCTCTCTTATAGTTAGGATGCCTTTCTCTATAGTAATCAGCGAATTCTGACATAGTTAAATCAAGAAGCTTACCTTCTTTCTTTAACTTTCCATAATAAGCCATTCCATCATTATAAGATTTAGCAAGTAGTTCATATGGAGCTTCCCATCTACCGCCTTTATTAAGCCATCCTGGGCCAACAAACATCATGTTATATGAATAACCATCATTATATTTAGCTAAATGTCTATATTGGTCAATGAGGTTATAAAGATAAGGATACTCATAAGAACCATTATCGTTATAGTAAATCATACCTCTTAAAACGTTTTGTGGATGTGTACCAAAGTTAGATCCATTACCATCAAAACATGCGAGAAGATCGCGTGATAAATGTGGAATAGCTACAATTCCTGAATCATCAGATACTGAATCCGCAGGAATATGAGAATTGATTTTAGATGGAATCCATGGGTTCCATGGTCCACCATCCATAAATGTATACCAAGAGTTATTGCATGTATGGTAAGCTTTAGGTCCTTCTTCCCAACATGTCGCAATAGCGCACTTTACACTTGGATATTTTTCTTTAATATAATTGATTGTGAATGCATCTAAGAAATAGCTACCAGTAGATTCTGGATAGAATCCAAACTTCTTGTAGAAGAGTGAAAATACGTCATCTACGATAGTTTTCTTATCTTCATCACTAAACATCCAGATGCAGAAATCATCTGTCTTATATTTGTTTTTAAACTCTTCACAAGGAAGTCCTAGTAAAGATAGTCCGATCTCATCACCGAAAGTTTCATGATATTCTTTTGAAAGTCTAATGATTTCATCAGAAAAGAGTGAAGCATAAGTGATTTGAATAGTTGTCTTAAGTCCATATTTATGGGCTGTGTCTTGTTGAAATTTAAAGATATCTAAAGATTCATCTCTAGTATCTTCATTCTTTCCCCTGGCATTTTTTGAATACTCAGGGGAAAGTTCAGGTCTGTGTATAATATTTACAACGAACTCGTTTTTCATAAATTTCCTATTTATTTTTGTATGCGATTATTGTTTCGTATTTCTTAAGTGTAGTTTCGCCGAGTGTAACATCATTTAATTGACCATTAGTATCTAGATATAAAGTATAACCAGTTAAATCAATTTTGAATGCATCACTAGTAATTGAGTTTTGATGAATAAATACATATTCCCTTGTATCATCACTTAGTGTGTACTTAATAGTGTTGTTGTTATTTAATAATTCAACTACAACATCATTGTTGTGGTCTTTATCTAAATGTAGGCCTGCAAAATTAACTTTAAGATCAATTAACTTTTGATAGATGTTAAACACATCATTATTCTTAACTTTTAGTGAATAATCAAGTTCATTTACTTTATAAGAAGCGTTATATGAATTAGAGTTACCGCCTTTAGTTCTTAAGAATTCTTCACCAGCAAGCATAAATGATGTACCTTGACTAGTTAAAACCATTGATTGAGCTAATACAGCCATTCTCTTGAGGTTACCTTCATTTCTTGTGCCTGATGCATAGAATCTATCATATAAAGTATAGTTATCATGGCAAGTGACATAGTTAATTGTTTGTTCTAAGTTACCAATAATAACTCCTGATACTCTTGTATTGCCTTTAATACCTTCTTCTATAGCTTCCATCTTTGCATTGTTTCCTGTTGTATTAGATATCCAAGATAATGCACTAGCAGCATTAAGTCCGCCTTTTACGAGTTCATCTCTAAACTTGTCATTGAATGCAGCATAACCATTAAAGTCTCTAATGTTAGCTTGTTTTGCAGCTACTGCATCTTTTAAAGGTGAAGATCCTCCATTCCAAGGTTCACCAAAGATTAATACATTAGCATCAATCTTCTTACATTCAG
>JAEEXP010000060.1 GCA_016287865.1 Caryophanales bacterium
GAGATGCTTCTTTCTGTAGGTACTCCAATCATTATGGGTAATGCTCCAGATGATCTTAAAAGTAAATTTAGTATTATCGCAAAAGATAACAAAAGTGATGGAATATATTATTCTTTAAAACAATTAAAGATAATATAGCATTTATTATCTTGTTGTGATATTTTAGTTTTAATAAGGAGATTTTATGAGTAAAAAATTTAGACTATCATGTGCGCTTGATGTAGATGATTTATTGCTTGATTGTATTCCATACGCAATAAAACTCGCTAATGAAAAATATAAATTCAATCCCCCTCTATCTATTTATGAAGTAAACCATTGGGGAAAACTAAATAGTAGAGCTGATGTTATATTTGAATTCTTTGATGATCCTGAATTCTATAAGAATCAACCAGTTATTGCTGGAGCTAAAGAATTCGTATCTAAATTATCAAAAATGACAGAAGTATTTATTTCTACATCTATCCCAACTAAATATATGGGAATTAGAGCTGAAAGATTACTTCAAGAATTCCCAGATATTCCACAAGAAAACATTTATATGGGTTCAAGAAAGGACAAGATTAATGTAGATATTCTCTTTGATGATGGAATGCATAATGTATTTAAATCTAATGCCGCATATCCAATTTTAATGAGACGTCCTTGGAACCAATCAGCCACAGGCATGCTTGCGGTTAATACGTATGATGAGTTCTTAAAACTAGTTGAAGTAATAGCTAAAAGCTATTCATATGTAGAACAGCCTTTCGTTGGTCCTGGTATAGTAATTCTTGTAGGCCCGTCTGGATCTGGTAAAACTAAGATCGCATCACGTCTTGTGAAAAAGCTCACAACTTTTGAAAAACTTGTGAGTTATACAACTGATGATAAAACTGCACTTAAAACTAATGACTGGTATAACTATGTAACTATTGATGAATTCAATAAAATGGTAGAAAATGGTGAACTATTTGAATCTACAATGTATGCTGGTCATGGATTTGGTTCAAAGAAAGAAGATATTGAAAAGATTTTATCTCAAGGTAAAAATATCATCGCAACCACTGATATCTGCGGTGCGATGGCTATTAAAACTCATTTTGAGAACGCAATAACTGTATATATTAAGAGAGATAGAAGAGTTTTAATAGATACAATTTTAAGTAAAAAGAGTTCGAATGAAGATAAAGTCTCAAGAATTATCTCTATCGATGATGAAACTGCTAATGAAGCTATTTGTGATTACTCAGTTAAGAATAATGGTTCTTATGATGAAGCCGCAGATGAAATCATTAGTATGTTAAATTTAAAATAATTGATTGATTATTATTTTACAATAATGTAAAATACATATAGTTTAAGAAGAGGATGAGTAAATAAGTACTGCCTTTCCTAGAGAGCTCATGTATGGTGGAAATGAGTAAGACAGATTATTGAAGCTACCTTGGAGACTAAAAGGTTTGTCTCTTTATCGACAATTGAGGTGCTATGATTTATTCATAGAATTAAGGTGGTACCGCGGATTATTTCGTCCTTAAAACTGGTGTGTTTTAAGGACTTTATTTTTGGAGGATATATGAAGTATTTAACTGGTAATGAAATTAGAAGAATTTGGCTTGATTTCTTTAAAGGAAAAGGACATAGTGTAGAAGAATCTGCATCATTAATCCCAAGTGATGATAAATCTTTACTTTGGATGAACGCAGGTGTTACACCTTTAAAGAAATATTTTGATGGAAGAAAAACACCTAAAAATCCAAGAATTTGTAATGCACAAAAATGTATTAGAACTAATGATATCGAAAATGTTGGTATGACATCTAGACATCATACATTCTTTGAAATGCTTGGAAACTTCTCTATTGGTGATTATTTTAGAAATGAGGTTATTCCATGGGCTTTTGAACTATTAACTAGTGAAAAGTATTTTGGAATTCCAAAAGAGAAATTATATATTACTTACTATCCAGATGATTTAGATACATTTAATAAATGGGTTGAAGCTGGAATGGATCCATCTCACTTACTTAAATGTGAAGATAACTTCTGGGAAATTGGTGAAGGACCATGTGGACCAGATACTGAAATGTTCTATGATAGAGGTGAAAAATATGGTGATTATGCTCCATCAGCTATCTCTGAAGGCATTGAAAATGATAGATACATTGAAATCTGGAATATCGTATTTAGCCAATTTAACTCAGATGGTTCAGGAAATAGAAAATCATATAAACCTCTTCCAAAGAAAAATATAGATACAGGTGCTGGTCTTGAAAGACTTGCTTCAATCTTCCAAGAAGCTGATACAAACTTTGATACTGATTTATTTATGCCAATGATTAAACGTATTGAAGAATTATCAGGTGTTAAATATACTGGTCAATCAGATTTTAAGATTATCGCAGACCACGCAAGAACTATCGTATTCGCACTATCTGATGGTGCACAATTCTCAAATGAAGGTAGAGGATATGTATTAAGAAGATTACTCCGTAGAGCTTTAAAACATGGATTAGCTTTAGGCATTAAGAAACCTTTCTTATATGAAATGGTTGATACTATCACAAATCTTATGGGAGAATTCTATCCTAACCTTAATGAAACAAAAGAATTAAGTAAGAAATTAATCTTAAGAGAAGAAAATAAATTCCTTGAAACTATTGATTCAGGATTATTAAAACTTAAAGATATTATTTCTAAATCAAACACTAAAGTTATTAGTGGTAAAGATGCATTTGTATTATTTGATACATATGGATTCCCTGTAGAACTCACAGTAGAATACGCAAGTGAACTTGGATTTAGTGTAGATAAAGAAGGATTTAACGCTGAAATGGAAGCTCAAAAAGAAAGAGCAAGAAAGTCACAAAATAACCAATCAGCTTTTACTAAACAAAATAAAGAATACTTAGACTTTAAGACTCAAGTAGAGTTTGTAGGATACACTGAAGATTCATGTGAAGCTACTATCGTTAAAGTATTTAATGAAGGTATCGTAACTGATAAGACTCCATTCTACGCAGTATGTGGTGGTCAAGTTGGTGATTCAGGTATTATTAGAAAAGGAAATAATGAATATGCAGTAATTGATACACTTACTCTTCCTCATAAGCAACATCTTATGGTAGTTGAAAATCCATTACTCTTTAAAGAAGGAGATAAGGTTTATCTTGAAATAGATAAAGAAAGAAGAGAAAAGATTACTAAGAACCATTCATGTTGCCACTTAATGTTTAAATCATTAAGAGACATCTTAGGTTCACATGTATCACAACAAGGTTCAGAAATTACTGAAGATCAATTAAGATTTGACTTCAACCATTTCGAATCACTTGATGATGAAACAATTCTTAAAGTTGAAGCTTTAACTAATGATTTCATTAATAGAGCAGCTACAAGAGTAACTAAAGAAATGACTATAGATGAAGCTAAACAAGCTGGCGCAATCGCTGAATTTGGTGAAAAATATGGCGATAAAGTTAGAGTTGTTAACTTAGGTGCTACAGTTGACGTATGTGGTGGTACACACGTTAATAACACTAAAGATATTGAAAAATTCATGGCTCTTCCAGTTTCATCAATTGGTTCTGGAATCTATAGAATTTCTGGTTTAACTGCATCAAATATTCAAAATGAAAAGAAATATCTTAAGAATTATTATACAGATATCGACAAATTAACTAATAAAGCTCATGAGCTTGAAAAAGAAGCTAAAGAACATAATATTAATTTATCATTCAACTTTGATACTAACTTAGAACTTACTGGTTCTTATCAAGATATTATTGATATTAGACAATTAATTGCTAACCTTCAAAATGAAGTTAAGAGCTTTGAAAAACAAGTAAGAAGCGCTCTTGAAAAAGTATCACTTGATTCATATAGTGTTTACTTAAAAGAAATCGTTAATGATAATGCAGTTATAGTTCTTGATGAATTCGATAAATCTAAGATTAGAATGCTTGGAGATTATCTTGGAGATAACCTAAAGAATGGTACTGTAGTATTAATTAATGATACTGAAGGTAAACTTCAAGTATTAATTAAGACAAAGAATCAATCACTTGATGCATCATCCCTCCTTAAAGAAGTATTAGGTAAGTTTGGTGGAAACGGTGGAGGAAAGAAAGACTTCGCTCAAGGTTCACTTAAGGATAACTTATCTAAAGCTCAACTCGTTGAAGCTTTCAAGGAGAAAATCTAATGAGAATTCTAGGACTCGATCTTGGAAATAAGACATGTGGTGTCGCAATCTCAGACCCAACTGGCTTAATCACAAGAGGAATCACTACAATTAGATTTAAATCAAGAGATTTTGATACAGCTTTAGCGGAAGTAGTAAAAATCGTAAATCAAGAAAAAGCTGAAAAGATTGTTTTAGGTTTACCTAAAAATATGGATGGCACAGAAGGCATCCAAGCTGAAACATCTAAGATGTTTAAAGAAATGCTTGAAAAAGCTACTAATCTTGAAGTTGAACTCTTTGATGAGAGATTAACTTCAAGAGTTGCTCTTAATTCAATGATTATGGGCGGCACAAATAAAAAAGATAGACACGACCAAATAGACGAGATGGCTGCGAAGATTATTCTTCAAGATTATCTCGATAAAATAAGGAGATAAATATGATTAAAGATCAAGATGAATTAATCTACATTACAGATGAAAACGGGAAAGAAATCCCTTTTAGAGTACTAAAAGATTTCACTAACGAAGAAACAAAGAAACACTATATCTTCTATATCAGTGTAGAAGATGACGCTGAAGAAGTATTTGTAGCTGAACTCGTATCAGACAATAATGGCGAAGGCGAACTCGTTGATGTTACTGATGAAAAAGAAATGGAATTCTGCAACGAAGTATTTGAAGAATTCTTAAATGAACTTGATGCAGAAGCATTAGAAGACGAAGAATTAGAAGACGACGAAGAAATAGAAGCGTAATGTTTGAAGATTTAAAAGAATTTGCGAAGGAAAACAATGTACCAATTATAAAGGATGAAGGACTAAATGTCCTCCTTTCGGTCATTAAATCAAATTCTTATAAATTTGTATTAGAGATTGGTTGCGCAATTGGTTATTCATCAATTGTAATGGCTAAAACTTATGGTGTTGATATTACCACAATCGAAAGAAATAGTGAGATGTATAACCTCGCTATTTCTAATATTTCTAAATATAATTTAGAGGATAAAATTGAAGTAGTATTCACTGATGCCTTAGAATATACGCCAAAACGTATGTATGATTTGATATTTATTGACGCAGCCAAGGCTCAAAACATAAAATTCTTTGAAAGATTTGAACCTTACTTAAATGAAGGCGGAGCTATCGTTGTTGATAACCTAGATTTCCATGGTCTTACTGATGAAGATCCA
>JAEEXP010000061.1 GCA_016287865.1 Caryophanales bacterium
TTCATGGTTATTTAAAATAGCTTCTAGAATTTCTGATGATTCTTTATCTTCTTTATTTAAGTATTTAACTTTATCAATAATTATTGTCTTATAGTTATCTTTAAGAAGTGGATATAATTCTACTTCACATGGATAATATGAGAAATCAACTCCTACATATACGTCTACTTTATTAGACTTAAAATAATCATAGTCATCTTTTAAGATTTCGATATTTGATGGGCTTAATCTAGTCGCATCTATTACTACTAAAATATTCTTGGATAGTGGAAGAGAATCTCTTTCTATTTTATCTTTAGGATTTTTAGATGAGGCATAATAAAGTACTTCTTTATAACCTTCATAGTTTATTGGATAAAGAATATAGTCATAATATTTTGAATATGACCTTAAGCCTAATATTGGCTTAATATTTTGTTTCTTAAGTGCATAATAAAACTCAAGGAAAAATGCGGTATTATCATCAACCATACCTAGTGAGTCATATCCAAATTTAGTTAAGTCTTTTAAACTATCTTTTTTAATTAAAGATCCATTAAAAGAGAATCCAGTTTCAATATTTATACTCATATCTATATATTATTATATATTAAATAATTATATAGTAAAGGCAGTTTACTTTAATTATTAATGATGGGACAAAAGATGGACAATTATAAAGAAAAGGGCTCATCTTTAATAGATGAACCCTTAAATTAATTATTTAATCTTTTTAACTTCTCCACCTTCAAGAAGAATCATTTTAACAGCTTCAATTGAATAGTCTTGAAGTTCTACAGTAAGTTTCTTATCTAAGATACCTCTTGCGAGAACTTTAACGAAACCTACATTTTTATTAATTAAACCTTTATCCCATAAAGCTTCAATAGTTACTTTATCACCATCTTTGAAGTTTTCTGAGATTATATCAATATTAATGATGTCTTTCTTACCTTCATAAACTTTTGACTTTTCTTCTACTTTGATTTGAGCTTGAGCTTTTTCATCGCTCATCTTTTTATTAGCTTCTTCAACAGTAATAGGTTTATGAACTACTTCTTTTGGTTCGTTTAAGTTAACTTTTAATTCTTTAATTAAACCTTTCTTAACTAGAACTTTAGTTTCTTCATATGGAAGACTGAAATCTTCATGAGATTCTTTTCCAAGTTCAGCGTGAAGTTTTCTCATTACCATATTAATTAATTCTTTAGCGTAACCAAGTCTTCTTTCATTCTTAATTCTATAAAGGCATGGTGTATCTTCAAACTTCTTAGATTCAACCATTTCAACTTTATATTTATCATCTACTTCATTAAGTGGATAGTATACACATAAAGTTTTTCCTCTAATAGCGAATTTTAAGACTTTATCTTTACCTAAATTAACTGAATCGAAATGCCATGAAACTCTAGAATTAGCTTTCTTATAAGATAAGACATGATTCTTTAGTTCACTATATTGAGCTTTAACTTCATCTGATGATTGAGAGAGTTTAGCACTAAATGATTTAATAAATCTAATTTGGAAAATGTTTCCGTTACTGTCTTTGGCAGTAACGATTTCATCGCCATTAGAATCTTCTTTAGTTTCAAGAACTACAGGTTCTTCTTGAACTGGTTTAACTTCAGGTGCTTCAACTTGAACTTTAAGTTCTTTAATTAAACCTCTTTCAATAAGTGGTTTATTTTCTTCATATGGAAGAATATAAGATTCATTTTGTGGTTCTCCCTTAGTTAAACCTAACATCTTAGCAACTAAAGCAATTAATTCTTTAGCACCTTTAAATCTCTTATCATTCTTAATTCTATAAAGACATGGAACATCTTTAAACTTCTTAGTTTCAACCTTTTCAACTTTAAACTTAGAAGTATCTAGTTTATCAACATCTAGTGGGAAGTATACACAAAGTGTTTTTCTTCTAATAGAGAATTTAAGAACTTGTTTTCTACCTGAATTGATAGAATCATAGTTCCATGAAATTCTTGAAGTTGTATTCTTATAAGATAATACTTCATTCTTTAATTCTTGATAGTATCTCTTATTTTCATCACTAGCTTGAATTAATTTAGCTGTGAAAGATTTTAAGAATCTTATGTGGAATGTATTACCAGCTTCATCAGTAACGTCGATTGAATCTTCTTCATCTTCTTCATCACTTTCTTCTGGAATAATTTCTTCTTCTTTAGCTTCATTTACTTTAGCTGATTCTTGAATTGCTTCTTGAAGCGCAGCTTGTCTATCTTTATTAAAGATCCAAAGACCTTTAAGTTGCATATAGATTAATACAGCCACAGCAGCAAGTACTAAGATTGCGATAGGACCAAGAATATAAAGTAAGATCCATGGAGCATCAATGTAGTGAGTTGTAAGAATAATTAGTGGGAGGAGTCCACCAACTGACATCACTTTAATTTCTCTTCTTCTATATTTATAGAATACAAGGAGCATATAACCACCACCAAGTGCGATAATTACAGCTGAGATAATTAAGAGTGTGAGTACTACACTTCTATTAGTTTTAGTAATCTGAGCTGATTCAGCTTCAGCTGTCTCAAGCTTTTCTTTATACTTATTATCAACTACTTTCTTTTGACTTTCAGTTAATGAATCATAAGCTTCTCTAGCTTTTTCAATTCTTTCTTCTGGGTCAGTGTTATAGTTAACTTCACCAATTGAATCGATTAATACAAGAGTTCCATATACTTTTTCATCATCAGTTAATACTGTGTATGTATTATTGTATTCTTTAACTAATTGTTTTTCTTCACCAGTTAAAGCATCATATGCTTCTCTTGAAGCTTCAATCTTATCTTTAGTATCGTTATTGTTTTCAACTGTACCAATAGCTTCAATTAATTCAACTGTATGTTTAACATTGTCATAAGTTTGTCTAGCTAATACTAATGATCTACCATTAACATTATCAACCATAGCTTTTTGAGTTTCAGTTAAACCATCATATAATTCTTCAGCAATTACAATTGTATTAATTGAGTCACTCTCGCCGTTATTGAATGAAACATTACCAATTAAATCAATAGCTCTAATAGCTTGTTTAGCTTTAATGTGATCAGCTAATTCTTTTTCATAGTCACGAACTGCACTATCAATTACAGCCTTTTGAGCATCGGTTAATGCATTATAGTATTCTTCAGCAAGATCAACACTTTCATAGTATTCGTTTGAATCAGTAGGTGTACCAATAGCTTCAATTAATTTAGCTACGATATCTACAGTTTCATATAAATCTTCAGCTTCTACTAATTCATTAATATTAGATACTTGAGTCTTTTGAGAACCCTTAAGATTATCATAAGCTTCTCTTGCTGCATCAATTAATTCTTTAGATTCAGCTGTATATTCTACTTCGCCAATTTGAGCGATTTTTTCCATAGCATCATATAAAGCAATATCATCAACTAATGTTTCACCATTAACACTATCAACCATTGATTTTTGAGTTTCAGTTAATACGTTATATTTAGCTTTTGCAGCATCGATTGGATCTTTTGAATCATCAATACCGCCATCATAAGTTACTGTACCAATTTCGTTAATTAGTTTAATAGTATCATTAGCATTAACATGATTAGCTAAGATGTTTTCATAATCTTTAATATCTGTATTATCAATAGCATGCTTTTGTTCTTCATTTAATGCATCATAGAAAGTTTTAGCATTATGTACTGCATCATCATATTGACTAGATGTTGATGGAGTTGGGATTTCATCAATTAATTGAGCTGCATAATCTACAGCTAAATAACTTGCTTCTTTATCAGTGAGTTCATTATAATTAGATACTTTATTCTTAATATAGTTAACATCACCCCATTTAGTTCCAATAGTATTGATGGCTTCTTTAGCTTCATCAATTAATTCTTTGAATTCAGCACTATATTCTAAAGTACCAATTTCATCAATTTGTGACATTAAACCATATACATCTTCTGCCTCTTCAACCTTTTGAAGTGCAATAATACTACTTCCACTTTCAATCTCTTCTTTAGCAGCTTTATTGCATGATTCATAGAATGCTTTTGCAGCATCAATCTTAGCTTTACATTCTTCTGTAAGTTCTACAGTACCAATGTCATTAGCAAGTGATTCGAATACAGCAACTGCATAGTAACTTTCATTATTAACTAATTCATTATAGTTATCAACTTTAGCTTTTTGTTCATCTGATAGAGATTCATAATCAGCTCTTGCTTTTTCAAGCATAGCCTTACATTCTGGAGTATCTTCCATTTCTTCGCCCATAATAGCGCTGATTTGGTTAATTACATCATATACTTCGAAATCTTCTTCTACAGATAATAATTGATTAAGCTTTTCAGCTGGAACTAATGATTTTTCAAAATCAGTTAAAGCGTTATATGCGCTTCTAGCTGCTTCTACTTTTTGTTTTGATTCATTATCGTTATGTAATTCACCAAAGTTATTTACTTTATCAACAAAACCCTTAACTGCGTTATAGTCAGTTTCAGCTTGAGTAAGTTTATTATAATTAGATACTTGAGCTTGAGCTTCAGGAGATAAAATATCATATAAATTTCTAGCAGTATCAATCTTTTGTTTTGATTCATCTGTAAAGGCTACTGTACCAATTTCTTCAATTAAGCCTATGCAATTATATGCACCTTCAGCATCAATTAAATATTTTTCTTCATTAGGAGATAGAATATCTTTAATATCTTGTGATAGTGCTTCATATGCTTCTTTAGCTGCATCAATTTTAGCTTTACATTCAGGAGTATATTCTACTGTACCAATTGTATGAATTGATTCAAGAGCATCATATGCATCTTCAAGACTGCCTAATAACGCTAATTTGCTATCTGGGAAGAATGCTTTTTGATCAGCTGTTAAACCATTATAATTACCTCTTGCAGTTTCAATTGCTTGTCTTGTGGCTTCTTTATATTCAACACCATTATTAAAGATTGTAACAATATCATCAACAACTGCGTCAACTCTATAGAAATCTATATACTTCTTTAATAATACATCTTTATTAGTTACAGAAGCTTGATTATCTTCACCAATATAAACATAGAAATCTTTTGCAAAATCTAAATCTTCTTTAAATGAATCTGTATATTCAGTAGCAGGAAGATTATTAATTAATAGTGTAGCTAAATCAACCTTAGCTTTATTAGTTGCAT
>JAEEXP010000002.1 GCA_016287865.1 Caryophanales bacterium
ATTGATAGCACTACCTTTTATTAAGTATTGTTTTAGAACGGAGTTAGCCCATTGTCTAAATAAAATACCTCTTTTTGAATTGATTCTATATCCTATTGCAAGTACCATGTCTAAATTATAATGATCTACATAATATGTTTTACCATCTGATGCAGTATGGGCAAAATTTGCCCTAACTGAGTTTTCATTCAATTCTGAACTACTTATAATGTTTTTGATATGTTTTCCAATCACAGACCTATCTCTTTCAAATAATAGTCCAATTTCGTCTAGCGTTAACCATACAGTATCTTCTTCAGGTGACACATTAACATCTAGACTAAATGCTCCATCTTCAAATTTGATTAATTCATATTTCTTTTCTTGATTATCCATATTATTACCTCCTTGTTTTCTCAAAAAAGAAAAGCCTTACTGCATTTAAGCAATAAGGCTTGAATTTACATTAAGTTGAATTAACAGTTTTTTACTAATAGTTTTACCAACTTTCATAATTAAGATAATACTACAAATATTACAAAAAAACTATAAGTATTAATAAATGATTAGTGTTTTTTATGTTGGATACTATTAGATAGGATAATTAATAATTAGCTTATATTATATTTATATAGATATATATCCCATTTTTTTATACAATATAATATATAAAGGTATTACATGAATAAATTTGAAATAAGAGAAATAAAATATGATGAATATGAAACTTTGCTTGATGTGATGAACACATCTTTTGGCTTTGTGGATGATGAGGTAAAGTTTGAACATATTCTTCCAAAACTATATTATAAAGATAATCCTAATATGATTCATATAGGTGCGTTTGTTGAAGGAAAGCTTGTCACATCAATAGGTCTATATCTATTTAATATGATTAATAATGATAAAAGAATTAGTATTGCTTGCGTGGGTGCTGTCTCAACTTTACCTGAATACAGAAATAAAGGATACTTTACTAAAGTATTAAATAGAGTGATAGAAAAAGCTAAAGAGTTAAATCTAGATCTACTCTATCTTGGAGGAGACAGAACTAGATATAACCATTTTGGTTTTGAAACCGCAGGAAGATGTATCTACTTTAATTTAAATAAGAGAAATTTAGGTCAACTCAAAGAAGAATCATATGAATTATATAAGTTAGAAGAAAGTGATACTGAAGTAATTAAAGAACTTCTAGACTTATATAATAAAGAACCTATGAGAATAGAAAGAACTATAGATAATTTCTATAAAACATTAATTAGTTGGAACTGTACTCCTTATTATGTAAAACAAGAAGGAAAGGTAGTTGGATACTTTACATACAAAGAAGGAGAAGTTGATGAACTAATCTTTAATACATCAATAGACACAATGTTTAGAGCTATTTTAGATGTTTCTGATTATGCAATGATGACTCTTCCAATGTCTTATTACAAAGATGTTATAGATAGAGCGGATTGGTATGTTATTAGATTCGCAGATATGTTTAAAATATTAAACTTACACAATGTAATAAATTTCTTAGGCGGAAATGCTTATCAATTAGATCATTTAAAGAATAAAGATGAATTAGAAGTAATAAGACTTGTCCTTGGTGATGCAGCTTATGATAGTGTTATTGGAGATAATATGTTTATAAGCCGTACTAATGGCGGATGATTTATATAGAAATATAATAAAGGGACGGATTCAATAATGAAAGTTAATGTTATATGTGAAAAACAAATAAGAGATGGATTAGTTGAACTATCTAAAGAGTTCGATTTTGAGCTCGCTGAATCAATTAATGAAGTATTTTTCATTAAAAGTAATAGAAACTTTGTTTCATTTGCTGAAGGTAATATGTATAAAATTGAATATACTGAATTAGTATATGCATTTAGATTATTTGTTCACGTATTAGCTCGTTTTAAGATTAATCGTTTCTTTGATTATAACTTTGAATTCAATTCTAAAATTGAATATTTAACTTATATGCTTGACTGCTCTCGTAACGCAGTTATGAAGAATGATAGTATAAAGAAACTAATTAGATATTTAGCTTCAATGGGTTATAACCGTTTAATGTTATACACAGAAGATACTTATGAAGTTAAAAAGTATCCATATTTTGGATACTTAAGAAATAGATTCACTAAAGATGAAATTAAAGATATTGAAGAATACTGTGATTTGTTTGGTATAGAATTAATCCCTTGTATTCAAACTCTAGCTCACTTTAACGCTATTACTAGATATCCATCTATGAGTGAACTATTTGATTGTGATGATATTCTTTTAATTGATGAAGAAAAGACATATGAATTTATTGAAGAATTAATAAAGACATGTAGAGAATACTTTAAAACCAATATAATTCATATTGGAATGGATGAAGCTCACAATGTAGGACGTGGTAAATACCTAGATAAAAACGGTTATCACGATAGATTAGAATTAATGAATTATCACGTTAAAAGAGTTCTTGATATTTGTAAGAAATATGATTTTAACGCAATGATTTGGAGTGATATGTACGCGTCCCTCCTCGATGAACATCTAAACGTAAACGTTGAAAAACTAAATGATATGCCTAAAGATGTAGAACTCACTTATTGGGATTACTATAGTACTGATGTAAATCATTTTGAGATGTTTTTAAATATTCATAAAATGATAGGCAATAAATATAGTTTTGCAGGTGGTGCCTGGAAGTGGATTGGATTTACTCCAGATAATAGATATTCACTTAAAGAAATAGAAGCTTCAATGCGTGCTTGTATGAATACTAATACTTACCACTATATTCTTACAGGCTGGGGAGATAATGGTGGGGAAACATCACCATTTGATACACTACCATCTCTATACTTCGCATCTTTAATGAGATTTGATTTATTAAAGCTTAATCAAGACATTAATAACTTAATGTTTAATGATGAATTTAAACTATTAAGTGATGGCCTTAACTTTAATGAGTTTATGGCTTTAGACTTAAATAATCGTCTCACAAATAGTAGTAATGTTCAAGAAAGAAATACTTCAAATAGATATTTACTCTATAATGATCCACTCCTTGGAGTAATGGATTCAACTATTGATGAAAACTGTGGAAAGATCTTTAGTGAACACGTTAAAGAATTTGAATCAATTAATTATAAGAATACTAAGTTCTCATATCTATTTGATACTCAATATAGATTAGCTAAAGTACTTTCTATCAAATCACGAATCGGAATAGAATTAAGATGCCATTATAAGAATAATGATAAAGAAGCTCTTAAGAGTGATTTAGATAAACTTAAAACATTATTAATTCTTTTAGATGATTTCTATAATTCATTTGATACTAAATGGAATAAAGAAAATAGAAGTAATGGTATAGATGTATTTGATTTAAGAGAAGGTGCACTAGAAAGACGAGTTAAAAGAGCTATTAATCTAGTTGAGTCATATCTAGATAAGAAAATAGATTCTATCCCTGAACTTGAAGAAGAAATTCTAGATTATTTTGGAAACGATAAAGACCTTAAAAAAGAATATGATATCTATGAAAATAGATGGAGAAGAATATCTTCGGTTAATGTAAATGACTAATAATAAAAGTCATCCCTCAATAGCGAAGAGACTAAACACAGTGGACTGTAAATCTGCTCTCTACGAGTTTGGTGGTTAAAATCCACTTCATCCACCACGATAGAATATAATTGTGATTGATAAATCAACCACAATTTTTCTTTTTTACACAATGTTTTCACAACTGTCCTATAGTTAGCACATATCTTTTTCCCCTATTGTTGACATACAACGTAAAAAGAAATTACAATTGAACTGTATTATTAATAATAATTAAATACTAAACAATAGTAAATATTAGTTACGGGGGTGTTCTTGCTGTGAAAAACATTATTAAGACTAAACATTTATCTAGATTATGGTTAGTAATTCTTGCAGCTGCACTTTGTTTATGTGCGGCTATTTTTGTTAACTCAAAACTAAAAGCACATGCAGATGGTGCTATATCATATGTATCTAAATCGTGGGATGCTGTAAAAAAAGAAGTTGTTAGTTCACAAGAATCTTGTTCAACATATGAGGTTCTGACTGATTCTAAAACGACGTGGTCAGATGGAAAATGGTACGTTGTTAATAGCAATCTTACAATTTCAGGAAATGTATACACTTATGGAACAGTTAATTTGATTATTTGTGATGGTTGCACTTTATCAACAAAAACAATTAATGCCAATGATAATAAAACATTAAATATTTATGGACAATCGTTGGGAACTGGTACCTTAAATATAACTTCAGGTTATGATTTTACTCCTGGTATTTATAATTCAGGAAGTAATCTAAATATACATGGATGTAATATTAATGCAAAGTCAAAAACAGCTGCCGGAATTGGCGGACGTGATTCTTATGCTGGTGGTACATTAACTATATATGGTGGAAACATTAATGCATCTTCAACTAGCGGTGCTGGAATTGGCGGAGGTTATAACCAATCTGGTGGTACTATTACCATTTATGGCGGTAATATTAATGCGACTTCTGCAAACGGTGCTGGAATTGGTGGTGGCCAAAACGGTGCTGGTGCCAATTTATCAATTTTCGGTGGTGTTGTAAGAGCATCAAGCACTGTAGGTGCTGTTGGTATTGGTGCTGGTGCTGGAAGCAGTGATAATGGTACTTTAACTGTTTTAGATGGTGCGAAAGTATATGGTGGTGATGTTGAAAACCCTGGTACTGAAATAATAAAAGATGAATTAAATAATTATACTCGTCATAAGTATATGCTTGTTAATACAGGTGATAATAAAATAGAACCTGTCTATACAGTTCCAGAAGCCGTTGCTGGTGCAGCAAATCAAAAATTATCTGATGTCACTTTCCAAGATGATCACTGGCATTTTGCAGAACCGAATTCATTAGTTGGAGATGGCATCAGTAAAGAAATTGTCTACATTTCAGACAATCCTGATGTTTATCAAGAAATACATAAAACAATTGATGTTATAGTAAATGATTATGTTACCTATATATCTAAAGAATGGAATGGTAAAGAAGTTGTTGATACTGAAGTTACAACAGCTAACTATTTTACAATTACCGATACAACACTTGAAATGCATAATTATACCTATGTACTTAAGAGTGATGTAACAATTAATACTCGTGTTAATGCTACAGGCATAGTAAATATCATACTTTCTAATAATTGTACATTGACTTTAGTTAAAGGTCTGACTGTTTCTTCACCAAATACTTTGAATATATATAGCCAGGGTGATGGTGAAAACGAGGGTAAGATTGTTGCCGAATTAACCTCTAGTGACTATTATGCAGCTATCGGTGGAGGTCTTTATTTTAATCCTGGAGAAGGAGATTCAGGTACAATTAATATTTATGGTGGAAATATAACAGCAAGCACTTGCATTAGAAACAGTCTTGCTGGAGCTGGTATTGGAGGTTCTGCTAATTCAAATAGTGGTCCAATTAATATTTTTGGTGGAACTATAAACGCGACTGGTGGATATATGTCACCTGGTATAGGCGGTGGCTATAAAGGATATGGTGGCTATAAAGATATAAATATCGGGCCTATAACAATTTATGGAGGCAATATTACATCAACCGGTGGAGATGGTGGACCAGGAATCGGTGGACCAGGTCATACTAGTAGTACTACTGAAAAACCATACTATGCTGGAGTTTTAACTGTTGAGGATATAACAATATATGGTGGAAATATTAATGCATATGGTGGAGCAGTAAATACTTCTTACAGTGGAGGAGCGGGTATTGGATTTGGCTATGCTGGTTGTACTACACATTCTGGAGAACCAAATGTCGACAATGTTACTCGTGCTGGAAAAATAATAATAAATGGCGGAACAATTAATGCATATGGCGGCAATCGTTCAGCTGGTATTGGTACAAGTACAATCCTTGGTGATATATCGGTTGAAGCAATTATTATTAACGGTGGTACTATTACAGCAACAGCCTATACTTATGATGGTTCTAAAGGCGGCGCTGGTATCGGTAGTGGATATGGAGACATTGATTCTGGTTATACTTCTAAAATAATTATTTCTAAAATAGAAATTAATGGTGGAAATGTTACAGCAACTGGAGATGCTGGCCCTGGTATTGGATTACCTATCCATGGCACTGATTCATGCATAGAAAATATGATTTTTAATGGTGGAGTAGTTACTGCAATCGGTGATGATGATTACGATGGTATCGGTTGTACAAGCACTTCTGATAGTAAATATAGAGGAACAATTACTTTAGGAAATGCAAGCATGGGCGTCATTGGTAATGCAACAGGAACTCCTGCTGATACTGATTTAATAAGCGACTATGCAACAAATCGTCCTAAGTATATGATTATAAAATCATTCCACGAACATAGTTGGTCATATGAAGCAAATGAAGGAACATTAACAGCAACTTGTCAAAACGATAGTTGTTATATAACTGATGGTCTAACTTTAACAATGATTGCACCTTCAGAATTAACATATGATGGAACAACTAAAGAAGTTACGTTACAAGCCGGGTATAATGAAGAAGCATTCCCTAATCCTGTTATTAAATACTATAAAGATAACGCTGAAGTAACTGAATGTATTAATGCTGGAGTATATATTGCAAAAGTAACATTTGGAGATGCTATTGCAACTCTTACATTTGAAATTGCTAAAGAGAACAGTGTTTTATCATCAGCTCCAACTTCAATATTGAATTTAGAATATACAGGCAATGAACAAGAATTAGTAAATTCTGGCACAGCATCAGGCGGTACAATTCAATATAAGATTGGATTAGATGGTACATATGATGATAATATTCCTGTTGCTTTAAATGCAGGAAATTATAATATCTATTATAAAGTTGTCGGCGATTCTAACCATAATGATATTGATGAAGCTGGCCCAATTCAAGTTTCAATTGCTAAAATAAACCCAAGTTATACCGTTCCAACTGGCGTTGAAGCATCTTACGGAGATAAACTAATAGATGTTGAATTACCAGAAGGTTGGTCTTGGAAAAATGAAACTACAGAAGTAGGTAATGTTGGAAGTAGAGAACATACTGCAATCTTTACTCCTACTGATACTGTTAACTATAATGAAATAGAAGAAACAGTAGAAATTAGTGTTCAAAAGGGAACTCCAACATATACAAAACCAACTAATTTAGAAGCTACTTTCGGTAATACCTTAAAGGATATTGAATTACCTAATAACTGGACATGGAAAGAAGAAGATAATTTAGTTGGTAATGCTGGTATTCAAGAACATATCGCAATCTTTACCCCTACTGATACTGTTAACTATAATGAAATAGAAGTAACATTAACTATTAGTGTTTTAAAAGCTAACCCTATTTATACAAAACCTACTAATTTAGAAGCTACATATGGTGATATGTTATCAACTGTAGAATTACCTGAAAAATGGACTTGGAAAGATCCTAAAGAAAAGGTTGGTAATGCTGGTATTCAACAACATATCGCAATCTATACTCCAACTGATGTAAACAACTATAATGTAGTAGAAGATACTTTAAATATAAGTATAGCTAAGGCTAATCCAACATATACAGTTCCGACTGATATTGAAGCTCCATATGATGTTAAATTATCTAAAGTTGCATTACCAGAAGGATTCTCTTGGATGAATGGAGAACAAGTTGTAAATCAGTGGGGAGATAGCACATATAAAGCTAAATTCATTCCATTTGATACTGCTAATTATAATGTTGTTGAAAATATTAACATCAATGTAAATGTTAAATGGATTTTAATAGATCCTTCACAAGGTGATGTTTCTGTTACCATTAATAATGGTGATACACAATTTGATGTAAACATTAAAGTTCAAATTGAAGTAAAAACAGAAATTTCAACTGAAGAAAAACAAAAAGATTATCGTAAACTGGGTAAAGAATATATTAATCCAAATGAAGATATTGCTGCAATTTATGATGTTAGATTAATTAGAACTATAAATGGTGTTGAAGAAGAAATCCAACCATCTGATATTACTCCTGGAACAACTATTTTTGTTCAAATGGCTATTCCTGAAGAACTAGTTGGTAAAGAATTCCGTTTGCTTCATATTCATACTGATTCTGATATTTCTGAAATATCTAATTACTCTATTTCTAAAGACGGTAAAACTTTAACAGTAGAAATAGATAAATTAAGTGAATTTGTATTTGTAGGAGCATCTCAAACAGAAGATAATGGCTTTATCTATAAACATAGTCTTCCTGTTTGGGCAATTATTTTAATTATTGTTGGTTCAATATTAGTACTATTCTCAATTTGTTATGTACTAGTGTTCTTTGTATTTAATAAATGGATTAATGTTGATGATAAACAAGTAAGAGTATTCAAATTAGGCCAAAATAATGGCAAGGTAAGAGTCATTTTAATGAATATAAAATTTGAATATCTTGATGCATCATTAGTATTTAACACTAAAGAACAGGCCAAAAATAATCTTTCAAAAGTAGAAGAATAATTAACTAACTACGATAAAATTAAAGGCACTCGTAAGTGAACTGAACCCCGTTTAGTTCACTTTAATGGTGCCTTCTTAATTTTTTATTTATTTTTTATTAATAATAAGTATAATTATGGTAAGGAGAAATATAGAATGAAAAAAAGAATTATTACATTTTTAATGCTTATAGCTATTCTTGTTTTAACTGGCTGCAATAAGAAAGTAAACTTTACAGATAGTTTAAAATTTAAAGATAAATTATCTACAAATGAAAAACTTGTTGTAATTGTAAACGTTGAACATGCTATGGTTAATCTTGTTCAAGTTGAGGGTAATATTAATCAAAAGACTTACAATGAAATTGAAGAAAATAATATTGTTGCAAACGTAACAGAAAAACTTCATTCAGGATTCCAAGTTCGTTTTACTGGATCTCTAACTAATACTAATATAAAAAGCGGATTAACAACTGTTCAAGAAGGCAAAATAGAAGTAGATGATTTCTATGATGAAATGTATGATACTCATGTACATCGTGCAATATATGGCGATGAATCAGACTTAGAATTCGAAGAATATACAATTGAAGAATATCAAGCTTTAAATGAATCATATTATAGAGATTTAGTATATGGTGAAGAACTAAGTATACTTAAAGATCTTGATGCTTATAAAGATGGCAGCGGATATGTATTTATATCATCATCTATTAATAAGAATGTAGAGGGTGTTGCATGGGGTAATACTGTAAAAGAACACACTACAGTTACTAAAACTCAAACTATCGCAAAAGTTAATAGTAACTATCAACTTACAAGCATCCAAAAAGTAACTGAGACTCTTACAAATAGAGATACTCAAACTAATGCATGGTACAACAAAGAAACTCAAACTTCATATGAAAGCTCAAGTTTTAAGTATAAGTATGGCACTAGAAAAGGCGATACTAAGAGAATGGCTGACGTGAGAAAAGAACTAAGTGCTATGATAGTTGGTGAAGTTGGATTAGAACTTACTGGAGTAAATAATGATGATAGCTTCGTAGTAAACTTAACTCATAAACGTGATAGTTTACAAAAAGTTCATGTTGTTGGTAGATACACTTTAAACTATGATGTTGATAAAGAATTTGAATATAAACCAACTGTATTTGTAACTGTATATAATAAATACAAAGAAACAAGAGATGAATATCCAGTAATATTTGGTATATATTCAGAAAAAGATAATCAATACATTGAATCAGAAAATGTTAAGTTCACATATGTAAAAGGTACACAAGTAATATTTGAATTTGATGTAGAAATTATTAACGGCCAAGTAAACATTACTGGCGCAAAAGTAGATTTTGTAAAATAATTAATAATCAAAAAGCCAGCGAAATAATTAATCGCTGGCTTTTTTATTTTTATTAAAGAATTCAACTATTTTATTTGTGGTAATAGTAGTTTGTTCCATATAAGATATTAAAGCTATACCATCACCTTTTTGAAGTGAATAATATGCATATTGAGTATGGTTGCCACCCTCAATAATAAATTCTTCAAATGTCTTAGGGAAGTTCTTATAATTTTGATTATATAAGTCTTTATTAAGACATAAATCATTTGAACCATAAATAGATAAAGTTGGAATAGAATCATCTATTTTCTCAGTTGAATAAGAACCAAGAAGAACAAGTCCTGATACTATATCAGTATGTTTTGCGGCGTAGCACGCTGCCATAGCTCCACCGAGTGAATGACCCATAATAATATAATTCTTATAATTATTATGTACCTTCACAACTTTATTCATTCTATTTACTCCGAAGAATGCCATATTGAAAGGCATTCTAACAATATGAGTATCATATCCAGCCTCGGCTAACTTATACATAAGTGGAGCGTAAGCTATCATTTCAACCTTAGCTCCAGGATAGAATACAATTAATGTATCTTCTCCAGGACCATCAAATAGATAATCACGGTTGTGTTCTGTTACTTCCACAGTAGAAGAAGAATTTAAGTATTCTTTAGCTTCAGGAAGTGCTTTGTTATAAGCTGCTAAATAAACATATACGGTAATTAAGAACAACAAAATAGATAATACTGTTCTTTGTAAATGTTTATTCTTTATTTTGATTTTTTTAATTTTTTCAACCGCAAAAATGAAAAGGAATGGAAGTCCTATACATACAATTATTGCGGCTGCTACTATTAATAAGTGGTCCATTTTACTATTACTTTCTACTCTCTTTCCACGCTTTTTAAAGCGTTATAACTATTTTATCATTAAATAGTAATTTGTCTATCTTGGATTATATAGTTTCTTTGCGAAGGCTACTGGTTCTTCGGTAACTTCTATTCCAAGTCTTTTAAATGTATTTAAGTCAACTTCATCCATTAAACAAGAAGAATGAGCTTGAGTTCCTTTTAGTTTTGGAAGTTGTTTAAGCGCAAGTTCAGATAATGTATTAGTTGATGCTTGAATTGCGAGGGCAATTAATATTTCACCCGCATGAATTCTTGGATTATGGTTGTTTAGATCATTTACTTTTAAATCAATAATAGGTTCAATTACTTTTCTTGAAATTAAAGTTAAAGAATCATCAATATGTGCGAGTGATTTAAGTGAATTAAGAAGAAGAGCTGCAGGCGCACTTAATAGGCTTGATCTTTTACCTGTGACAATCTTTTTAGAATTTAATTCTAAAGACATTACAGGAACTAGTTCCTTTTGATATTTCTTAAGACAAACTTTAACGCACTTTCTATCATCTGTAGATACGCCGGCTTTATTCATTAATACTTCAGCTTTATCTACACAATCATCTGAGAATTTGCCTAGGAAGTTGTTTTTAAGGGTTTGATAGTATCTTCTTACTATTTCATTTTTAGATGCCTGACAAGCCGCCTCATCGTCTACAATCGCATATCCACACATATTAACTCCCATATCAGTAGGAGAATAATATGGTGATTCACCATAAATATGTTCAAAGATTGTTTTGAGTACTGGGAATGTTTCAACGTCTCTATTATAGTTAACTGCGAGTGTGCCATATTTTTCTAAATGGAATGGATCAATCATATTAACATCCATTAAATCTACTGTCGCAGCTTCATATGCCATATTAACTGGATGGTTTAGTGGGAGATTCCAAATAGGGAATGTTTCATATTTAGCGTATCCAGCTCTAATACCTCTTAAGTTATCATGATATAGTTGAGAAAGACATGTTGCCATCTTACCTGAACCAGGACCAGGTGCGGTAACAACTACAAGTGGTCTTGTGGTTTCGATATATTCATTCTTTCCAAGACCTTCCTCAGATACAACAAGAGGAATGTTTTGAGGATAACCATTAATTTTATAGTGTTTATAGACTTTAATATTATTCTTTTCAAGTTTATTTACGAATTCATTAATAATAGGTGATTCAGTATAGAATGAAAGAACTACACTTGATACATAAAGACCTGATTCTTTAAACGCATCAATTAGTCTTTCAACTTCGTCTTGGTAAGTGATTCCAATATCGTTTCTAACCTTAAGTGAATTGATATCTTGAGAGTTAACAGCGATGATAATTTCCGCTTTATCTTTAAGTTTTAATAATACTTTAAGTTTTGAATCGGGTTCAAAACCAGGGAGAACTCTTGATGCATGATAGTCATCAAACAATTTTCCTCCAAATTCTAGATAAAGTTTGTCTCCGAACATTTTGATTCTTTCATTGATTTTATCTGATTGAATCTTTAAATATTTCTTATTATCAAAAGCTTTTTTCATAATAGAACCCACCTATATTATATAAAGTCTAAATACAACATAATTTAATTATATAATATAAGAGCTCTATCTTACACATAAAAATAAAATAAATTTTTATTTGTAAATCATAATTATTTAGATGTGTTACAATCTAATTACAACACACATATTTAAGGAGATAATTATGGCAGGTTTTAAAGAATTAAATCCTAAAGACAACTTTTATCAGACATCGCTTTTCTATCCGATGCCTTTAGTGCTTATCACAACACTAACTGACGATGGTAAAACTAACATTGGCCCATACTCATTAGTTTTCCCATACTATATCGCAGGTAAAGAATATTATGCGTTTTTACTTTTATGCAGAAACTCATCTAATACTGCACAAAATATTTTAAGAAGTAAGAAATGCGCATTAAACTTTATTCCTGATGATAAGAAATATTTTAAAGAAGCAGTAAGAATGGGCTGGCCAGGAGATTCAACTGATGAAAAGATGAAGGGATGTATCTTCACACTAGTTGATGGCTTAAGACAAGAAAAGAATAAAGAAGAAAAATATCCTAAAGTAGTAAAAGAAGCATTCCAAGTAGTTGAATGTACTTGGGATGACTCACTAGATAACGCAGAAGGTGATAAACCTGGAGAACTTTCAGGTTATAAAGGACCATTCCATAACTTTAATGGAATCACATCACCTTATGGAGCTCATTTCATCTTAAAAATTGATGATATTATGATGGATGAAAAATACTGGAACTCTATCGTAAATGGAGTAAAGAAGAATAACTTTCCAAGAGTTCCTGTGGATTATGGTTATAGAGATAGTAAGAATTTCTGGTGTTCAAGTCATAAGGCACCAAACCCAGAATTACTTCCTGTAAGAGAAACCACAGTAGATTCAGTAAGATACGCAGCTAAAAGACTTCAAACTGACGTTGAGTTTACTGATGAAGCACTAGCTATGCTTGTGAATGTTCCACGTATCTTTTTACCTTTAGTATTAAAAGGATGCGTTAAGTGGGCAGAAGAAAATGGCTGTAAGTTAATTACTCCAGTTGAGATGAAAGAAATAAACGATAAGAGATCAAAAGAAAAGAAGAATAAATAAAAGAAAGGCCTATAGTAAGCTATAGGTCTTTTTCTTTATATTCTATATTACATTCAAATATCTTTTTATCATCTTTCATGAATGTAAAATATGTATAATCATTAGATGCATAAATATCTAATTTCTCATTTTCTTTCATTTCTTCTTTAAATACCATATTGATTTTAGTGATATCTTTATTTTTATAGAAATCACTATTATTTAAATCTAAGATGAAATCTAAATACTTCACATTATTAAGATGATTATTTAAATCTAGGTCAGTATATTTAATAATTCTACTGTCCTTTAATTCTGTCTCTTTAGTTTCAATTGACGAGATCCTTTCCATTTTAACTGATGGTGGAGTAACTATTCCTGAATCACTAGAAAGAAGTACTTTTCTAGTCTTGTAATTTAAAAGACACCACAACGATTTAGCTTCAACTAATGTTTCACCATTTAAGTCAGTAATTAAGAAAGTTCTAGGATAAATATAGTGAATCATATTATTTGGATAAGTATATAGTAATACTTCCTCAGTATATTTAGGCATTCTCTTAATGTTTATCTCAAGATTAGTATAAACCCAGATCATTCCTTTATATGTGGTTTTATCAGCCCCTAAATTGATGTATGAGGCACCATTTACTGAAAGGTCTTGAATTATCTTAAGTAAAGATGAAATAGTAAGCTCAAGCTTATTATTTACCTCGGTTGATTTAATTTGATATTTTTCTTTATAAGTAATTTGTTCATTCATAAAATACATTATAGCAAAAAAGAAGAATGTTATATAATAAATCTTGAGTGAATAAAGGAGAGTTTATGAAAAAGATTATAACTTTAATAGTTTGTGTATTAAGTTTGATTCTTACACTTGGCTGTACTAAGAAAACAAACTCTAATACAACAACAAAGAAACCTGTAGAAAGTAGTTCTATAACTATTAAACCTACAAATGGTAGTAGTTCTACCACTAAAAAGAATGAAACTACTAAAGCTTTAGTTGATACAACTAAAAAGGAAGAAACTACCACAACTAAAAAGAGTGAACCAGTATATAAGGTAATTGACGAAACACATTTACTATTTGGTTCTTATCCACAATCACTTGTGGAAGATGATAGTTTATTAAGTACGCTTAATAGTAAATATTCTAATAAGAATGAATGGACTTCATTTGAAGATTATTGGTATGGCGTAGAGGAAGTAGATACATATAAGTATATTGACGTTGTTGAAGGTGACAACAAATATAGAGGTTTCACATATGAATACGCACGTCCTTACTGCGTTGGTGATGATTCATCATACCTTAAGGATTATGGTTATGCTGAAGAAAATGGAACTTATTGGTTTAAATGGGAACCTATTAAATGGATTATTTTAAATAATAGTGGAAATAATAAAGATGACTATTTATTAGTATCTGAACTTATTATTGACGCACAAAACTATGAATTAAATGATGGCAAAAATACATATGCACATGGCGGTGATACTGGTTATGCATCAGATTACGCTTTATCATATATAAGAAATTGGTTAATCACTAGCTTCTATAATACTGCGTTTACTGAAGCAGAAAAAGAAATCATTTTAGCTAAGACAGTTAATTTAACTAAACTAACATTAAATAATCCAGACACAAACCAATTTGGATCAAATGAAGTAATTAAAGATAAAGTATTCTTATTATCATACGCAGATATTAATAATACGCACTATTTTGAAACATCAGATGATTTATTCGATGAGGCAACTGATTACACCTTAGTTAATGGTGGATCTTATTATAGCGAAGGATCATATCACTGCTACTGGCTTAGAAGTCCTGAGTCAGAAGACACAGTAACTATAGTTGATGCATATTCATATGCTTATGGTGTAAATACTCTTTTAATTAATGGTGTTAGACCTGCAATCTATATCGATATTACGAATAATTAACAAACTAATTAACAAAACAAATATTTTATAGTAAAATATTAAAGGTTAAATAAAAAAATACTAAACGGAGGAAAATATTAGTATGTCAGTAAGAGTAGCTATTAATGGTTTTGGTAGAATTGGACGTTTAGCATTCAGACAAATGTTTGGTGCTGAAGGTTATGAAGTTGTTGCAATCAATGACTTAACATCTCCAAAAATGTTAGCACATTTATTAAAGTATGATTCTGCACAAGGAAGATATGAATTTGCAGATCAAGTTGAATGCTCAGAAGAAGGAGCAGCTGAAGGTTGGATTTCAGTAAAAGGAAAGAAGATTAGAATCTATTCAGAAAAAGACGCAGTTAACTGCCCTTGGAAAGAACTCAATGTAGACGTAGTTCTTGAATGTACAGGTTTCTATGTAACTAAAGAAAAATCTATGGCTCACATCCAAGCAGGTGCTAAGAAGGTTGTTATCTCTGCTCCAGCTGGAAAAGATTTAAAGACTATCGTATATAATGTTAACCATAAGACATTAACTAAGGATGATCAAATTATCAGTGCTGCATCATGCACTACTAACTGCTTAGCTCCTATGGCCAAAGCATTAAATGATTTCGCAGCTATCCAATCTGGTATTATGCTTACAGTTCACGCATATACTGGTGACCAAATGGTACTTGATGGACCACACAGAAAGGGCGATTTAAGAAGAGCTAGAGCAGCTGCAGTTAACATTGTACCTAACTCAACAGGTGCTGCTAAAGCTATCGGTTTAGTTATTCCTGAACTCGATGGTAAACTTATTGGTTCAGCTCAAAGAGTTCCAGTACCTACAGGTTCAACTACATTACTCTTCGCAGTAGTTAAGAGTGATAAAGAAGTTACTAAAGACGCTATCAACGCTTATATGAAGAGTGTTGCTAATGAATCTTATGGATACACAGAAGAACAACTCGTTTCATCTGACGTTATCGGTATGAGATTTGGTTCTTTATTCGACGCTACACAAACTATGGTTTCTAAAGTTGCTGAAGGAACATATGAAGTTCAAGTTGTTGCTTGGTATGACAATGAAAATTCATATACTTCACAAATGGTTAGAACTATTAAGTACTTCGCTGAATTAAAGTAATTAAACTAACTAATTAAAAATCAATATATAGCCTCTCCCGAAAGAGAGGCTATATTTCTATTAAAGGACATGGCTAATTTATTAATTATTGTAAACTTTCAAGTTGATTATGTAAGTGGCGCAATTGGTCACCCAAAAGCATTAGAACTTGAAAGTAAAATCTTAAACGCATTAACTGAATACACAGACTTTATTTTCACAAAAGAAATCCAAGATGATAACTATTCAAATACTATTGAAGGTAAATATTTAGTCACACCTCATTGCCTAAAAGGCACTGAAGGCGCAGAAATCTATGGAAAACTAAAAGAAAAAGAAAAGGATGCCTTAAAGATTTTTGAATCTAATACTTTTGCGTGTCTTGATTTAGCTAATTATCTAAAAGATAAAACTTATGATGAGATAGATATTTGTGGACTCAATTCACACGTAAATGTGGCCTCAACCGCCCTTTTAATTAAAGCCGCACTCCCAAATACAAAGATTAAAGTTAAAAGAGATTTAACTGTATCATATGACTTAACTTTAGAAGAAGAAGCATATGACACACTTCGCGCAAATCATATTGAGGTATTCTAATGTTTAAAAGAAGAGATTTACTATTAACTAAGTCTCAAATAGAAAAATTAGAAAACGCTAAAGTAGCGCTTTTTGTCTTGGGCGGTGTTGGAGGATATACTCTTGAAGCTATCACTAGAATGGGCATTAAGAATTTATTCTTATGTGATGGAGACGCATTTGATGAATCAAATCTTAATAGACAAATTCTATCAACTCAAAATGTACTTGGAATAAAAAAGGCCTTAGTCGCAAAAGAAAGAGTCTTATCAATTAACCCTCAAGCTAACGTTATAGTATTTGATAAGTTTATTGATGAATCAACTATTAATGAAATTAACTTTGATTTCGATTACATAATTGATGCGATAGATGATACTAAAGCTAAAGTACTACTAATAAAGAAAGCTAATGAATTAAATATCCCTATCATATCTATGATGGGCGCAGGTAATAGACTTAGCGCAAACTTTATTGTCTCAGATATTAATAAGACTGAATATGACCCACTTGCAAAAAAGATGAGATATCTTTTAAAGAATGAAGGTATTAAACATTTAAAAGTAGTATATACAAAAGACTTACCTTTGAGACAATCTTCTCCAGTTGGTTCTATTTCATATGTAGTAGGTCAAGCTGGGCTTAAACTCGCAGAAGAAATAATCAAAGATATAATTAGTTAATGTTATAATTGTATCTATAAACGCTCTCTTAGTTAAATGGATATAACGGATCTCTCCTAAGGATTTGTTGCTGGTTCGATTCCGGCAGAGAGCGCCATTAATATAATAAATAAAGAATATGGATAATAAAGAACTATATTTAAGTATTAAAAATGATTTAGACAATTATATAAATGAGAATTATGTCTTTGAAGAGATTGTTTTAAATGTTGCTGAAACTAAAAAAAGAGTTGTTTCAAAGTGTGTTCCCCCTAAAGGAACGTCTAAACCTAGGCTTTCAAAACCAAAGATGCCTTATGGAAAGGTATTAAGGGAAGTTAAGCCAAGAAGTTTAGATGATTTAATTAATCACGTTAATGATACTTTCCAAGAAGCTGTATTCTATCATATTGATACAAAAGGTCTTGATGAAGTAGAAGTATATACCAATGCTCACTTAGATAGAAGATTATTTTCTAAGCTTAGATCAAATAGAGATTTTAAACCAAGTAAGAAGACGGCTATATCAATTTGTCTTGGATTAAAACTTAATTTAGATGAGACAAAGGATTTACTTGAAAAAGCTGGATATACTTTATCTCATTCATCTATAGCTGATTTAATTATTGAATACTTTATTAAAAATAAAGAATATGATTTAAATGTTATTAATAGTATTCTATTTGAGTATCACCAAGAATTATTATATGTATAAAAATGTCGCATTCAATGCGACCTTTTTTATTTTAAAAACTTATATAATCCTCATGTAAATAAATTAAACACGGAGGATTATATTTATGAAAAAAGGTTTAACTGAATTAGTATTTGTATTAGATATGAGTGGATCAATGAGTGGTCTAACTCAAGACACTATTGGAGGATTTAATTCTTTAATAGAGAAACAAAAGAAAGAAGAGGGTGATGCTATTGTTACTCTCGCAGTATTTAATAATGAGGTATATTCAATCTTTGATAGAATTCCAATCAAAGACGTGAAGAAACTCACAGAAAAAGATTACTGCCCACAAGGTTGTACTGCCTTACTCGATGCGGTAGGATTTACTATCAATCATATTGATGCGAAACATCTAGAATTAAAAGATGAATTCTTACCTGAAAAAGTAATGATGGTTATTACCACAGACGGTATGGAAAACTCAAGTGAAGAATATACTTATACAAGCATAAGAAGAATGATTGATAAGAAAAAAGAACTTGGTTGGGAATTTATTTTCTTAGGCGCAAATATTGATGTTCAAACTGAAGCACGTAAGTTTGGCATTAATGAAGCAAATGCTGCTGAATATAACTGTGATAAAGAAGGCCTAAAAATTAGTTATGATGTCTTAAGTAAGGCAGTATGCCAAGTTAGAGCGACTGGCTCAGTAGATAAGAAGTGGCGTGCAAAAATTGATAAAGACGTAAAAGAGCGTAAAACTAAATAGATTTCATTTCATCTCCTTTCTCTTACTATAAAAGCTTGCCCCCTCGCAAGCTTTTATAGTTTTTTATTTATAAATAAAATATTAAAAATTAAAGGTATGCAACAGACAGTTGCTTGTGTATATAATATAATTAAAGTATCATTGTATTAGGAAGGTGATTTATATGGAAACAAAAGAAATATTATTACAACTTAGAACTCAAAAAGGATTGTCGCAAGATGAACTTGCAGAAAAGATGTTTGTTACAAGACAAGCTGTCTCAAGATGGGAAACTGGCGAAACAATTCCTAATACAGAGACTTTAAAGTTATTATCTAATTTCTATCAAGTATCTATTAATACTCTTCTTGGTTCACCAAGAAAGTTAATATGTCAATGCTGTGGCATGCCACTTGAAGATGATTCAATAATTTCAAAAGATGCTAATGGTGATTTTAATGAAGATTATTGTAAGTGGTGCTATGCAGATGGTGAATATACCTATGATAATATGGACAATCTTATTAATGTATGCGTTAAGCATATGGTTAGTCCGGGCTTTAGTGAAGAACAAGTTCGTTCATATATGAAAAACGTTCTTCCAAATTTAAAGTATTGGAAGAATAGAGTTAATTAGCATTGACTAACAAATTATTTAAGTGGTACACTTAAAAATGATCAGACACCATTTAGGGTTAGTCGGGCTAATGCAACAGTAAAACCTGTGGGACAATCCACAGGTTTTTATCTATATAGAGGTGACTTATGAATAACTATAAAAACACAGTTAAAAAAGTAGGAATAGTAACGATTACTTTAAATATATTATTAGCTATTTCTAAAGTAGTATCAGGTGTATTTGCATCATCTAGTTCTTTAATTTCAGATGGTATACACAGTATGTCTGATATCTTATCAACAATAGTAGTAATGATTGGGGCTAAGATGGCCGCAAAAGATGCGGATAAGGAGCATCCTTTTGGCCATGAAAGAATGGAATCTATTGCGACACTAATTCTCGCATTGCTTTTAGTGTTTACCGCAGCGTTTTTGGGATACAATGCAGTTACTTCATTTATTAGTTGTTTAAATGGTACAAAAGAAGTATCTGAAGGACTAGTGTTATATATTGCATTAGTATTCGCAGTAGTATCTATAGTCACCAAAGGATGGATGTATTTCTATACTAAGAAAGAGGCAAAAAAGATTAAATCAGAAGCTTTAGCCGCAGATGCGATTCATCATCTCACAGATTCTATCTCATCAGTCGCATCACTTCTTGGTGTAATAGGTTTAATTATTGGAAAAGGATTTGCGATTGCTGACCCTATCGCATCATTTATTATTGCGTTCTTTATTTTAAAAGTTGCGATAGATATTGGAAGAAAAGCAATCTCAGAAGTTCTTGATACATCTGCGAGTGATGAATTTAATAATAGTATTAGAAAAGAAATAGAATCTAATCCACAAGTTAAAAAGATTAATTCGTTAAAGACAAGATTATTCGCAAATAAAATATATGTAGAAGTTGAAATCGCAGTAGACGATAACTTAACTGTAAAAGAAGGACATGATATCGCTTTATCTATTCATGATTCACTAGAAGAAAAATATGAAGAGATAAAACATTGTATGATACACGTTGATCCTGCATCTATAGAAGTAAAAGAATAAGTGGAGCATTTTGCCCCACTTATTTTATAATTTTAAGTATTTTTTTCTTTACTAGAGTCTTCAATTTGAACTACCGAGGATTCCTCGGTTGTTGAGTCATCTAATTCTTCCCCCCCAAAAAAATTAGTTCTACATTTTTGCCAAATACTATTTCTTCAACATTTGCCCATTTTCTAAATTGAGTGCCGCGATTCGAATAGACCCTATATCCTATAGCAATAATCATATCGAGATTATAGCATTTTACATTGAATGTTTTTTTCATCAGAAGCAGTAGTTCGGAAATTCCGAACAACTGAATCGTCTAACTCATTTTCTGCAAAAATATGGTTAATATGTTCACTTATATTTACTTTAGATGATTCAAATAAAGAACATATTTGCTTTAGGCTTAACCATACAGTGTCTTACTCAGGTTCTATCCTCACATCTAGACAAACTTCCCATATTAAATTTGATTAAATCGTATTTCTTTTCTTCATTTTGCATGTTTATGTACTCTTTTTAATATTTCGTTTTTATTAAAGCTTTCGACTTTTATAATACTAAATCTTTTCTTGCCTATACTATTTATAGAAGTTCCAAGTATGTAAACTAAATCATCCACAATAATATATCTATCGTGAAAAATGTTAGTGTGTATTATTGTAATATTGCTTGGAACTTCTTTATTATTTAAATAAGAAGAAGGAGAAGTAATGATAGTCGTCTTTACTTCTACGTCTTTAAGCATAGTCAACAAAAAGTCATCTGCATAATTATCGATAATTATTAATTCTTGTTTGGCTAAGAAGAATAACTTTCTTATAAGTGTATAAGGTTCAAAAATTTCTCCCTCAAATATGATTTCTGCGTTTTTACCAAATATAATTTCTTCTGCGTTGTTCATTCTTGATTCTAAAGCATTATATTTATTCTCTAAACTAATTAGATTAGTTGAACAAGATAAGCATCTTTCTTCGTTGATAACGTGACCTTTAAGCAAGAACTCTTTTAATATGGAGTTTGCCCATTGCCTGAATTTAACTGCAATTTTTGAGTTTATTCTATATCCAACTGATATAATCATATCGAGATTAAAATATTTAACATTACGTTTGATAACACGATTTCCTTCAACTTGAACTTTTTCCAAAACGGAAATAGTTGAAGTATTTAGTTCACCATCATTAAGTATATTTGAAATATGCTTACTAATAGCAGGCACATTAACACCAAACAATTGTGCAATTTCATCTTGTGTTAACCATACAGTGTCATCATTTGGTTCGACTCTTACATCTAGGCTAAACTCCCCATCTTCAAATTTGATTAAATCGTATTTCCTTTCCTCTTTTTGCATATTTATTTCCTCCTTTTTTAGCAAAATAAAAGCCCTATCGAGTATTTCTCAATAGGGCTTGAGTTAATTAGATTTAGTTGTAGCAATTTAATCTTTTTCTTTTTCATAATTACCACCACTTTGATTATAACATATTATTTATCTTCCGAACACTTCGTTAAATAATTCTGGGTCATCAGTCATTATGCAGTCAGCGCCAAGTTTAGCCAAATGTTCCATTTCATCTCTATCATTAATAGTCCAGAATTGAACGGCTATTCCTCTTTGATGTGCTCTTTTGATGATGGTTTTTCTATCTAATTTTAGTTTAGTAACTTTAATATTAAAAGAAGTAGGAATTTGAAGACATGCGAAGTCAGCTTTACATAATAGATTAACTCCAAATAATTGAGTTAGAATAAATCCGGCTGCATCTCCAACTGAGGCACCACGAAGTAGTGTTGGATGTGTTTCTTTTAAGTATTTTGATATTTCATCGTGGAATGTTCCAATAACTACTCTAGATTTATATTTAGGGAAATAACTAGTTAAAAGATTATTTAGAATGTCAGCGGCTTTCATTCCTTCTTCGCCACCATTCTTAATTTCAACTATAAACATTAATGTAGGATTTGTTTCATAGAATTCGTTAAATAATTCTTCAACTTCAAGAATTTGAAGATCATTAGCTTTTAAAACTTCTTGTCTATTAGCTTGATCAACGGATACAAGATTCTCGTATGGTCGATTTCCGTTTTTGTCTTCAAAATTATAACCAAAGTTAAAGTTTTTAAGTTCTTCTAAAGTGTAATCAGCGATATAGTGTTTATTTGTTGAATCATCAAATAGTTGAACATCACTCATTCTATCGATATATCCATCATGTGAATATACTAAATATCCATCTTTAGTCATCCATAAATCTGATTCAATAATATCGATATGATAATTGTTTACTGCGGCCTTATACGCTTTAAGCGTATTCTCAGGATTATTTAGTGAGCCTCCTCTGTGAGCCGCCAGCATGGGTATATCACTATTCTCATTAATAAATAGATTATCTTTGAATGCTTTTCTTGGTGGAATAATATTCACTAAAAAGAAGAATAGTGCGAGTACTCCAACTATTGACGCTAATATTATTAGTCCTTTTTTATATTTCTTTCTTTTACTCATAAAATTATTATATCACAATGTGATACAATAAACTTGCGAGGTATAGAATGACTGAATTTGAAAAGATGATTAATAATGTAATCTATGACCCTATGGATAAAGAGTTAGTTGATTTAAGAACTAAAGCTCATAGATTATCAAAGGATTATAGTGATACATATGATGATGAATTTGCTAAGAGAAAAGTGATATTAAAAGAGTTACTACCTAATGCATCAGATGATGTGAATATAGAAGGACCAGTATACTTTGATTATGGAGTAAACACATATATTGGAAAAAGATTCTTTGCGAACTATAATTTTACTGTATTAGATTGTGCGAAAGTAATAATTGGGGATGATGTCTTTATCGCACCTAATGTATCTATCTATACTGCCTATCATCCAATTAAATATAAAGATAGAAATGGATATGAAAGAGAAGATGGAGTAATCACTGATAAAGAATATGCGAAAGAAATAGTGATTGGATCTAACGTATGGATTGGTGGAAGTGTAACTATTTTACCTGGTGTACATATTGGTGATGGATGTGTGATTGGAGCTGGTTCTGTGGTCACAAAAGATACTGAACCTAACTCAATTTATGTTGGAAATCCCGCAAAAATGCTTAAAAGAATAGATAATGATTAAGAAAAAGACATATTTGTTGTCTTTTTTCTTTTATGTAAGTGTTTTCTATATTGTTAAAAACAATATAATTTGATAAAATACTAAAGGTTAAATATATAAAAAATATGGAGAGTTTTATGGGAAAGTTAAACAAGACTGCAGAATCTCATATCCTAGAGATTATAAGTAGGTACAAAAACGAAAAAACACCATTAATGCTTATTCTAAGTGACATCCAAAATGAATATGGATACATCCCACTAGAAGTACAAGAAATTGTATCAGCTGAAACTGGTATTCCTGTAGCAGAAATTTATGGTGTAGTAACATTCTATTCATATTTTTCTTTAAAACCAAAAGGAAAGTATGTAATTGGTGTTTGCTTAGGAACTGCTTGCTATGTTAAAGGATCACAAAACATTATCGACAAGTTCCAAGAATTACTTAACATTAAACCTGGTGAAACTACTGAAGACGGTTTATTCACACTTGATGCATTAAGATGCATTGGTGCATGTGGTATCGCTCCAGCAGTATCTATTAATGGTAAAGTTTATTCTAAGATGACAGTAAGCCAAGTTTCTGAAGTAATTGAATCTTATAGAAAGGAGGCTCAAAATGTTTAAGAGTTTTGAAGAATTCGACAAGAAGTCTAATGCTTGTGTTGAATGCATTGAAAAGAAATTCAATGGCCAAGATGGTAAAAGACACATTTTAGTATGTGGTGGTACAGGCTGTCTTTCTTCTAGATCTGAAGAAATCATTGAAAGCTTTGAAGCATTAATTGCTGAAAACCATTATGAAGATAAAGTAACAGTAAACAAAGTAGGTTGCTTTGGTTTCTGTTCACAAGGTCCATTCGTTAAAATCTTCCCAGAAGATACATTATATAGAATGGTTAAAGTAGAAGATACAAAAGAAATCTTCGAAAAAGATATCATGGGTGGAGAAATTGTTGAAAGATTACTTTACGTTGATCCACAAACTAAAGAAAAAGTTACTAAACAAGATGATATCAACTTCTATAAGAAACAAATAAGAATCGCTCTTCACGGATGTGGAGCTATCAATCCTGAACAAATTGAAGAAACACTTGGTGTTGGTTCATTTAAGGGTTTAGAAAGAGCTCTTAAGATGGATAGAGCTGATGTAATTAAAGAAATCTTAGATTCTGGTTTAAGAGGAAGAGGCGGAGGAGGATTCCCTACAGGCCGTAAATGGCAATTCGCTTATGCTCAACAATCAGATGAAAAATATGTAGTATGTAACGGTGATGAAGGCGATCCAGGAGCATTCATGGATAGATCTATCCTTGAAGGTAACCCAATCGCAGTTATTGAAGGTATGATGATTGCTGGTTATGCAATCGGTGCTAAGAACGGTTATTTCTATGTTCGTGCTGAATACCCAATCGCTGTTAACAGACTTAGAATCGCTATTAAACAAGCTGAAGAACTTGGTTTAATCGGTGATAACATCATGGGAACTGACTTCTCATTTAGAGTACACTTAAGACTTGGTGCTGGTGCATTCGTTTGTGGTGAAGAAACAGCTCTTTTAAATTCAATCGAAGGTCAACGTGGTATGCCACGTCCTCGTCCACCATTCCCAGCTGTAAAGGGACTTTGGGGTCAACCAACTATTATCAATAACGTTGAAACACTCGCAACTGTTCCATACATCTTAAGAGAAGGTGCTGCTAAGTTTGCATCACTTGGTACTGAAAAATCTAAAGGTACTAAAGTATTCGCGCTTGGTGGAAAAGTAAATAACGTAGGACTTGTAGAAGTTCCTATGGGTACAACTTTAAGAGAATTAATCTATGATATCGGTGGTGGTATCCCTAATGGTAAGAAGTTTAAAGCTATTCAAACTGGTGGACCATCTGGAGGATGTTTAACTGTTGATGATCTAGATGCTGAAATCGACTATGATAACTTAATCGCTAGAGGCTCAATGATGGGTTCTGGTGGAGCTATCGTTATGGATGAAGATAACTGTATGGTTGACGTAGCTAAGTTCTATATGGAATTTATCTGTGATGAATCATGCGGTAAGTGTTCTCCTTGTAGAATTGGTACTAAGAGAATGCTTGAAATATTAACAAGAATTACTGAAGGCAAAGGCACTATGCAAGATCTTGAAGACTTAGAAGAACTTGCAGTAGCAGTTAAGGCTAACTCACTTTGTGGTTTAGGACAAACTGCCGCTAACCCTATCGTATCTACTATGAGTAAATTCAGAAATGAATATCTTGCTCATATTCAAGATAAGAAGTGTCCAGCTCATGTATGTAAGAACTTAATGGAATATGTAATTGACAAAGAAAAATGTATCGGTTGTGGTATGTGTGCTAGAAACTGCCCTGTTTCAACTATTACTAGAACTGATTACATCGCTCAAGGTCATAAACTTGCATCTATGGAAATTGATCCATCTAAATGTATTAAATGTGGTATGTGCCAATCTGTATGTAAATTTGGCGCTGTATCAAAGAGATAATGGAGGATATATAAATGGCTAAAATCAATATTAAAATTGAAGGTCAACCATATCAAGTAGAAGAAGGATTAACAATCCTTGAAGCTGCGAGAGAGTGTGGTTATGAAATCCCTACATTATGTAATTTCAATCATGGTGAATGCTCACTCGCATCTTGCCGTGTTTGTTTAGTTGAAGCAACAGGTGCTAGAGGCCTCGTTGCATCTTGCGTATATCCAGTAGCTGAAGGAATGGAAATTAAAATCTCATCTCCTAAAGCAACTCAAGCAAGAAGAGTTTCTGTAGAACTTTTACTCTCTAACCATTCATTCCATTGTCAACAATGTGATAAGAATGGTCACTGCGAATTACTTCACGTTGCCCAACTCGTTGGCGCAAGAGAAGGTAAATTCTTTGGTTCTAAGAGTGAAACATTCTTAGATCAAAACAACTCATCAATCGTTCGTGATACTTCTAAATGTATCCTTTGCGGAAGATGCGTTAATAGATGCGTAAGCATTCATGGAACTGGTATCCTTGGATTTGAAAGAAGAGGATTCAAAACATTTATCGCTCCAGCTGGAAACAGAGGTTTCGATGAATCTCCATGTTTACTCTGTGGACAATGCGTTAACGTATGTCCAACAGGCGCTTTAATGGAAAAGAGTGAAATTGATAAGCTTGATGCAGCTATGGCAGCTGGTAAATATGTTATCGTTCAAACCGCTCCTGCAGTTAGAGCTGCTCTTGGTGAAGAATTCGGTCTTCCAGTAGGTACTCCTGTAACTGGTAAGATGGTTGCTGCATTAAGAAGACTTGGTTTCTATAGAGTTTATGATACTAACTTCGGTGCTGACCTCACTATTATGGAAGAAGCTACTGAATTATTATCTAGAATTAAAAATGGTGGAACTCTCCCTATGATTACATCTTGTAGTCCAGGTTGGGTAAACTACGCTGAATATTATTATCCAGAAGTACTTGATAACTTATCAACTTGTAAATCTCCACACCAAATGCAAGGTGCTGTAATCAAATCTTACTTCGCTAAAGAAAAAGGTATTGATCCTAAAGATATCGTTACTGTATCTATCATGCCTTGTACAGCTAAGAAGTTTGAAAAAGACAGAAAAGAAATGGAAGTTGATGGCATAAGAGATGTTGATATCGTATTAACTACAAGAGAACTCGCAAGACTCATCAAGAGAAGTGGTATGAACTTCACTAAACTTCCTGATGAAGAATACGATCAAGATATCATGGGTGAATATACTGGTGCTGGTGTTATCTTCGGTGTTACTGGTGGTGTTATGGAAGCTGCACTCCGTACAGCTTACAAAGTACTTACAGGTAAAGAAAGACAACCAATTGAATTCCATGAAGTTAGAGGACTTGAAGGAATCAAAGAAGCTGAAATTGATCTTGGCGCAGCTAAGATTAAAGTTGCAGTTGCATCTGGTATGAAGAACGCATCTAAACTCTTAGATCAAATCAAAGCTGGAACTAGCCCATATACATTTATTGAAATTATGTGCTGTCCAGGTGGATGTATCAACGGTGGTGGTCAACCATTTGTTAAACCAATGCTTATGCCTAACGAAGACGCTGATATCTATGAAACTTATCGTGCTAAACGTGCTCAAGCATTATACAGTGAAGATGAAAGACAATTATTACGTCAATCTCACAACAATCCACAAATCCAAGAACTATATAAGAAGTATTTAGGTGAACCTAACTCTCATATAGCTCATGAATTACTACATACTCACTACAATAAAAACAGAGAAAAATACCCTGTTAAAAAGTAAGTAATATAAAAAGTGGTGCAATCGTGTACCACTTTTTTTCATTTAAGCACATTTACTTATAAATATATAAATGTATTATATGATATAAGTAATGGAGGTTATTATGAAAAATACTACCCAAAAAGTTATACTTATTACTGGTGCATCTTCAGGATTTGGATTTGATGCGGCTAAACTCCTAAAAGATAAAGGCGCTATTGTTTATGGTGTCGCAAGAAGAGAAGATAAACTCAAAGAATTATCTGAATATGGAATTAATACTTATAAATTAGATGTTACTGATTATATTGAATCAGAAAGAGTTGTTAATGAAATCATTAAGAAAGAAGGCAGAATTGATGTTCTTATTAATAATGCTGGATATGGTGAATTAGGCCCAATAGAAGTTGTCTCAATTGAGAATGCGAAGAAACAAATGGAAGTAAATGTATTTGCTCTAGCTAATATGTGTAAACTTGTAATTCCATCAATGAGAGAAAATAGAAGCGGAAGAATCATTAATATCTCAAGCGTAGCTGGAAGAGTATCTACATATTATGGTGGTTGGTATAACGTATCTAAGTTTTCTGTAGAAGCTTTAACTGATTCACTGCGTTTAGACTTAAAGAGATTTGGAATATCAGTAACCGCCATTGAACCAGGCCCATTTAAAACTAACTGGGGAAACATTGCCTATAAGAATATACTTGAATCTACTAAAGGAACTATCTATGAAGAAGATGGCATTCAAGTAGCTAACTTCTATAAAAAAGGATATTCAAAAAAGAATCTAATTATTCAAGATCCTACTAAAGTATCTAAGAAAATAGTTAAAGTATCACTTAAGAAGCATATTAGAGCGAGATACTTAGTTGGTAACTTTACCGGATTCATGGTATATGGTTCTAAACTAATACCTACTAAACTTCTAGATAATATTAAGAGATCTACAAGACTAAAATAAAAGAAAACACATATCGAATAAGCTGATATGTGTTTTTAATTTAAAGTGATTATATTATCTTCCTTTTTAATATATCCATCCTTCACAAGTTTAGTTAGTATTCGTGAAACATTTTCTCTTGGAAGGTTAACAATTTTAGCGAGATTAGTAACTGATTTAATATCAATCTTTCCATCAACATTATTATTCTTTAGATAATAAATAATTCTATCAATATTCTTTTTGTGAGATAACATTTTAACCTGTTGTTTTATTCTAAATGCTTCAATAGAAATATCACATAAATATGCATTTAAGAATACTTTATTAGCCATTAGAATATTATCAAGCGTGTTCTTATTTATTAGCGCAATTTCGCTATTTTTTATAGCTATTACATCACCTAAATATGTACTATTACTCTCATTGAATATCAGAAACTGACCAAAGAATTCTCCTTCATTAATAGTGCTTATTATTTCTTCTTTATCTTTAAAAGATAGAGTAGAAATATTTAGTTTACCTTTAAGTAAATAGCCTAAATATTCACAGGTTTCGCCCTCATTAAAAAGGACGCCTCCACTTTGAGTTTTAGTGGTTATTATTTTCTTTTCATTTATTAATTTTTGTATTTCATGTTTAATAATTTCTTTATTTGTCATAATTCACCTATTGTGTGATAAACATCACAGTATTTAAATTATAACTGAGTTATAATTATTACGCAAGAGAGGTATTAAAAATGAAGAAATTAATTTTATTTGTATTATCACTAGTAACAGTTTTCACACTTGCATCATGCAAGGTTAAAACTCAAGAAGTGAATATTATTTGTCCAAGTGGTACACCACTTTTAAGTATTGTGAACTATATGGATGAACATAAAGAAGCAAATGTTGAAGTAGCTCAAGGTAGTGATCCACTAGTAGCTGCATTCGCAAAAGATTATTATGATGTTATTGTTGCTCCAGTTAATCTAGGTGCTAAATTCTATAACACTAATGGAAACTATGTTTTAGCTAAGACAATCGTTTGGGGTAACTTATATATCGCATCTAAAAACGATATGACAAGTTTTGATGATTTAAATGGTAAAAAGTTAGTAGTATTTGGAAAGAACTCTACTCCAGATATTATCGTTAAAGCTATTTTAAATTCTAAAACAAATTTAAATGTTGAAATTGAATATGTAGCTGATGTTGCTGAAGCTAATACACTTTTAGTATCAGGTAAGGCTGAATACATTGTAACTGCTGAACCAAGTATTTCTAAGATTAAAGATGCTAAAGGATTAAAGACTTTAGATCTTCAAGAAGAATACAGTAAGATTAGTGGAACTAGAAGCTATCCACAAGCTGGTATCTTCGTACTTAAATCAAAGAAGAACGACAGACTTATAAGAAGCGTTGTTTCATCTTTAATTGAATCTGTAGATTTAACTAACAAAGAACCAAATGTTACTGCAGTTAAGGCAGTAGAATTAAATGATACATTTAAGACACTTGGTGCTGATGCACTCACAAAAGCTATTCCTAACTGTCACTTTAATGTATTAAATAAAAAAGAAGAAAAAGAAGCTGTAAATAAATATCTTCAATTAATGATTGATTTAGGCTTCTCAAAACAAGTAGGAGATAAACTCCCTGATGAAGAGTTCTTCTTATAAGCATTTCATCGTATCATTCACAGTAATTATAGGTTTAATTGTAATCTACGAGATTATATCTTTAACTAGTAAAAATAATTTATTTATTCCTGATTTTCTAGATATTTTAAAGAATATATTTAATATCTTTAAGAGTGGTAAAGATGTTTTAATCTTACTTAAAACCATTCTTAAAATATTAATAGTTATTATTTCAAGTTTCTTAATTAGTATTCTCATTCACTATATCTCACATATCTTTAAATACAATAAAGATATAGTGAATCCATTAATCTTTATTATTAAGGCATCGCCATTTGCGATAGTATCTGTCTATCTTTATATTTTATTATTCAATAATAAAGAGATAATCCCATATATTGTTTCATTTATGGTTATATTCCCTTTAGTATATGATGGAGTAGGTGGAGCATTAAAGATTGATAAGAATATCATTGAAGAAGTTAAAATGCTTAAAGGTTCTACTTTAGAAAAGTATAAAGAAGTATACCTGCCTTTAGCTCTTCCTCCAATGTTAATCACATTCCTTCAATCAATTTCACTTGGTGTAAAGGTTATGGTTATGAGTGAATATATTGCGTCAGTAAATAATTCGATTGGTCAAATTATTAATGATGCGAAGCTTAATCTAGACTTCGGTGTAATACTTGCGTGGTTAATATTATTAGTGTTAATAATAGTGATGTTTGATGTTTTAGTAAGTATTCTTAAAAAGAAATTAAATAAGATTTATTAGTAAAAGGTAGTTTTATAGAATTTAAACCTGGAGGAGTTAAACATGGAAGATAATAAATATTTGTGCCCAGAATGTAATGGTGAAATGGTTGCCGAGTACAACAAGCCTGCTTTAACGTTGACTTGCCCTAAATGTGGATGTAAAATAGCAACAACAAAGTGGGATGATATTGATGTTGATCCAAACATTTATAAGATTATTGTTATGCCTAATAATGATGAAAGTATTGAATCTATTAAAATAATATCAAAATTAACTGGTAAGAATTTTAAAGAATCTAAGGAATTATTGAAAAATGGATTTGTGATATTTGAGGGCTATGCTAATTTTATTAAAGAAAAAATAAGTTTAATTTCAAATACACTTGTTAAGTATGAAATTACTCCGCATTTCCCTTATTAATTAAATTGTTCAGAGTGAATATTATTAATATAGTGGTATATTATATATGCCACTTATTTTTATTTTAAGGAGTTAAATATGAAAAAGAATATTTGGGTATATCCAATTAAATCTATGATGAGTTATGGAGATTTAATTAATAAAGATTCAGCTAAATTATTAGAATCTTTAACTAATAAGTTAAATAACGAATATGAATTTAATATTATTGAAGATTTATCTAAAGTTAAAAAAGATGATTTTTTATTAATCTTAGTTCAATCAGGCGGATCTGAGGCTATCTTTAAAAATGAAATATATAACACTTATCCAGGACCTTATTATCTTTTAACTTATGGTGCATCTAATTCACTAGCTGCATCACTTGAAATACTCACATTCTTAAAAGATAATTCTAAAAAGTGCGAAGTATTACACGGAAACGATGATTATATCGTAGATAGAATTAAAGCATTATATGAAAATAGAATAAATTCTAAAGTCGTAAGACTTGGAGTAATTGGAAAACCTAGTGATTGGTTAATCTCATCAGAAGTTAATTATAATAGAGCTCTTGATGTGTTTAATATTGAACTCATAGATATTGATGATAAAGAAGTAATAGAAGAGATTAATAAAATTAATGAGAAAGGTTTATCTAATTCTTATGACTTCAAATACGACAATAAAGAATTAGATAAAGCCTTAAGAATCCATGAAGCTTTAAAAGTAATAGTTAAGAAATATGATTTAGATGGATTCACTATTAGATGTTTCGATATTATTAAGGCAGTTAAATCTTCAACTTGCTTGTCTTTAGCTTTATTTAATAAAGAAGGAATAATCGCATCATGTGAAGGAGATATTCCTGCGATGATTAGCGCTTATGTTGCACTTAAAGTATTAAACGCTAAAGCATTCCAAGCTAATCCACAATGGATTGATCCAGTAAATAATATAGTTGAATTTGCTCACTGTACACTTCCTCTTGATATGTCTATAAATACTACACTTGATACGCACTTTGAATCAGGTATTGGAATTGGACTACATGGAGAACTTAAAACTGGAGATATCACTATTTTAAAGATTAATTCTAGATTAGATGAATTCTATGTAGAAGAAGGAAATCTATTCACTAATGAATATAGAAAAGATAGATGTAGAACTCAAGTTAAGATTAAACTTAACTTAGATGCTTCATATTTCTTAAGAAGTTCTTTAGGTAACCATCATCAAATAATATATGGTCACCATAAGAAGGAATTAAAAGAATTCTTAGAATCAAATGGCTTAAGAGAAGTAATATAAAATACACAGTATTTTCACATTTTTACATCTTTTTCACAAAAACAATGGTTTCTATAACCATTTTTTTGTATTGTTTTGACTTAGTATAGATTAAGTAATAATATCAAAATGTAGATTTAAAAAGGAGGGAATTATTATGAAAAGAAAATTAATTAATATATTCTCAATTATCGCGCTTGTAGCAGTAACTTTATCACTCGTATCTTGCTACGCATCTAAACCTGGTACTTTAAAACAATTAGTTGGTACATATGAATTAACTAAATATACACTAAGTAATTCAAATGATAATTCAGATCCTGAAGCTAATGATCAAATAAAGAAAGAAGGAATCGTTGCGTATTTAGTTATAAAAGATGATGGCACAGGTTTTTATGCTTATAAATCAAGTAGTGAAGCATTAAGAGTTGAAGCTATCAAAGTTAAATATGTATATGATGAAGAAGAAACAAATAAAGTAAAAGAAATTAGTTTTACTAATGGCCAAGAAACATCTGGTAAAGATGTTCCTGGATGTGGATATGAAACATTAGGTTTATACTTCAAACTATTTAAGAAGACTTTAAACCAATCTCATCCTGCAGTATTCGGAAAGAAGACATCTACATCAGTTACTTATACTAAAGTATCTTCTAAGTCAGACTTATCATATGTTGAAAAGAAGATGGGTAAATTACCTGAAGTATTACCATTCATCCTTAATGGACTTACTGGTAACTATGTATTAACTTATGATAACCAAAATCTTTATGAATACTATATCGTATCATTAGATACTGCTACTATGAAAGCTACAGCTAACTATCGTTTAAAATCATCTACTCAAAATGTTAAAGTAGAAAATCAAGTTTTCACTGTAGAATATAAGACAGGCGAAACTGAGAATTATCTCGAAATCAAGGTTGGAGATTACACACTAATTAGAAGACAAGGTGCTAATGGTCAATTCGTTAACGTTCTTGACTTAAAAGTTGATGAGTTCACTAATTATTACAACAAAGATTCTAGAAGTGTAAACGAGATTATTAATACTTATAACTAGACTTAAAAATCTATAATATAAGCGAGCAAAATTGCTCGCTTTTATTTTCCTTTTTTTCTACCCTTTACATTTATGTAAAGGAGGAGTAAACTAGTGTTAGTGAAATATTTTAATTTTATTAAAAAAGGGAGAAAAAACATGAAAAACAAATTATTATCAGTGATGTTTGTTTTACTTGCTTTAGTTCTACTTGTTGGTTGTGAAAAGAAGACTCAACCTCAAACAAAGAAACAAGGAAATGAATCATCACAAGTAGTTAATGGTGGAAGCCAAACACAAAAGGGTGATGCTACTACTAAACCAGTAGCAAAACAAGAAGTAGTTATTACTTTAAGTGCTTCAGATTTCGGTGATGCAGCAACTGAAGAAATTACCGACTATGTTCAAAAGAACATTGAAAAGAATGGCGTTGGATTCTACGCACACAGTATTATCCGTAGCAGTTACTTACAAGTAGGTGTTGCAAAAGTAAAGAAAGGAGTAATTACAAGACAACCTTCTGTAATTATGAATACAACTGCTAAGAAAGTTGTAAAGATTGAAATTACTGTTGATGCTGCAAATCAAAACTTTGACGGTAAGATTTTAGTATTTGGTTTCAATGAAGCTATTGCTGATTTTGAAGCATTTGCTGCTAAAGGATTAACACCTGTTGAAACTATTCAACTCGCTTCAGGAACAACTACTTATACATATACATTTACTGCAGACTATAATTTCTTTGCAATTAGTCCATCTGACAGATTCTTAGCATTAGCTCAACTCAAAGTAACATTTGAATAAAAATGAAAACAAAGTAAGGATAACAATAAATTGTTAATCCTTACTTTTTTCTTTACTTTTTATACTTGTGGGTATATAATAAACTCACGTTTAAAATGTAATTTTAAAAGAAATTAATAAAAGGAGTTATATATGTTAAAGAAGTTATTAAGCGTGTTTCTTTGCTTAACAGCAGTTTTCTTTTTAGCATCATGCGATAAGAAAACTAAGCCTACAAAGAATAATGGCAACGAAACAACAACAACACAAAATGGCAGTGGCTCACAAACTCAAGGTTATGGTTCTGAAACTCAAACTAAAGAACAAACTGTTGAGCACACATTTGCTGCCTCAGACTTTAGAACAACTGGATCTACATACACAGATCTTACAGTTACTAAAGATGGAGTTGAATATTATGCACATATTATCGTTGATGGTGGTAAACTTCAATTCCGTGCACCAAAACCTGATCAAAACAAAGAAGGTGCTGTATTAATGAATAAAACTGCTGGAAAAGCAGTTAAGTCTATCACAGTAGTAACAAGTGATAAACCATATGGAGAAAGAACTCTAGATTTCTATGGTTTTGATGAAGCATTTGATGGTATTGATTCATTTGAGGGCGCAGGACTTGAACCACTTGGTTCAATTACTATCACAGCTGCTGGTACTTATACATACGAATTTGAAAGTTCACATTTATTCTTTGCTTTCGCAGTATCAGGCGGAGCTCAAAAGTTCGATAGTATTAAAGTTGTATATGGCGGTGAAGTTAAACCTGTTGAAGTTAAGCCAGCTGATGAAGCTTTAAACACAGCTCTTCAAGCTCTTCAATCATTAACTAATTATAAACTTCACTATGCTTATAAAGGTACTGGAGATTTTGCTGATTATCCACTAGATGTTACTCTTTATTTCAAAGGCGATGAAAATGATTCAATTATGGTTGAAACTACAGAAGAAGACTGGCTCTCTGGTGAAACTTATCCAGTAACTTATTATTACTTCATTAAAGACCTTATTGAATATGTTGAGTTTGAATATGTAGAATCAGATGAAGAATTTGATTATGGTGATATTGATTGGAGTGATTTCTTAACAAGAAGAAATGCTAATGATGATACTGAAGAATCAAATTGGGTATATGTTACTAGTGAAAATGCAGATTTTGATCAATATTACTATGCGTTAAATATTCCAGAGATTGATTTTGATGTTTTAACTTATACTGATTTTGAAAAGATTGGTGATAATAAATATAGATTAAGCTCAACTAAGATTGATACTGTTTCTGATGATTTCTTCTGTGGAAACGGTAATCTTGAAGGTGATGATACTGACGCTTATGGTGATTCATATCACTATGTAACTACTGAAACTTATAAGAGTTTTGAAGTTACTATTGCTGATGGCAATGTATCTAAGATTATCGTTAAATCTAATTATACAGAAGTAGATACATATAGTGATGGTGATGAAACATATACTGGTTCATTCACTTATACAATTGAGTTCTCTGAAATTGGTAAAGTTAACTTCACTATTCCAGAAGCTACAGAATACGTAGGACCAGCTGAAGAAGCTAAAGTTGCTAATGTTTATGAACTCGAAGATGGCGCAAGTGTATCTTTAGCTGCATATGTAAATGGTGTTAACACAGCTGAAAAAGTACTTTATGTATGTGATGAAACTGGTTCAATCGCACTTCATTATGATACTCTTGAAACAGTTCCAGCAGTTGGAAAGATTGTTGAATTCACAGCTACAGTTAAAGTAACTGGTAAACTCTATGAACTCGTATTAACTGAACTTACAATTGATGAAGAAGAAGCAACTTCAATGATCGGTTATGAAGTTGAAACACTCGAAGATAAAGATGAAACTTACGCTGGTGAAATTATTAACCTCAACTTCGCTATAGTTAAGGAATATGATTTAACAAATAAACAAATTGTATTTACTACAATCGGTGGTAAAGATATCTCATTAGTATTTGGTGAAGAAGATATGAGCCAAATTGCAACTATCTTCAGAACAGATGACCCAGTTGGTAAGGCTGTTAGTCTTAAGAATGTTGCTGTTTCATTATCTGGCGATGATTTCATTTTAAGACTTACAGATATAACTTCATACGAATATTCTAATGGTCTTAAGACAAATGCTAAAGATATCACAGTTGAATATGATACAGCTATTAAAGATGCACTTGCTGATTTAGTTGTAACATTCTATCAAGATGGTGTTAAGACAGTCCTTGATGCTGGAGACTATGCAATTGATGATACAGAATATAGAAGAACAAAACCTGGAACATACACAATCATTCTTTCTAAGGGTGATCAAACTGCTAAAGTATACGTTCAAGTTAAACTTCCAGAAGGTAAAGTTGATGAATTTACTGAAGATCAAGGTAAGGGTGTTAAATACGCTACTGAAAGATATGGTGTAAACGTAGGTCTTCCATCTGAAGGTAATGTAAATGTGCTTGTTATTCCAGTTATGTTCACAAATTCACCAGAAAATCTTAAGACTGGTTATAAAGAACTCCTTGAAAAAGGATTCAATGGAACTAGTGAAGCTACTGGTTGGGAATCTTTAAGATCATATTATCAAAAAGTATCTTATGGTAAATTAAACTTCACTGCTACAGTTCTTGATGCATTCATTACTGGTGAAGCTTACCACTTATCTGAAAAAGATTATGAAGAAGGTTATCTTGAAGGATTTGATGCTTTAGATTATAAATATTTAGCTAGAGCTATCGCATACTACGATACAACTATTGATTACACTCAATATGATGCTAATAATGATGGTTATATTGATTGCGTATATATGATTTATCTTGCTCCATATTCAACAAGCGAAGACGCAATGGATTTATGGTGGGCATATACATATGAATACTATGAATCAGGCGAAGAATCTAAATTTGATGGTAAAGCAATTGATGTATATATGTGGTTAAGTATTGGTTTCTTCACTGAAGAATTAACTGATGATTATGGCCAAGTTCTTGAAAAACAACCAATAGTAAACGCTGAAACTGTTATTCATGAAACTGGTCACGCTTTAGGTCTTGATGACTACTATGACTATAATGGTGAAGATAACATTGAAACAGGTGGATTTGGTGGTGGTATCATGATGGATACAAACGTTGGTGATCATGATGCATTCTCTAAAGCATTACTTGGCTGGATTAACCCAACTATCGTAATCAATAAAGACGCTGAATTAACTATTGAATCATTAGCTAAAGTTGATGAAGCTGATATCAACAAGAAAGCAATCTTTATCGCTAAAGACTTTAATGGTATATACTATAATGAATTCTATATTATCTACCTTTACCCTACAACAGGTGTAAATGAAATGATGAAAGGTAATAGTGGCCTTCCAACTGAAACTGGTGTAATGATTCTTCATGTTGTTGCTAATCCTAAATCTGATAATTCATCAATTACTTCAATTTGGGATGTTACAGAAGCTCATAATGGTAACCCAAGCAATATGCTTATTACAGTAGTAGAAGCTGATGGTGATGGTTCTATTGCTAAGAATCAATATTTAGATAATAGTGATTTATGGAAAGCAAACGGCAAACTTGAAGGTATTAAGTGGGCTGATGGATCTAACGCTGGATTCACAGTTGAAGTTAAAACTTTAACTAATGGTGAAGCTACAGTCGTTATCGATTTTGCTGAATAATTAATAAATTAATTATAAAGGCTCTAGACAATCTAGAGCCTTTTCTTTTTGAGCATATTTCTTGGCTAAAATCTATTATTTGCTATAATTAGAATAAAATTAGGGGGACATATGAAATATAATAATTCTATTCTAGAGTTGGTGGGTAATACTCCACTCGTTAAATTAAATAACATTATAGAAGCATTTAACCTAAAAGCGAATCTTTACGCAAAAGTAGAAGCTTTTAATCCAGCTGGTTCAGTTAAAGATAGAGCTGCCCTTCAAATGATTGAAGATTTAGAAAAAGAAGGAATTATAAATCAAGATACATTATTAATAGAACCAACCTCAGGAAACACCGGAATTGGCCTTGCGTTTATTTCAAACTATAAAGGATATAACTTAACAGTTGTTATGCCTGATAGTATGAGTAAAGAACGTATTGATTTTATGAGATCATATGGTGCAAATGTAGTATTAACTCCTGGAATTAATGGTATGCCTGGTGCTATTAGAAAAGCTAAAGAGATTAATGAGGCAAATCCTAATTCAATAATTGTTGGTCAATTCGTTAATGAATCAAATCCTAAAGCACACTACCTTCATACAGCTCCAGAAATCTATGAAGCCCTTGATGGAAAAGTAGATGCTTTAGTTGCTGGTATTGGAACTGGTGGAACTATTACTGGTATTGGTCACTTCTTAAAAGAAAAAGATGAAAATATCAGAGTAATTGGTGTTGAACCAGAAGCATCTCCAGTTCTTACTAAAGGATATTCAGGAAAACATGTAATTCAAGGAATTGGTGCTGGATTTATTCCAGAAATACTTGATAAAGATGTAATTGATGAAGTTATTGATGTCCCAAATGAAAGTGCACTCAAAACTACTCTCTTACTTTCAAGAGCCGAATCAATTCTTGCGGGTATTTCATCTGGTGCTGCATTATATGCCGCAATTCAAGTTGCTAAAAGAGATGAATTTAAGGGAAAGAATGTTGTAGTTATATTACCTGATAATGGAGATAGATATATGTCTAGTGGCGTATATCTAGATAAAGAAGAGGAAGAATCTTAATTGATTCTCCCTCTTTTTAATTATCTTTTATTTATTTGAAGTACATAGAATTTTAAGTATTGTGTTTCATCACTTAAAAGAAGTGAAGGATGATCTGGTGCTTGAGATTTAATTTCAATGCATCTAGCATTTACTTTAGCTTCTCTAGCTGAATCTATTAACATCTTACTAAATAATACTGGAGTAATGAAATGGCTACAAGAAGAAGATATTAATATTCCTCCTTCATTAAGTAATTTCATGGCGAGGATATTAATATCTTTATATCCTCTTAAGGCATCGCTAACTTCACTAACTGATTTAGTAAAGGCAGGTGGGTCTAAGACTATCACATCAAATTTAGTCCCATCTTTCTTAAAGTCTCTTAATACTTTAAATACATCTCCAGTAATAGTGTCTATATTATTGAATCCGTTTAGTTTAGCGTTTTCTTTAACGTTTTCTATGGCGCGTTCTGAGATATCTACCGCAGTAACTTTAAGCGCGTTTGTACAAGCGTTTAAAGAGAATCCTCCACTATTACTGAAACAATCAAGCACAGTTTTACCTTTAGTATATCTTCTTAAAGCTAATCTATTGTCTTTTTGATCTAAGAAGTAACCAGTCTTTTGACCTTCTTTAATATGAACTGAAAGTTTTAAACCATTCTCAGTAATAATAACGCTATCAGGTACTTCACCATATAAAGTTGACTCAATAGATTTAAGACCTTCTTTAGTTCTTAAATTCTCTTCACATCTCTCATATATTCCTTTAGGATTAAATAATTCTATAATTGATTCAACTATTATATCTTTCTTTAAATCCATTCCTAGCGAAGATATTTCAATCACATATACATCCTCATATTTATCAATGATAAGACCTGGAAGAGCGTCAGCTTCACTAAATACCATTCTATAGGCAGAACTTAAGCCTAAGCTAACTCTAAAGTCATTAGCTTTTTTAATTCTTTCTTTAAATAATTCTTTAGAATCATCTTCATCTTTATTTAAGAATAATCTAACTAAAACCTTTGATAAATGATTAATATAACCTTTACCTAGGAATTTATCGTCAAATGAATAAACTTCTGCGAGAGAGCCATTTTTATCTTTATTCTCAACTCGAAGTACTTCATTCGCATAGATAGTGTTAGATCCACTTATTATTCTTTTTTCTTCATTCTTTTTTAAGATTACTTTATACATAATATCACCTACTTTATTTTACCCTAAAATAAAGAGTTGAAACATATTATTTTCGATTATAATAATTAGTGAGGATTTAAAATGGCTCAATTAATAATTAATTTTTTGTTTCAATTGTTTTATTATGTAGTCTTAATATTACTTATGGGTTTCGTTATTGGCCTTTTAAATAAATTATTTTATTCATTACTTTATAATAATAGAGTGGTTTGTTTTATAACTGGTTTAATTGGTACACCTATTCACGAATTATCACATGCGTTAATGTGTATTATTTTTATGCATAAAATAGAAGAAATGAGACTATATAGAATAAGTAATGATGGAGTCCTTGGATACGTTGATCATACATATAATAAGAAGAATATATATGCCGCATCAGGCAACTATTTAATTGGTGCAGCACCAATTATAGTTGGAAGCGTTATTATATATTTACTTACTATCTTTCTTCTTAAAGATATGGGATTGGCTATTAATAATGAAGTTCATAATTTTGTATCATCTCCAATAAGTTTTAATAGTTTTTATATTCTAATAAAGACTACAACTATCAATCTTTTTACTTCATTTTCATTTTACTGGCAGTCACTTCTATATATATTTATAGTATTGTGTCTTGCCCTTCATATGAATTTATCTAATGCGGATATTAAATGCGCATTACTAGGGTTACCATTTTTAGTAGTTATATTAGCCCTAGTAAATGTCTTATTATATTATTTACTTGTGAACTGGTATGAACCATTCTTAAATATAATGTTTCTTGGAGGTTCATATCTCCTCGTTACTTTATTAATATCTTTATTATTCTCACTAGTATTAGTACTGTTTGCCTCATTAATTAGATTAATAATTGTGATACTTAAACCTAGAAATAAAAATAGTTAAGCATAACTAACCACTATATTTTTAATATATGTTAGAATACATTATAAAATAAAATATATACATCTATAGTTAAATGGATATAACGTATCATTCCGGATGATAAGTTGTGGGTTCGACTCCTGCTAGATGTATAATGGAGGAAAAACATGATTTATGATTTTGTAGTAAAACAAAAGGGTAGTGATGTATCATTAAGTGAATTTAAAGGCAAAGTATTATTAATCGTTAATACTGCGACTCGTTGTGGATTTACTCCTCAATACACAGGACTTGAAGCATTATATGAAAAATATAATGAAAAGGGATTTGAAATTTTAGATTTCCCATGCAATCAATTCTTATTCCAAGCACCTGGATCAGATGAAGAGATTAATGAGTTCTGTTCACTTAACTATAATACTAAATTCCCTAGATTCTCTAAGGTTAAAGTAAATGGTAAAGAAGAAGAACCACTATTTAGATTCTTAAAGGATAACGCTCCTGAAAATACAGGTAAGAATGTTAAATGGAACTTTACTAAATTCTTAGTAGATAGAAGTGGAAATGTTGTTCATAGATTTGAACCAACTGACACTCCTGAATCTATTGAAAAGAGTATCGAAGAATTATTATAAGAGATGGATTTAATCCATCTTTTATTTTTTTATTATCCTAATTGAAAAAAGAAAAAGAGAGATTTATAATTTATGTGGAGTAACAATTTGTAGAAATATATTAGGAGGAAAAATGATTAATTCATTGTTATTTGCAATTCAACCATTTGTTTATGTGCTTATTGGCATAGTTGTAGCTGCAATTATAATTGTGGCTGTTCTTCTTATTTTAAAATCTAAAAAAGCAAAACAAGAAGATGATGTTGTTGAACCTATCAAAGTAGAAGAATCTAAAGAAGAAGAATTTGTTCCTGTTGAAGAAGAGGCTGAAGAAGAAGATGATGAAGAAGATGAAGAAGAGGAATTAACTCTTAAAGAATCTATCGAGAAAGCGAGTCATTCTGAAACTAAAACTGAAATTCATAAACAATTCATTAGAGACTATCTAAGAAAAAGATTCAATGATGAAGTAATAGTAAATGAAAGAGAGAATTATACCTCAACTGGCCTCCCTCTAGCTGACACTCATTATGTAAATAAAGGTCATATTAAAAAATGCTTTGTTTATGTATATGAAACAGAAGGAACTACACTCCTTTTAATTAATGCAGATCACCATTTATCTCATGAACTTCACCAAGAAGGAAAACTTGTAAACAAGAGTTTATTCCCTAAATCAAAAGATCAATGGTATAGCTTACCTATTGATTCTAAATATACAAACGAAGATATTGAATATATTCTTGATTACTGTTATTTCTTACCACTTGGTGTAAGAGTTGTAAGAGATAGTGCTAAGAAAGCAAAAGGTGAAGTAACATTAAAAGAATCTCTAGCTATCGCTAAAGAATCTTCAGTAAATGATATCTTCAATAAGAAGTTCGTTGTAGACCACTTAGAAGAAAAATACGGTGAAGAAGTAATAGTTAACGAAAGAGCAAACTTCACTTCTACTGGTCTTCCTCTAGCTGATACTCACTATGTAAATAAAGGCGATGTAAAGAAATGCTTTATCTATGTATATGAAGTAGATGGAACATTACTCTTACTTGGAAATGCTGATAATAAGTTAATGAAAGAACTTAAAGATGAAGGCAAAGTAGTTAATAAGAGTTTATTCCCTAAATCAAAAGATACATGGCTCTCTATTCCAATTGATTCTAAATATACATCAAGAGACGTTAGATATATTGTAGATTACTGCTATGGTCTTCAACTTGGTGAAAAGACAGAAAAAGAAGTAGAACATACTCATCAAGCTCATCACCTAAAAGATGTAGAAGTTAAAGAAAAAGTAACTGTAGCTGAAGCTGAAGATTTAATCGGTGATGAAGTAGTAAAAGAAGCTATCCACGAAGAATTCGTTAAATCTATAGGTGGCAAGAAAACTATCATAAACATTGATATAATCTCAGAAAACTTTAATAGTGGTGATAAAGTAACTATTAAAGAAATGAAAGAAAAAGGATTAATTCAAAGTAAGTTTGATTCAGTTAAAGTTCTCGCAAGAGGAGTACTTGATAAGAAACTCACAATAGTAGCAGATGACTTCAGTGATGATGCAATAAAGATGATTGTTGCAACAGGCGGAGAAGTAATCGAACTTAAACAAAAGAAATAGTTAAATAAATAATAAAAGGATGGATTAATTTCCATCCTTTTTCTTGTAAAAAGGATTTCTTCATATTATAATCAAATCGAGGAATAAACCATGCTTGAATATAACCTTAAAATAGACTACTTATTTTCTAAAAAATATTTAAATATGAAAGTGGTTATGTTCAAGATGAAAGTTATTGTAGGAATGTAAAAAGTGATTGAAAATTTAGTGGAAAAGATTTCAAGAGCTTTGTTACTTTGAATGGAGATTTAAAATGAATATAAAAAAACTAAATATGTACGGCTATCATGATTCCGCTATATCATTTATTAAAATTGAGAAAGGATATGTTAATATTTTCTTTCATAAAGGCCTTTATGTATTAAATGATAATGGATCTGAAATAGAAAAAAGTGAACCGATAGTATTAAAGATTAAAGTAAATGACTGTTTGGTTGAGGAAACCTCTTTCTTAGTTAACATACTATCTTACAATAGAAAGAAAAAATATATAGATGTAAATAAATTTAATAACGAAGCACTTAAAAATTCAATTGATATTTCAAACTTATATTATTCTGATTTCAATGATGAAGTTTTAATTGTAGCTTCAAGTCGTAAACATGATTACTATTTAATTATTGAGGAGTGCATTGATATAGATTTTGTTTTGCTTGACAATTAAGCTTATAGGAAATAATGGTTGAGCAGTCTCGGTGAAATAAAAAAACAAAAATAGTTAGAAAGAAAAAAATGATAGGTTTTTAATATGAAAATTTATTTCGTTGAATATGTATTTTTTAAAAAAATAGATAAAACCGATGGTGAAAGAGTGGAACTGCGACTTGGAGCAGGGTTTTGGGTAAACGAAAAGAAAATGGCAGTTGATTTAATAGAAATGAAGAAAAATCTGAATAAAGGTTGGAGAGTAGAAAAAAAAGCGTTTGATGTGCTTGTTAAAAGAAGACAAAAGAACTTGTATGTTTTAAACTATGAATACGATATATCAGATGGCACTACTTTTTATTATCAATTTGAACCTCAAACAAGTTACAAAAAATGTTGGGAACAAATGAAAGAATTAGTCAATAATTCAAAATATAAAAATGATTCCACAAAGATTTGCACTAGAGGAAGAGACGGATGGTTTGTTGAAAAATATGAAATAGTATGGTAATTGTTTCTGAAAATTGTGCACTATATTTGCATTATTGTATAAAATGTTTCTGTTATATCAAACACGCTTGTTAAACATAAATAGTGAATTGATATAAAAACTTTAATATATGTAATTTATAATTCAATAATTTATGTTAAAGAATAAAATAAATTATATGTAATTGATATGTAATGCAATTAAAATGGTTGTTGCTACTGGCGGTGAAGTTATTGAATTAAAACAAAAGTAGTATTAAATAAAAAAGAAAAAGGATTTCATTATATTATAATCAAATCGAGGAATAAACCATACCTAATATCATAATTGATGATTTGCTAAAATATTGAGAGGAATTTAATATGTGGTTTGAAACAAAAGAGTATAACTATGAGGTAATTTCTACCCTTCTATTTATAGGTTTTTCTCCGATTATAGTCATTCATGTTTTTTGCCTTATCGGTATAACATTTTATACTAAAACATTTCAGTATCCATTAAAAATACTTTATGTTCTTTTGATATGGTTGGGCTTGTTTGTAGTAGGATGCATTTTATTATGTGCCTTTTCAAAAAAAATAAAAATTGTATCGAATAATGGTTGTATTTCATTTAATAGTGAAGTAATAAAGAAAAAAAATATCAAGAAAATAGAATATGTTAAGTTTAATATGTTATTGTTACCATTTTTATATTTTATTAATAAAGGAAATGGATTGATAATGGAAATATCATATATTGGAGAAAATTACGAGAACAAAGTGTTTTCGTTACGTGTTTCTAATGTTGTTTTTAATAGAATAAAACAAATAATCGATTTATAAAATATAAAAAGGGGAATAAGAAAGGATGGATTAATTTCCATCCTTTTTATATACGATTTTACCTTCTTTAAATGTCTCTAGTACATGTAGTGAATTATCTAATAATACAAGGTCTGCGAGTAGGCCTTCTTTAATGGCTCCTCTATCAGTTAATCCTAATGACTTAGATTGATTAAAACTACTAATTTTAGCCAAATCCATTAAATTGATATGGCACAATTCTTCCATATTTCGGAGGCCCTTATCCATAGATAGTACTGATCCAGCTAAAGGTCCTGTTTTTAGGTATAATGCATTACCTTTATTTACTACATCCATGCCTTCCATAACGAACTCTTTTTCTTTAGTATTTTTAGGAGATAAAGAGTCTGTGATAATCATGAATCTATTTGGACCAACTATTTTATAATAAGTTTCAAGAACGTCTTTTTCAACATGCACAAAGTCACATATTAGTTCTGAATATAGTGTATCAAAATACATTCCAGCCACAACCATTCCAGGACGCTTATGGCTATATGGACTCATCGCATTATGAACGTGAGTTAGATTAGTGAGTCCATGCTTAATAGCTTCTTCAATATCGTTGAATGTCGCATCGCTATGTCCTGCAGATACTACTATATTATTTCTTCTTAGAAGTTTAATAGCTTCTTTAGTGTTAGTTGAAGCTTCAGGTGCGATAGTAATGTATCTTACATAACCTTCGCCAGTAGTAATAAACTCATTTAGTTCATCTAAATCAATTGGTCTAATATATTTTGGATTTTGAGCTCCAGAATATTTTTTATTAATATATGGACCTTCAAGATGAATTCCATAAAGAGATGGATTTATTTTTGCGGCCTCTTTAATATTCTTAATTGCCTCTAATATCTTTTCTTTAGTAGAAGTTAGGGTAGTAGCGAGGAATGTGGTGACGCCTTCAGCGTATAATGCATCACAAGCTATTTTAAAGTCTTCAACCTTAGCGTTCATATAATCCACACCATTAGTACCATGAGTATGAAGATCAATAAAGCCAGGCATTAAGATTTGATTATGACAGTTAATAATTTCACTGTCACCTTCAGTAATAACTTCTTCATAGATTTCATCGATATATTTATCAACGATTTTTACTGAACCATGTTCGATGATTCTATAATCTAATACAATTTTTACATCACTTAAAATCATAATGAATTAGCCTCCTCATCTACGTATATAGTCACATTATTGTGTTTATTTAATATACTAGCTGGTAAATCATTACTGATTATACCTTTCTTAAGTTCACTAATTACTTTAGCTTTAGCCTTACCTGTTGCGATTAAGACAATTTCTCTTGCATTCATTATAGATTTAAGTCCCATAGTTATTGCATATCTTGGTACGTCATCAATAGACGCAAAGAATCTTGAATTATCTTTAATAGTTGATTCCTTTAAAGCTTCTATATGAGTTAGTGAATCAAAAGAAGCGCCAGGTTCATTGAATGCAATATGACCATCAGTACCAATACCTAATACTTGAATATCAATTCCTCCAGCTTCTTTAATCATCTTATCGTAATATAAAGGGTCTTCATCTTTAATCAGTCCATTTGGGACATATGTATTATTTAAATCAATATCTATATGACTAAATAGATTATGATTCATAAAATATCTATAGCTTTGGTCATTCAATTCATCAAGACCGATATATTCATCGAGGTTAAATGTTTTAACATTTTTAAAACTTACTTCACCTTCCTTATATCTCTTAATTAATTCCTCATATAAAGGAAGAGGAGTAGAACCAGTCGCAAGACCTAGGACAGGTTTTTCTTTGGTTTTAATTAATGAAACAATTCTATCTGCGATATCTTTTGCGATATCGTCTTTATTTAATACAACGTATTTCATTATCTATTACCTCCTATGAATGTGATAACTATAGTATTTTTATCTTTTAAATTATAATCATCAATAAATACTTTTCCATTATCAAGAGCTAAAGGTAAGCCGTTGAATGTAACTGATTCATTTTTACCTTCTTTAAGTGTTAGGTTAATTAATTTCCCTTTTACAATTACACTTAAAGATGCACTCTTAAATGGTATATGAGATAAAGGTCTAATAGTAATGCCTGATAGATTTGGAGTAAATCCAAATACATCAAATACCATCATTTTAATTAATACATTAGCTGAACCAGTAAACCAGTCATTCATTGATTCACCATCAATACCTAAATCTTGGTTGTATCCATATGAGTTAGACATAATAGAAGGAGTGGTTGAGATGTATCTATGAGTTATTGGAAGAACCTTATATAATTCATTGAATGCATAATCAGGTTCATTCATTCTAAATAAACTCCAAATACCAAATAAAGCTCCATGAACATATGTAGCTGCGTTTTCTGCGGTACCTTTTGGAAGATTTACAATTCTTCCTACGCCTTTAGTTCCTCTTTTAAAATATGGTTCAAATGTCTTAAATCCATATTTAGATGAAAGTCTTAAATAAGCACCTAGAATATGATCTCTCATTTCAGGTTTAACATTAATCATTCCGCTTAATACAAAGAATGCATTAACGGTAAGTGAATCACGAGATTCACCGTCAGGGTCATTAAAGCTTCCAACTTTATAACTTCTATTATCTCCCCAACCATGAAGAATTCGAAGTTGGTCTTCATTAGAATCTATAGCGTTTTTAAGTATTCCTTTTTCAATTGTTTTTCTAACTTTATTATATTTATTAATTAGCTTTTTGTCATTATTAAACTTGCCTATTATTTGAACTACTTGATCTAAGTTTTCATATAGTTGAAGTGTAGTCATTACTGATACACCATTTCCAAACTCTTTCTTAGGGTCACTAGTAACGCCAAGACCATCTAGTGCGTCATTCCAGTCACCATATAAAGCTTTAACACAAGAAGTAGTTTTATCAATATTATTTACTAAATAATCGGTAATTTTAATAAGATGCATATATACACTATCTTTAAGATCTGTATATTCAACTTTATTTCTTCCAACTATTTTAAAATAACCACAAGTCTCTTTAAGAATTGAATAATCACCAGTAAATGATAGATATCTATAAAGAGCATTAATTACCCAAACACCTTGATCAATAAAGGCACGAGTATCCATTTGAGGAATCTCTTTATCTCTTGGGATTGAATATTGTCTTGGAAGACGACCTGATGGGTCTGTGAAGTTTAATATTTCAAGTATCTTACTTCTAGCCTCGTCTGGTTTAAACATTAAACAAGCTTCAATCTGTTGAGCAACATCTCTTACTCCGAGTAAAGATACACCACTATTTTTAGCTAGTGCCGCAAATTCAACTTGACCTTCAACGCTTCTTAAAAACTTAGTTAAAAGTTTTGCGTTAATATAGTTTTTACCATCATCAAAAGTCATTTTTAGTGATGGTTCTTTGAATGTCTTTTTAAGTGATTCAAGTTGATTATCAGCATATCCAGTTAAGTCTCTATTAATAAGTGATAATGCTTCATCTTTATTAAATCTTAAACTAATTATGTAGTCTATTGATTCATCTTTAGAGCCTGATAGAGTAAATCCATAGATATCGCCTAAAATAGCGCTATCTGTGAATTGAGTAACTTTTCTTTCCCAACCAAATTTACCAACTTCTAAAGTGGTTGCGTTATATATACCTAAAGTAGTAGAACCAGTGTATTCACTCTTAGATGTAGTATGTGATTCAGACTTAATTTTATTAATGTTTAATACTCTATTTACTACTGCGAAATTATATAAAGATAAATTTCTATCAATATCCTCTACACTTTCAAATAATGCACCATCTTCAGTAAGAGATGCTTTTCTAAACCACTTAGTTTCAAAACATTCTTGTGGTGCATGCATAAGAATGAAGTTAAGATAAGTAGAAAAGTAAATATCTTTTTTAGCTCTGCCTGTATTAATTGCGATGACTGAGAAGATTGGTTCTTTCTTTTCGCTCATAAATACTCTTAATACAAATACTATTTTTTCAACAATAGTGAAATAATATGCGGCTTCTCTTTTAAATACTGTGAATCTTTCATATTCATCATGAGGACGTTTAGATACTTCAGTTAATGATATTACTTTAAATGTATTATCTTCATTTCTAATTCCAGCGAAGAATCCGGTATAAGGCTCTTTTCCTTCACCTGTCTCAGGAATGAAATGGAAAGAAGATTCATTAATGGAGAAATAACCATTTGCGTTTGCCCAAATGGTTAGTCCATCTTTTGAATATGGATATCTTGTATTTCCAAATTCTCTTGATTCTTGAAGAATGATATTATCATCAAGAATAAAACAATTTGAAGCTACTTTAGATTCTTCAATTTTGTCTTTGTTACTTCTAAATTCTTGTACGAGTTTAAGAAGATTTAATGCTTCATCTTTAAAACTCATTTTATTATAAACCTGCCTGTTGTTTCTTAGAATCCCATTGTGACTTAGCTGCTTGAGCTATATCACTAAATGCTTTATCAAGTGATGTTCCTTTTAACATGTTTTCATATGGACGGAGTCCACCAGTAAACCAAATATCAATTAATCCAGATAAATACATAAACTTAGTTGTCTTATCGTCGCCATCATTTAGTTTAGGATAATTAGTAAAGGCTTTTGTATATTGACTTCTGATGTTTAGAAGATTCTTTGTAAATGAGTTAGTTGCATCACTATCTTGATAGTTGCAGTCATAAGCAAGAAGACCATTGGCTTCCTTTAAGAATGTCTTACAACCAAAATCACTAACGATTAACTTGATTAACGCTTTAGCTTCAACTTGATGAGTTGATGTAGCTGGAATTGCAAAGTATTGATCTTCACCAATTGTATATAGAATGTTTTCTTCAACAGCATTTGGAGCTGTAGGAGTCTTCATTAATGCGAGTTCAAATTCTTCACTATTAATTTCATAACCTAAGATTTCATTATAAATCCAGTCAGAGTTAAACATCATAGCAGCTTCGCCTCTTGCGAACTTTCTTTGTGCATCGTGGTTATCAAGACCAGAACAATTCTCAAGAACGTAATCAGTATTTCCAATTAATGCTTGCCACATAGAAGTGGCTTCTTTAAGTTTTGCATATGTAGAATTTTGTGATGAATCAAAGTTAGAAGCAGAAGAGTAGTTTAAGAATTCTTTGATATTAGCTTCGCCAGCAAGTTGAGCCCACCAAGTATATACAGCATAATCGAAGTAGTCAGTGTTTTGACCAGTATATACAAATGGAGCAACAGTATAAGATTGGTTTTCTACTGGTAATGCTTCATTAACGATTGTTTCACATAAATCTAATAATTCTTGATAAGTTGTAGGAACTCTCCAACCATTGTTTTCAAACATTTTCTTATTATAGAAGATTCCACCTGTTGCTTTAATCCAAGGAAGTCTATATGTATGAAGTTTTCCTTGTGAATCTGGGTAATAGATACTATTTCTATATTCTTGTGATACTTTATCTTTTAACTTAACTCCATCAACTAAATCTTCCATGATGTCATCAAGTTCAGCAAATTTACCTTGAGCTGCATAAGTCATCCAGTCAACGCCAACAGAAATATATAAGTCATCATCATTCTTTTTAGAATTTATATTTTTATTAATAACTTGATCCTCATTAGCAGTAGCTTCTAAGTCCACTTTAATAGTAGGATTATCTAATTCAAATTTTTCAATAATTTTATTCATCCATGTAATACCATAACCTCTATTTAATACATGAACTTTAATGTGTGTTTTACCATCAACATTTGTCTTTTTACAGCCAATAAGAACAAACGCAAACAAAAGAAGTGCAATAAAACTAAAACACATCTTAAAAATATTTTTTCTCATAAAATTCTCCTATTTACCTATTTTTAGATATTTTTAACAAATTTAAAAAACTACTTTAATACTACTATATATCAAAGATATTGTCAATAGAAATGAATATAAAAAAAGATTAACTAATTAAAAATACCTATGTTTTTTAAGTTAATTAAATAATATGTTGAATTAAGCCATTTTATATGTTAAAATTTTAGTAGATTGAGGACTTGTTTATATGAATAAACTTTGGAAAAAACCAATTTTATTTCTATTTTTAGGCATTTTTTTGCTACTTATAGTAGGCTGTTCAAAGAAAAGTACAATTAATGTTGACAGTAGAAATAAATACATGAATGATTACTATAATAGATTATCTTCGCATAAAAAGAGCGATTCTCCTTTACTATATGAGGGAATTGAATTAGATTTAGATAATCTATTCTTTGACGACTTTATGGACGGAGTCAATAAAGATAATTGGTATATTGCTAATCAAGCATGGGGTACTGGAGGTAACGGTGGTGTTATCAAAGAGAATGTTGGATATACTGATGATGGAATCTTAGTCCTTAAAGGCAATGGAAAATATTATACAGAAGGAAAGGTAAAAGGAGTTGGTTCATATAAGGATGGATCACTTACTGGAGCTGCCTTAATTTCAAAGTTCACAACAAGACCTGGTAGATATCAAATTAAGATGAAAGTATTACCTAGACTAGGTGCGTGTACTGCCTTCTGGGTTTATTCATATGATCAATCAAATGGAAATAACCATGAAATAGATATAGAGCTTCCAGGTGGAGCTAATTCTACACATGTTATTTCATTTGAAAATGTATTAAATACTAACTACATTACAGTTCAAATGAGAGAATCACAAGATACAAAGTTAACTGAACTTGAAGGAATGGATGAAAACTTTGTAGCTTTAAATGACGGAAACTGGCATACCTTTGGATTTGATTGGTATACTGACCCTGAACTTGTAGTTTATTACATTGATGGTGTAGTAACCGCAGTATCAAATGTGTTTGTACCATTTGCGGATACTCGTCTTTGGCTTGGTTTATGGTTCCCTAATACATCGGGATTTGTAGGAGAAGCACTCTTTGAATCAGATGCAATGTATGTAGATTGGGTTGAGTATATTCCATTTAAGAATCAACCATGTGACACTCTTGAAACTACATTTGGAAGAGACCAAGTCGCAGCTGATGATGAATATCCTACTACTCCAATTTCAATTGAAACACCTAACAAAGTATCTAATGCAACATTTGAATACGCAAAAACTCATAGTGATTATGAAAATTATGGTTGGGACTTCAATAAGAGAAACTTAACTAGTGATGAAACTGCGTATTTAAAGAATAAATATAAAGAAGACTATCTAAGTAATAATCCGGACGCAACTGATGAAGAGATTAATGATTATATAAATGAAAAGTTAAAAGAACTAAGAAAAACGACATCTTTAAATAATTTCACAAGAATCCTTTCAAATTCAGGAATGAATGATTCTTATGGAATAGAAGTTAAAGATATAGGAAGAGTGAGACAAGTAATAGATTCTATCTATGATGGATATAATATTGATTTTAGTTTCTACGCAAAAGGAAAAGGAAAAGTAACTATTCAATTCCAAAATAATATAGATTCTAAGATTAGTGAAATTGTATTCGACATTGATGAATTAGATTATAAGAATTTTAAATATCAAGGTATAGCTCCAGAAGGAACTAAGAAAATCATGATTATGGTCGATACAACACTTAATAATGTTGTTTACGCTGATGACTTCAGTATGTATATCAATAGGTGATTATATGATAAAAGGTAAAAGGAGAATTACTAAATCCCAAAAGAAGGATTGGTTATTTGTATTAATAATGCTTTTATACCCAGTACTACAATTCGTTATAGTCTGGGCTTTTGTCAATATTGGATCTTTAGTTATTGCATTCCAACAAACAGATATTAGAGGAAATACTACTTGGTCACTAGTAAACTTTAAGTATGCATTTGACTCAATATTCCATTCAACACTAAATACGACAGGAATCAGTGGACTAACTGATGGAATAGTAATGATTATTAACTCATTAGGTTATGCGGTTATTACTATCTTTGTATCAATTCCTTTGTCTATGATATTTGCGTACTTTTTAAGTAAAGAAATGCCATTCGCAGGAGTATTTAGAGTAATATTCTTCCTCCCTAACGTTATTCCAGTAGTGGCACTTACTATGGCATATAATATGCCACTAAAACCTAATGGATATATTTATGAGTTCCTAAATTTATTTGGGAAAGCATTTGATATATATAATAGATGGCCGACATCACAACTAATGGTTTATGTATATTGTGTGTGGGCAGGCCTTGGATATAATATTATTCTTTTAAGTGCGGCAATCGGAAGAATTCCAAAAGAAATCTTTGAATCTGCGAAGATTGATGGAGTAACACATATCAAAGAATTCTTTATGATTGTAGTACCACTATCTTGGCCTACAATAGTAACTTTAATTGTTGTAGGACTAACTAATGTGCTTACACTATACTTACAACCTTACCTATTAACTAATGGTACGGGAAGAGGAAGCACATGGACAATTGCGATGGAGATATTCAGTAATACATCTCAATTTAACCCAATCAACTATAACTCAATGGCGGCGAAAGGCCTCATGTTATCACTTGTATGGGCACCAATTGTTCTTGGAGTAAGAAGACTCCTATCAAATGTCAACAAGGATGTTGATTTCTAGGAGGTTATATTATGGATAAGAAAAGAAGAATTCATCATAAAAGAAGAAAAATGTCTGCTCCAATGATAATAGTATTTATACTATTCATCATCTATTCAATCAGTATTCTTGCCCCATTTATTTGGATGTTTATTAACTCGTTTAAGAGTGTTCAAGAATATAATTCAGGTAATTATTTTGGATTACCTAAAGTAATTAAGTTTAGTAATATAGTTGAAGTACTAAAGTTTGAGATTCATTCTCAAAGTATCTTAAGTATGTTTATCACAAGTATCATTTTAACTGTCACAGGTACTGTCGTTAACGTATTCTTTAGTGCTGTCTCAGCTTATGTAATTGCGAAATATAAATTCCCTGGAAGAAAGATTATCTATTCAATCGCAATTATTACAATGATTATTCCTATCGTAGGAACTTTACCTGCGATGGTTAGAATGATGGAAACATTTGGTCTTGATGATTCAATACTTGGAGTATTATTCTTATATTCTGGATGTTTCGGATTTAACTTTGTACTACTTCATAGTTCATTTAAATCTATTAGTTGGCAATACGCAGAAGCTGCGATTATGGATGGAGCTAATAGATTCCAAATCATGTTCCTTGTAATGTTCCCTATAGCTAAAGGACCAATTGTTGCAGTATCCGTACTTGAAGCTATCGCTATTTGGAATGATTATTCTACACCATTCCTCTTCATGAAATCTAATACAACACTCGCAGTAGGACTTGAACAGCTTCAAACTGCCGCACAAGGAAAGTATCCACTTCAATTTGCGGCTACAATGATTGCGGTTATCCCAATCGTGATATTATTCGCTATATTCCAAAAAACTATTATAAGAAATACTGTCGCAGGAGGCTTAAAAGGATAATGAAAAAGATATTAATCTATTTAAGTTTACTTTTATCATTAGTATTCTTAACTTCATGCGCTAAATATACATATAAAATTGATCAAGAGAAGATCTACATTAGAGATGGAATGACTCTAGATATTTCAAACGATAAGAATATATCTTATAAAGTATTGAGTAAAATAGATGGAGTATCTATTAATGGGTCTACTATAACTATCTCTGATTCAGTTAAAAATGGTACACAAATCCTTATTGGACTTTTTAATAAGGATACTTTTATTGCGACTATGATTGGTGAAGTTAAAAAAGATATAGCTAATCCAGTCATTTCATTTACTAATTTAAGTAATAATGTAAAAGACGGAGATGATATTAAAGCTTCATCATCTCCAGTTATGTCTATAACTTATAGTTTAAAGAATAACCCAGTGGGTATTCTAATAAATTCTTCTAGTGGTACACTTCATTTCCTTGATAGTGTTATAGAAGGCACTAAATTTACTGTTATCGCTAGCGCTGGTGGCGCAACTATTGAAAAAGAATTTATCTACGCCAAAGAAAACCTAGTTACTATAAAAGAAGGAAAAGAAAAATTAATCGTTAGTTCAGATGATCCATTTGAACTTGAAGTATCTTTAGATTTTAAAGGCAATACTGAAGCGATTAATGAAGGAATACTCGCAGTAGAACTTAACGGAAAAAAACTTAATCAAAGTGAATATTCATTTATTTCTGATGATCAAACATTAGTTATTAGTGGTAATTCATTTAAGAATCTTCCACTAGGATTTAATAAATTAAATATTGTGACTTTAAGAAACTCTATCGAAGGAGAAGTTCTTGTCGCACACTTTATCTCAACCCCAGAAGATTTAGCTAATATTAATAATACTATTGAATCACTTAATTCATATTATGTCTTAAGCGCAGATATAGATCTTAAAGATTATTTAAGTAAAGGTTCTAAGGGTTATAACGCTGGAAAAGGATGGAATCCAATTGGTCTTTATAAAGACACAACTGATTCAAGCGCAACTGAATATGCATTTGGTGGTTATTTCGATGGAAATGGACACACTATATCTAATTTATATATTAATAGAAATGATGAAAGAGGATTTAACTCTGGACTTTTTGGTTATACCACAGTTAATTCTGTGATTATGAACTTAAATGTATCTTCAGATAAAGATCAAACTTATAAGGTTTGTAGTTATTCTGGAGGACTAGTTGGTGCAAATAACGGTACTATTTTAAATTGTAGTGCTGATGTAGATATCACAGCTGATGATGCACATAAAGTTTTAGGCGGATTTGTTGGACGTAATGAAGGCACCATTAGAAACTCATACTCTATAGGCGCTGTTTATTCATCTAATCAAGCTGGTGGCTTTGCTGGTCTTGATATGGGTTTAATTGAAAACTCATATTCAATTCATTCTGACCTACTCTTTGATTCAACTGGAGTAAGTGATAAAAATTATGTGTTTGAATCAAAAGAGTTATTACTTGCATCAGGATTTACTACACTTAATTATCCATGGATATTAAGAATAAATGATTATCCATATATTGAGTCAGTAATCGTAAATAACTCAATTAAAGATATAAAAGTATTAAATCAAGAGTTATATGTCACAAAAGGTGACACATTTAAAGTAGAAATAGAAGCTATCCCTAAAATAGTAGACACTATCTACACTAAAGAATTTGAAATAATTGAAGGTAATGGTGTAACTATTAATGATCAAGGAATAGTTTCTACAACTCAAGCCCAAGATGACTATTTTAAAGTAAAAGTTAAAATGGGTAATATTGAAAAAATAATAAAAGTAAATGTCTATCAAAAACCTAAATCAATCAATTTTAGGGATACTCAAGAATACACAGTGTCCGCAGGTGATTATATTAAACTTGATGGATATGTGCTACCAGAAAAAGCTCTTCAAGATATTAGATATCAAATAACGTCACCTCTTCCAGGAGTTAGAATGTATAGCGATGACGTTATTGAAATTAAAAGAGATGCCTCTTCAGGAACATTTGAAGTAACAGCTTATGCTAGAGATATCACAAAAACTATCACTATTAATGTAATTGGTTTTGAAACATTTATAGATTCTACTAAATATTTATTAAGTGATAGAGAAGAAAATGTAGTATTCACTCTTCCAAGTGGCGCGACAAGTGAATTAGTCACAGTTAAAGCTTACTCAAAAGTTGTTGAATACACAGTTGATGGTGATAACGTAACTATCACATCAACTTGGCTTAAAGAATTATATGGTGAGAGAATCCCTATTGATTTCGTTACTAAAACTAAAACTTATACGGGTGAGGTTAGAGTGTTAAAGAATCAATATGAATCATTCTATACAGTTTATCCAAGAAATACTTTTAAAACATTCCCTAATAATACCTATAGTATTGGCAGTGACTTTAGTGAAGATATCAAGTTTACTCTTCCTGATACCTTTGATACTTCAAAGATTAAGAGTATCAAGAGATACTATGATGAAATAGAAAGTTCTATAGAAGGATTTAATCTCACACTTAGATATAATGACTTTAAGGATTTCACAAATAGTGCTGTCCCTGTAGTTATTACACTTGATGATGATACTAAATATTTACTTGAAGTAAATGTATATAGTGATTCAATTAGTTCATTCTATTACTTATCAAGAAATAAAGATATTATCTTTAGTGGTCAATCACTAGTAAAAGAAACTGATGAATTGAATAATATTGAACTAGTAGTTGGTGGTGATATAAAAGATATCAAGTTATACTATGAATCAATTAACTATAGTAAAACTTCAAATAAAATAATAATCGATTTAAGCAATAAGAATTTAGATAAATTTAAAAAGATTCCTTTAGTAATTACTGCGTCAGATAATTCAAGAGTTGGATATTCTTTAATTATCGTAGATGATAAAGAAGAGGATATTATTATTTCTTCAAAAGAAGAATTTATTGAATTTAAGAATGACCACAGTAATTATTCAAAGAATATAGTACTTATTAATGATATAGATTTTGAAGGAATGTCTCTTTCGTCTATTGGGAGTAATAAAGATGGTGGAGAGTTCACTGGAAAATTCTTTGGAAATGGATACGCACTTAAAAACTTAAACATCACAAGAAATGATTTCTCTGGAGAATATATGTCTGAAGGAGAACTTAAAGGTGATGAGACAGTTAATAAATACCATTCATCATATTACGTTGTAGGATTATTCTCAGTACTTAAAGGAGAATTATATGATCTTACACTAGAAAATGTAAATGTATGTCCAACATTTAATTCAACTAAAACTGGAAACTATGTTGGTATAATTAGTGGAAAACTAGAAGGTAAAGCAATAAATATTAATTTAATAAACTGTAATTCTGACGCTGCGGCAGACGGTAGCCAAAGAGTAGTAGGAATTATATATGCTACATCATCAGCTGATGCAGTGTATGAAGTTATTTATAATGGACAACTCATACAAGGAGGAAAATAAAATGGTAGGAAAAAATCAATCATACGCAAGACAAGTAAATAATCAATTAGTAATGAGAGAACTAAGAAAGTCTAATCTATCCGCAACTCAATTAAGCGAAAGATTAAACTTATCTAATGCTGCATTAAGCGCAATTATCTCATCACTACTTGAAAGGGGATTAATTAAGGTAGTAAAAGATGAACCTAATAAGAATGTAGGACGTCATAGAGTTTACTATACAATCAATGAATCATTTGGAATTATCCTCGTTGTATCATTATCAAATCTTTATTCAACTGTGGTTATTTCAGATATGAAGAATAATATCCTTGAAAGAGTTGAATCAAGAATTAATAAATATGACATCAAGATGTTATATGAACTTGTTCTTCAAATTAAAAACATTCTCTCTGACCAAAAATATAGAGATGTCCCACTTTTAGGTATTGATATTTCTGTACCAGGCTTAGTTGATAAGAGTACTGGAAAACTCCAACTCTCAAATCAATTTGATAAAGACTTATTCAGCGAAAAAGAACCTATCGTATCACTTTTTGAACGTCAATTTGATGTCCCAGTTAAAATCACGAATGATATTAACCTTGCCTGTCTTGGTGAGATGCATCAAGGCTCACTCATTGACTCTCAAAACGGAATGCTTGTTCATATTGATGAAGGTATTGGTTCTGCATTCATTTTAAATGGTGAACTATATGAAGGCGAAGATGGATTTGCTGGAGAAATTGGTAGAATGCAAATTGGACTTAGAAATAAGATTGGCGTTTTAGATGATTTCGCATCTATCAGAGCTATTAAAAATATTGCAAAAGAAAAGTATGGAAAAGAGTTCCATACTAAAGAAATAATTGAATTATTTAATAGTGATAAAGAAATAAAAGAATATATCCTTGAAACAGCTTATGCACTCGGAATACTTCTTGGAAATATTGAACAATTATTAAATATTAAAAAGATTGTTCTTTCAGGCCGTGTAACATTATTCGGTAAAGAATACTTAGCTAAAGTTCAAGAAGGACTCAAAGAAAGAGGCACTAAGTCAACCATAGAATTTAGTACTTTAAATGATGCATCTATAATTGGTGCAATTTATAAAGCCACTATAGCTCTCACAGATAAAATATTAAGTTAAATATTACAAGGAGAATAGTTATGAAAAAGAAATCTTTATTATTATCCTTATTATTAATAGTATTTTTAGGTTTAACTCTTACTGCATGTAAGACTAAAACTAAATCAAACATAACAACTACTAAGAAAAATCCTAGTAGTAGTTTAACTGAGTCAACTAAAAATACATCTAGTAAAGATACTACTAAATCAAGTAGTAACACTACTAAACAAACTGAAAAACCTACAGAAAAACCTACAGAAACTACTAAGGTTCCAGCGAAGAAGCTTCAAGCTCCATTCCTTTCTCTTGAAAGAAGTATTGTGACCATCACTGGTAGTGAAGATGCTTTAAAGTTTAAGGTTTATATAAACGATCAAGTAGTTGAAGAAGAATTAGCTCAAAGAGCTTACGCAATTAATATAACTACACCAGGCACATATCTAATATACGTTATTGCGCTTGGTGATAATATAACTACACTTGATAGTGATAAATCAAACACTATCACTTATGTAGTAGAAGAACCTCCAATTGAAACAATAGAGTTAAGAGCTCCATCAATTGTGCTCAATGAACTATTAGGTAAGGTTACTTGGGAGGCTGTTAGTAACGCAACTGCTTATCAATTATATATTAATGATGAAATAGCAGGAACTCCAATGACTCAAACTGAGTTTGATCTATCAAATATCTTCATTGAAGGCACTTATAAAATTAAAGTTAAAGCATTAGGAGATGGTGCTTTCTATACAGATAGTAATTTCTCTAATGAAGTTACCTATGTATTACAAAATGTAACATATGATTCTTTAGTAGTGACTGGCACTTTAAAGAAATCTACATATATAGCAAATGTAGACACAGAAATTGACTTAACTGGTTTAGTATTTAAAGCAGTTTATAGCGATGGTGAACCAGCAGTATTAGATTATATGGACCTAACAGTGTCTGAGATTGACTTCACTACTGCAGGAGAAAAGACTGTGACTATTTCATACAGTGAAATGGGTGAAACTCATAGCACTGAGATAACTATTACAGTAGTAATTCAAAAAGCAGTTTCAAGCATTGAAATTTCTGTTGCTCCAACAGCTAAGACTGAGTACAGAGTTGGTGATGCGGCTTTAAAACTTGCTGGTATTACAATCACTGTAAAATACAATACTGGTACTCAAGATACTAATATCGCAGTTACAAAAGATATGATTGATGATTCATCATATGCATTAGATACAATCGGTCTTTATCATGTTAAAGTAACTTATGCTGATAAGAGTAATACATTTGATATTAGAGTTGTAGAAGGTGATCCAACACTAGATAGTCTTAAAGTTGAAGGAACACTTACTAAAAATACATTTAATGTAAATCATGTATTAGAACTTAATGACTTAAGTGGTATTTCACTTAGCGCTATTTATAGCGATAATTCTGAAGTTCCACTAACTTTATCACTTGAAATGGTTGAGTATGATTTTACTGAACTTGGCGAAAGAGATATTACTATCTCATATCAAACAGTCTCTACAAAAATAACTGTAACAATTATAGACTATGTTACAGGTATTCAAGTAGTATCTAAGAGTGGTAATACGTATAAATATGATGTGAGTTCAACAAATGGAAATTTCTTAATAGACAATACTATTTATAAGACTTGGGCAGTTGGAACTCCAACACAACTTGCATTTACTGAATGGGAGGATTTATCATTTACAAGTTTAACTCCAGGTCACAGAGAAATAACATTCACATTTGGTGAATTTGAAACAAAACAAACTTATGATTTAACATATATAATCACTCAAGCTTCTGAATGGAATATGTTAAACACATATCCTGATGGATATTTTGAACTTGGCAATGATATTGATTTTAAGTCAGATACATCAATATCTAAGATGATTGGTCTTGCACCAATGGTATTTAATTCATCTGCTGAAGACTATTATTTTGATGGTGAAGGAAATGGTGAAGCATCTGCTCAAATTGGTGTAGCTTTTACTGGTAAGTTTGATGGTAAAGGTTATAAACTATTAAACTTCAAATATAGACCAGAATCAACTCATGACGTTGATGCTTATGGAGTTGGTTTATTTGGCTTTATTGGAGCTGATGCTATAGTAACTAACTTCACACTTAAAGGTGCTGACATCAAGGGATGGCAAAGATTTAGCTTTATTGCTGGTATGCTTGAAGGAACATTAAGTGATGTATTAATTGATGAAGATTGTTCAATTAAATCGGATGGTGGCTCGTGGGCATCTATGAGTGTTGTTGCATTTAAGCGTGGTGCTGGCATTATGAATAATGTTATATGTCTTCAAATAGAAGCTACACATAATTCAGGCACAAAAGAAGTAACACTCACAGGTCAATCATATGGTGATGATAAGATTGTTGATTCATTCGTTGATTCAAAATATGTAACTGAAATAGTATCAGTACAAAATGTTAATATTGAAGTTGTTCAAAATCAAACAATTGATTTAAGCACAATTATTTTAAATGTTAAATACATTAATGGTACAACTGGCACTGTTAATCCTACTAGTTATACTGGACTTGATGCTGGTCTTCTTGGTACTCAAACCATAACATTTAGCTATACATCTTCACACGTTACTGACCCACTAACTATTGATGTAACTATAACAGTAATTTCAGGACAAAAGACTTTAAAAATAACTGCAAAAGACGAAAGCGCAATTGTGTATATACCTTATAATAACGGTTGGCCAATTGATAATATTGATTGGAGCGAGTATGTTACTGCGACAGTTGGTGGATCAAGCTATCAAGTATCAGAATTAAATGCTTACCCAGAATTGTCAACAATAGAACAAGGTGTAATTTCAGTAACATTTAGTGGGTCTGCAATGACTACCGACAAGATAAATTTGTTTGTAGCACTTGAAGTTGATTCAAAAGAAGCTTTTATGGCTATTTCTGGAAAACCATATACTCGTTTCGTATTAACTCAAGATATAGATTTTGAGGATGAAGAAATTACAAATATTTTTGGAGAAGAAGTTACATTCACTGGAGAACTTGATGGAAGAGGACACAAATTATTAAATCTTAATTTATCAGGAACAAATTGTGCCATTTTTAGAAATAATAGCGGAAAAATTATTAACCTTGAATTATATGGAAAAACATATAGTGAAGGTTATGGAGCAATGCTTGTTTTGGATAATAATGGTGAAATAAGAAATATATACTTTGAAGGTGAAAGTAATGTAACAAATGGTGGCCCACTTGTTGCAAACAATAATCGCGGTGGTATTGTCCAAAATGCAGTATTCTATGGAAACATTATTAATGGATGTGGAGTTGCTAAATATAATGAAGGTAATGTTTCAAATGTAGTAATCGTTTACGATAAAATACCTGGAGAGGATGTCTTTGCTTTTGTTGAAAATCAACCTGGTAATAGTAATTTTGTTGAAAGGGTTTCAATACTTGAAGTAGAAGATAATATTGCGGAAGTTAGCGAAGATCTTTGGAATAAGGTGTTAAGCAAATCGCGCATAGTTCTAAGAGGAATTCGTCAATATAATCAAGGTGATTATTCACAGGCTGATCCTCATCTTGACTTAAATTATATGATTGATAATGACAATGATACATTTACTTGGCTTCCTGGTTCATCAATGGATTTATTTGCCGTCATTCAAATTGACTTAGGCCAAGCCTATGATGCTAAAAATATTTTCATATCTATGGATGTGAATGATTATATTAAGAAATACGAAATACTCTATGCTGAACACGTTAATAACTGGATTTCAGTAGGAGAATTTGAAACAAATGAAGTAATAGTAGAAGTAAACACAAAAGTTAGATATATCAGAATTTATAAAACACTCCTAGAAATAGGAAATCTTAATTATGATGTTCGAATTCATTCTATTACTCTTAATAAAGAAACAACTAAATCATTAAGTTATGGAAATATAACTAAATATGAAGAAGGAGAAGTTGAAGGTATAGCTAATGGTCATACAGATATTAGTTATGCAATAGATGATGACCCATCAACATTCGTCTGGTTTAAAGCTCCAGTACCTAGTGATGAAAACAAACCATATGTTGTGCTTGATCTTGGTTCGATTAAAGAAGTTACTTCTGTAGTAATTGAAATGGCTCATGCTGACCATATGGCTGATTACTTCCATAATTCTTCACTCTATTATTCAAAAGATGGAAAAGCCTGGACAAAAGTTAAAGATTCAACAGATAATATTGTTTATCATTATTTTGATTCATTTATTAAAGCGAGATACTTTAAGATTGAATATACTGGCACAGAATCTAATGGTGGTGATTTAATCATTAGAGAATTTAAAGCTAATCTTGACTTATTACTTGTAGGCTCTAAACCATATAACACTGTAAGAGATACTGAACCATTAACATCTATCCTTTATGCGACAGATAATGATACTTCAACAAGCTTAGATCTTGATCTTGGTTCACTTTCTTTAAGCGAAAGAACAATCATCATAGATTTACATGAACTAAAAGATATAAGTGTTATTGATCTTAAGACTATCGCACCTTGGGGTAATGAAATAGATCATGGATTCTATGTAGAAGAATCGGCTGATGGTACTACATTTGAAGACGTATCTGGTTTTATTCCAGCTTATGAATCAGGAATATATCATCTTGATCTTGGTGAAACAATTAATACAAGATTTATCAAGATTATATTTGATACAGAACATTCTTTAGGATTAACTGAAGTTAGTGTATATAACGCAACTCTTAGTAATGATTAGTGAGATTAAACTCACACTAAATGGTACAAACAATATAATATATGAAAAAGAAAATATAAATAAAAGGAGAAAAAAATGAAGAAAGGATTAAAACAATTTGCATTTATAATCTTTTCGTTAGTTGTGGCTCTCACAATGGTAGGTTGTAAGAGAAAGACTACTAAAACAGAGCCGCAAAAAACAAATACTCCACAAAGTAGTACAACTACTACTAAGAAAGGAGGAGAGAGTCAAACACAGACTCAGCCAACTCAAAAGGTTTTAAAACAATTAAATTTAAAATCTGAACCATCAAAGGCATCTATCTTTATGGATGAACTTGATACTTCTGATCTTCTTCAAGGCGCAGTGTTTGAAGCTCAATATTCTGATGGTTCAAAGAAAACACTTAATCTTAGTGAATTAAGTGTGACTATGCCAGAAGATGGAGTTACTCTTGGCGATAATGAAATTACTGTTTCATATGAAGAAGCCGGAGTTAAGAAGTCTTTCGTTCTTAGTATCTTCTTAAAGCTTAAAGGAAAAGAAGATGTTGAAGAATACTTAGTCTTTGCGTTTGATCAAAAAGGCGATGAAACTTTATGTCCAGTCCCATCACTACCTGAAGGAACTAAACTATATGATATGCTTGGAGAAGAAATCGTTCCAGTTGATGGAAATATTGCATATAGTGGTGCTGGTGAATTATTCCTTAAAGCTGTTACAGGCGATGATGAAACATACGTTCTTGTTAAAGTAGGTCATTTAATCAAGACTGAAGAAGACTTTGCTAAAATCAACGAAGATTTAGATGGATATTACATTTTACATAATGATATTATATTTGATAATTTTAAGTTATCTCCAGTCATTGGCCAAATTGCTATGATTGAAGTAGAAGGTAGCGAGGATAAATTACCAGACTTTAATGATTCATCTAACAAACCATTTAATGGAACATTTGATGGTAATGGTTTTTCTTTAATTCAATATAATTTATATGTTCCTGAAGGTGTTGCGTATCATAGTAAAGAGGCTTGGGGACTTGGTATCTTCAACTATGTAGGCGAAGAAGGAATAGTTAAAGACTTATCTTTAAAATATTGCTCAGTTGACGGCGGACAAAACACTTCATTACTTTGTGGCGTTAATAAAGGCTATATTGAGAATATCGTAATCGAAGATTCTAACTATTTATATTCAAATTTTAATAGAGGCGCAGCTATTTCTGCATTTAATTATGGTGTTGTTCAAAATATCATTTGTAGATTAACTAAGTTTTATGCAAAAAATGAACATACATTAGATTTACCTATTACATTATTTGAAAATAAACCTCAAGAAATCACAAACGGCTTTATTGATAGACTTAATCATACTGAAGATTTACCTAATGGATTCAAATATTATGAAGGATTAGGTATGGCTCTTGTTAACCCATATTTCTTTGCTATAGTTAATGAATATGGATCTGAATTAAAGTTAGGCGAGAGATATGAGATTAAGATTGTTGCAAACGAGGGTATTAATCCAGTATTTGTTGTGCTTCTTAATGATGAAACAGATAGTGACTTAACTGTTGTAAAAGATGAAACTGATGGTAAGTATTACCTATCATTTGAACCTGGAGTATTAAAAGCAGATGATATGGTAACTATTCTTGCTGCTTATCCATCACTTGATTTTGAACATGGTGAAATAATAACTGTAGATATAAAAGATATTCTTGTTAAACCTGCAGATTTAGTAAGTGTTGAACTTAAATATCCTATTAATGTAATTGAAGGATTGGATATTGATATTACAGGCGCTAAGCTTGTATTTACATATTCTGATTCAACAACAAAAGAATTAGATGTATTACATCAAGTTGGATTCGATAAGACAAAAGGTGTTGGAGCTCAAACTATTAAATTATTCTATGGTGAAGCTCAAGATTTATTTGTAGAATGTGAAGTTAATATTGTAGCAAAAGAAGCTACTGGAATTGAAGTTAGAAAAACTGAAGCAGCTAAAGCTTCTTATCAAAAAGATGAAACATTATCTCTTGAAGGTTATACAGTAGTTGTTAAATATAACAATAATACTGAATCAGAACCAATTGCTTTAACATCTCAAATGATTGATCAAACATCGTATGATATGTCAGAGGCTGGAGAATATAATGTTAAGGTAACATATGAAGGTTTTGATGCAACATTCAAAATTGTAGTTACAGAAGTTAGTCTTACAGATATTAATATCACTGGTAACTTACTAAAAGATACATATAAATATGGTGATACATTAACTGCTGCTGATTTTACATCAGTAACAGTTGAAGCAATTTATTCTGATAACTCAGTTGTACCTTTATCATTTACTGATTATTCATTATCATATGATTTTAATAAAGTAGGCTCTGCAGATGTTAGAATTGCTTATAATGGTATTTCAAAAAATGTGTTCACAGTTACCGTAGAAGACTATGAAAAGAGCCTTTCAGTTGAATTTAATGAACTTGGTGAAAATGATAAATTTATCTATGATATCGCAAATAAAACTGATAACTTTAAAGACTTCTTTAAATCAGTTAAAGTTATCATGGCATCTGGCGCTTTAAATGAATTAACTGGTTCTGACTTAGATTTAGTAAAGCCAGTAGGATTAAAATCTGGTGCTTGCCAACTTGGATTCAAACTTGTAGATTCTGTAGCTCATGAAACAATAGTAGAAACTGAAAATAAGGTTGATGTAGAAGTATGGTATCAAGTTACAACTCAAGCACAATTCTTCGCAATTGCTGATAATATGGCAGGTTATTACTTATTAGGTAATGATATTGCATTTGAAGGTTGGAGACTTCCAATTGGTGTGGTACCATTAAGAGCAAAATCGGGTGATAATTATCCGTTTGATGGCGAAGGCTATGGTTCTGCTGAAGGACAAATTGGTATTCCATTTACTGGTAAATTTGATGGACAAAACCACACATTATCTAATGTAAAGATTAATGTTGATGGATATGCTGCTTATGGTGTTGCAATATTTGGTTGGATTGGTGAAACCGGTATTGTTCAAAATTTAAAGATAACTAATTCAATTGTTCAAGGTTGGCAAAATCTTGGATTCCTTGTTGGTAGACTTGATGGAACAATTAGAAATGTTACAATCTATAATTCTGCGATTGAATCTCGTGGTGGAACATGGGCTAAATTAAGCATCGTTGCATTCAAAGGCGGATCAGGTGTTGTTGATTATGTTGAAGCAATTAATGTTGCTGGTTCTTGCATTGTAGCCGAAGTTAAAACTCCGCTAGAAATTTTGGGTATAGTAAGAGATGAATCAGGCTATAATTATGGCGCAGAAAAAGTAACAAACACATATTGTGGTCCAGCTTATCCAGTTGAAATTAAATCAATTGACACAAATAATATTCAAGTTTCACAAGGTGAAACACTTGATCTATCTACAGTCTTTATTACAGTTAAATTAAGTGATGGAACAGAGATTCAAACTAATCCAACTTCAATTGAAGGAGAACTAGATACATCGACTCTTGGTGAAAAGAATGTTTCATTTAAATATGAAGCCAACGGACATGACGCGTCGTTAGTTGGAACAGTTACGGTAATTGAACATCTTGATACAATGGTTGCTCAACTTAAAGAAGGAAAAACTGGTGTAGTTATTCCTTATAACAATGGTTGGAATTTAGCTAATGTTACTAACTGGTTAGATATTATAACTATTGAGATTGAAGGTGAAACAGTAACTGATATGACAGGCATTACTGCAGTTGCAGATAAATTGTCTGGAGAATCAGTTAAAGTTTCCTTTAATAAAGAAGGATGCACATCTTCATCGGTAACAATGGTAATTGATTTAGAAATAAAAGACTATGAATCATTTATGGCAATCAACGATAATCCTGATGGAAGATTTATAGTAACAAAAGATGTTTTCTTCTCATCTACTCAAAAAACAACAAATCAATCTTATATTACTGCACCTTTCACTGGATATTTAGATGGTCAAGGACATTATTTATATGAATTCAATATTGATACAGCATTATCTAACGCTGGTTTATTTATGGGTACTGATAATAATAGAATGACTGGAACAATTAAGAATCTTAGACTAATTGGAAAAGTTAAATCAACTGCTAGTTATGTTGGTGCTATTTGTATGAGAAATGATGGTGTAATTGAAAATTGTTATATTAACGTCATTACTGAAGGTGATACAAATGTTGGCGGAATAGTAAATAATAACTATGGAACAATTAGTGGCTGTTTAGTTTTAGGAAATGTAATTGGAAATGAAAAAGTTGGTGGCATTGTTCGTAAAACACAAGCCGGTGGAACAACTATAAATTGTGTAGCTATAAATTATGGAAATACTGGTGCACACGCAAGTGAACCAGCTGGCACAGAAACAAACATTACTGCAGTACCAGTTATCGGAGTAATTGATTCTAATACCTTTGGTATAGCTGACGATTTATATAATGAATTAATTAAACTTACATTTAAAGAATGCAAAGTATTGTGGAAAGAAAATTCTAATATAATTACTGAATGTGCTGTTGGCCACGAATTTAATAAAGATGAAATTGAATTACATGTTTATCGCAATAATGAAGATCAACCATATGATTTTGAGATTACAAATATAGAAGTTGATACTTCGGTTGCTGGTGAAAATATTCCTCTTGTTCTTACAATTGAAGAAGGATATCAACAAACATTTGATCTTACTATTTATATAACAGTAAAAGCAACTGAATAATTAAACATTAAATAAGTCTATGTGTGGGGCTTTAAACCCCACACATAGATGGAGGTTTATATGAAAAAGAATCTATTTATAAAAGTAATACTTAGTCTAGTATTATGTTTATTTATCGGAATAAATGTTAGAGGTAAAGCAAAAGCTTCACCTTTTCCTGATCCAAATAAAACTCCAAGAATGGTTACTTTAACAATTTATAATGATAATGGTATACATATGGGTTTTAATTGGAATACCACTCACTATACTTCAAGTGATGTTGAAGTAGTTAGAGATGATGATTCAAATGCGTTTACGTCATCATCTGTGATTAGAAGTAGTGGTACGTTTAGAGTATCTCCTGCAAGCGAAGCTGATGGTATTATTCATAGTGCTACATCAGGTGAACTTGAATATAACACTAAATATAAATATAGAGTGGGTGATTCTGAACTTAATATATTTAGTGAAGTAGGTACTTTCACAACTGGTTCAAACACATATAAACCTTTTAATATCGTTCATGTTTCTGACCCACAAGCTTCAAGCGAAAACTATTATAATGTCTATGGTACTTTATTAAGTGAAGCTATCAAAACTAATCCTAGTTTTATTATTAATACTGGTGATATGGTTGAATCTAACTGGATAGGTCACATTCCAAATCTTGATCAATGGGAATGGGTACTCACAGATAGATTTAATATTATGAAGGATTATCCTTTAATGGCGGTCGCAGGAAACCATGAAGAGGCATCTTATGATTTTAGTTCAAGATTTAATGTGAATAATCCAGAATCTTGTGATGGAAGAAGTGGACTTTATTATTCATATGATTATAATGGCGTACACTTCTTAGCGATTAATACTAATGATACATTAGGAAGAGAATCAGCTACTGATGCTAGAGGATTATCAAGTACTCAACTTGAATGGATTGAAAATGATTTAAAGAATAATCAAAACGCTAAATGGATTATTGTTTATATGCATAAAGGAATCTTTGATAGCGGAGGTCACTCAGTAAACGCAGAAGGGAAAGATTATGATATAGAGAAAATTAGAGAAGAACTCGCTCCACTATTCTCTAAATATAATGTTTCACTAGTTCTTCAAGGTCATGACCATCTTTATAGTAAGACATATCCAGTAAACGCAAAAATAGTAAACAATAACCTTGAAGCTATAGGAAATAAAGATGCAATAAAAATATCTTATTCATATAATGATAAGAACTATCAAGTATATAATGGTTATGAAGGAACTATTTATTTAAATAGTGGTTCATCAACTGGTTCAAAATACTATTCACCAATTGAAGGAATGTATAGTAAAGATATAATTGAAGATACATCTAATCCATCAATGGTAATGTATTCAAATATTATATTTACTGAAGATGCACTACTTATTGATACTTATACTATGGATACTGAAGGTAAAACTACTCTTTATAAATCGTTTGGAATGCTAAATGAAAAAAGAGATATTCCAAACCCGGTTGATCCAGCAGACCCAGTAGACCCAGTTGATCCAACTAAACCTAAAAATAATATGGTATTATTAATACTTTCAATTGTAGGTCCAAGTATTTTAGTTCTAGGTGGCGCTATAGTATTTGTTTTAATTAGAAATAATAAAAGGAGAAATAAATAATGATTAAATTTGGTACTGGTGGTTTTAGAGGCATTATCGGTGATGATTTCACAAAAGAAAACGTACAAAGGATCGCTCAAGGTTTAGCGAATATTTCTAAAGAAGAAAAGAACCATAAAGCTATTCTAATCGGATATGATTATCGTTTTATGTCTGATGTTGCGGCTAAGTGGATCGCAGAAGTACTTGCAGCTAATAAGATTAAAGTACTTTTATATACTGAGGCTATGCCTACTCCAGCTATTTTATTCTCAACTGTAGATAGAGGTCTTAAATATGGAGTAATGATTACCGCAAGTCATAATCCATACTTTTATAATGGTGTAAAACTCTTCGCAGATAATCAAGACGCTGATGAAGTCTTCACTAAGAGAATGGAAGACATCATCAACAAAGATTTAGAAGTTAAAACTATGAGATATGAAGAAGCATTAAACCTTGGTTTAATCAAACTCTTTACTGATAAGAGAAAATATCTTAAGAAAATAGAATCATTCGTTACTTTAAATAATAATAGAAAAGATATTAGAATTCTTTATGACAATCTTCACGGTGTTGGCGCTAAATGTATCATGCCAATATATAAAAAGATGGGAGTAAGTCTAAAAACCCTCAATATTGAGCATGATCCACTCTTTGGAGGAATCGATCCTAATCCAAAGAAAGATACAATGCTTAAGTATAAAGATAGAGTAGTAAAAGAAGGATATAACTATTTGATTGGTACTGATAGTGATTCTGATAGACTCGCAATTATTGATGATAAAGGTGAATTTGTTTCAAGCAATGAAATTATGGCATCTTTATATTATTACCTAGTTAAATATCAAGGCGAAAAAGGAGATATAGTAAAGAACCTAGCCACATCACTCCTTCTTGATAAACTCGCTGAGAAATGTGGATTTAAATGCCACACAGTAGATGTTGGATTTAAAAATATCTCATTAGGTATTAAGGAGTACGATGCCCTTCTTGGTGGCGAATCATCAGGAGGTTTAACTATTAGAGGATATATCTTCGCAAAAGATAGTGTATTTAGTTCAACTCTATTCTTAGATATGGTTCTTAAAATGAATAAGAAAGTATCTGAAATAGTAAAAGAAGTAAAAGACTTCGCCGGATATGATGGTGAATTTATTGAAGGTGAAACTAGATTTATTGATCGAGAAAAAGTATATAACTATCTAGTAGAAAATACTCCTAAATTCTCAAAGAAAATTTTAAAGAAAGAAGTAATAGGTGCAAACATCAAATATATCTTTGAAGATGGATGGGCACTATATAGATTTAGCGGAACTGAAGCTGTATGTAGAGTATATGTAGAAACTCTAAAGAAAGAAGAAGCTAAACCATTAATGGAAGAAGTAATTAGTTACTTCAAATCAATATAAAAAAACAATAAGCGCTCGAACAGGGCGCTTATTATGCTATAATTAGAATAGAAGGCGGGTGGCCTGTCTCAAGTGCTTGAAATAATTCAAACATTTGAGGGTGGCCATCCCTCTTTTTTTATTGTTTATTATGATATTTATGGTAAACTAAAATTGTAAGGCAATCGTGACCCGGCTTGAGTATTTGTGTTCATTACGAATGTTGAAGGGGGGTCTATGATTGTCTATTTTTATTTTTCTGCCATTCTTTCTTTTTATTATATTTTTCTAAAGCTTTTAGTTTGATTATAACCTGTTTGCTAGATAATAATTCGTTGGGAATATATCTTAATATATCAGGGCTGTTGACGTGTTTTAATAATCGTGTTAAATTAATGGTAGGAAGCGGGTGCAGTGTTTCAAGAGCTTGATTCATATTGAACTTTTGAAGGACTGCATCCCCTTTCTTTCTTTTTATATTACATATGGTTTCAAAGTTGCTTACTGAATAAATGCTATTTGGTTGCAATTTTGAGACCATCTTTTTTATTGTTGCTTTGATTAACATATATTTTTTTTCTTATATTTAAGTAAACAAATAAACTCGTGGGTTGAATCAACATCTCTATCTTTCTTGTTGTCTAAATGTTCTTCAATTTTGAGTAAGTTTTTTGTGATTTGATTGATACTATATATAACATAAAACATTAAAGCGGGATTTGTGGATTTTTCAACACTTTCATACAAGTTTCTGATTGAGAATATCGCATTTATATTAGTATCACCTATTCTATATTCTCTAAATATATTGTTGACTTTTCCTATATCTCTTAATTCTTTTCTAATTATTAATCTTGATAGTTTTTTATATTTTCGGTATTTCTTTTTTAATAAATGTACATTTTTAGGATCGCTTTCTATTATTGATATTTTACTGTTTTTTAGATATTCAGCTCTTTCATGTTCGCTCATATCATGAGTTATTTTTGATGGTTCTTTCATATGCGCCTCCATATAAATAGAACTTAAAAACATATTATTTGTATCGTAATAAATTTGTGATATAATTAATTTGCGACCAAGTCGCAATTTGGAGGATATATGTATAAGACATATTCTAGAAATGCATTAAGTGAATTCTTTAAAGAAAACAAACATAACTCATATACTAGTCTAGATTTAATTGAAATATTCAAAGATTCTATTAATAAAGCTACTATTTATAGAAATTTGAAATATTTAGAAGTCAATGGTTTTATTCATAAAACCTATGATGATAAGAAACAAGTATATGAATATATGTACGCAGATGATTGTGATCACCACTTTCATTTAAAATGTGTTAAATGCGGAAAGATAATACACCTCCATTGTGATGACGCTGATGAATTTATTAGTCATATTAAAAATGAACACAATTTTAGTATTAGTGAAAATATCACAACTATTTATGGTGTTTGTGAGGAGTGTGAAAAATGCTAGAAGTATTTTTAGATGCGCTTAAAGATAGTGCGATAGTACTTGCTGTTGCTTTTGTAATTCATGTACTATTATCATTCTTTGAAGATAAAATCGTTCATATGTTTGAACATCATAAAAAAGTTTCGCCTCTAATTGGTGCAACTGCCGGACTAATTCCTCAATGTGGTATTTCAGTTGTCGCATCAGAACTATATTTAAAAGAAGAAATCACAATGGGTACTATCTTTGCGGTATTCTTTGCGTGTAGTGATGAAGCTCTTCCTATTTTACTCTCATCAGGAAAGAATGCTTTATATGCTATTCCATTAATTGGTATTAAGTTTATTGGTGGATTCTTAGTTGGTCTTTTAATAGATTTAATTGTAAAAAAGTCAGTAGAAAAGGAAAGTGTAACTGTTAGCCAAGAATTAACTGGATGCTGTGGACACCATATCCACGCAGAAGCTGAAAGCCCAATTCATGAACATTTAGTTCATCCACTACTTCATTCACTTAAGATATTTGCTTATGTCTTAGTAGTTAATATGGCGTTTGGTACATTAATCTATTTTATTACTGAAGAAAGAATTCTAAGTTTCCTTTCTCAAGCTAAATGGTTAACTCCACTTGTATCTGTTATTGTAGGACTTATTCCTAACTGTGCATCATCAGTACTTTTAACTGAGTTATTCTTACTTGGTGGACTTCCATTTGGCGCATTATTTACTGGACTCGCAGTAAATGCAGGTCTTGGTCTTGTATACCTTTTAAAGAATAAAAAGGCTATTAAAGATGTATTAATTTTAGAAAGTACACTAATTGTCACATCACTTTTGTTTGGATATAGTATAATGCTAGTGATGGAACTATTTTAAATGAATAAAATTACTTTTAGAAAAGAATTAGTAGAAATTAGAAAAAACATAAAGGATAAAAATAAAAAATCTCTTAAGATTTGTACAAAGCTACTTCAAAGAGAAGATGTTAAGACAGCTAATAATATAGCTTTATATTATCCTATGGAAGATGAAGTAAATATTGTTCCACTAATTAATGAATTAATTAAAAGTGGTTTAAATATCTATCTTCCAAAAATAGATAATAAAGGCCTAAAATTTTATTTATTCACATCATATGATGAATTAAGAGATAATAGGATTGGAATAAAAGAACCTATGCCAAATCCAAATCATGAATACAAAGGGAACTTTGATTTAATGATTATTCCGGGTATAGCTTTCGATAAAGATAACTATAGACTTGGATATGGTGGTGGATATTATGATAGATACTTAGAAAAACATCATCCAGGTCTTACAATAGGAATAACTTTTAAAGAATTAAAACTAAAAGAATCATTTGAGTTCATTGAATCATATGATCAAAAAGTAGATTTAGTAATAACTAATTAAGTCAAATAATTACTATATTTAAAACTATCCATATGGGTAGTTTTTTAATTTTATAAAATAAAGCATTGTTATAATGAAGCGATTTTTAATGTTTAAAACGTTTAAAAGCGCAAAAACTTGATAATTTTTACCATAACTTGATATTTTTGGTTATCAAAGAGGCAAAATAACTTTTCTTTTTATTATATTATGATAAAATTTTTAAGGATAATTAATTAAAAAAGACAGAAATTTTTCACACTTTTTAAAATTAATTAAAAAATAGTTAATAAATTTACTCTTAAATATATTTGATTAGATAGATATGAGCTATTAGTCTTTGAAATGTTGTCTTAAAAAATAGGTCATATTCTGTTGAACTTTGTCTATAGTGAGGTAGTTTATGAAGAAAGT
>JAEEXP010000062.1 GCA_016287865.1 Caryophanales bacterium
AAGTAACTATGATATTAGTCTTGCTCTTGATTCATTCCATGACTTTTCGGATGACTCAAAGATAGAAAAAATCGTAGATGAAATTAATAGTGGAATGACTCTAGGCTTAGTATCCGATTGTGGTACTCCTATTATTAGTGACCCTGGATATGAACTAGTTAGAAGACTAATAAATGAAGAAATAAAAGTAATCCCAATTCCTGGCGCATCTGCGCAAGTAACTGCCTTAACTATGTCTACTCTTCCTCCAAAGCCATATCTATTCTATGGATTCTTATCTCAAAATAAAACTAAGAGAATGGAGGAACTAGAAGAATTAAGTCAATATCCTTTCACTATGGTCTTCTATGAATCACCTCATAGAATCCATGAAACACTAAAAGAAATGTATAAAGCTTTTGGGAATAGACAAGTATCACTCTCAAGAGAACTAACTAAACTTTATGAAGAGACTTTATACTTTAATCTTTCTGAATATAGTGAGGTTGACCCTGACCTTAAAGGTGAAATGGTACTTGTAGTTGAAGGGAAAGCCCACGAAAAAGAAGAGAAATCAATGGATGAAATATTAATTCTTTTAGAGGAATTAATAAAAAATGAAAATATTAGTGTAAAAGATGCTTCAAAAAAGCTATCAAAGATGTATAATTTTAAGGCAAGTGAAATATATAACTTGTATGTGAGGAAAAATAAATGAAAATAATAGCTTTCGTCGCAAACGGCACAGAAGATTCAGAACTCATAAATACTCTATCTCTTTTAAAAAGAGCTAAGATTGAAAACTATCTAGTTTCAGTAGAAGATTTAAATGTAGTTTTAAGTCATGGAGTTAAAGTTACCGCAGACGCTAAAATATCTGACTTAACTTTAAAATCTTTACTAGATTATGATGGAATATTTATTCCAGGAGGATCTAGAGGAGTTAACGCATTTAAGAATACTGAATCATTACTCGAGTTAATCCGAATGTATGCCTTAAGAGGTAAACCTATTATGGCAATTTGTGCTGGACCACAAGTCCTCGCTAAAGCTGGTATAATGGAAGGCGTTAACTTCACTTGTTATGATACATGTGAAGATGAAATAACTGTGGGAATATATCATAAGGATAAAGGCGCTATAAGAGATAAGAATATCATCACATCAAGAAGTGCTGCATATTCATTTGATTTTGCCTATGAAATTATTGAATATTTAAAAGGAAAGGAAGCAGTAGAACTTGTTAAGAGACAAATTCTACTTGAGGTATAAATTATGAGTAAGAATTTTTATATTACAACCCCAATTTACTATGCATCAGGAAGACTTCATCTTGGTAGTGCATCTTCAACTTGTTTCTGTGATTCTTATAAAAGATATATGAAACAACTTGGATATGACACAAGATTTATGACAGGTCTTGATGAACATGGCCAAAAAGTTGAAAAGAAAGCACTAGAAAGAAACTTAACTCCACAAGAATATACAGATAAACTCGCAGAAAGAGCTATTAATCTTTGGAAGTATTTAAAGTGTGATTACGATAAGTTCATTAGAACTACTGATCCAGAGCACGTTAAAGAAATCCAATTAATCTTTGATAAGATGCTTAAGAATGATGATATCTACTTAGGTGAATATGATGGTTGGTACTGTGTATCATGTGAAACATTCTTCACAAACTCTGAAGTGGGAGAAGAACATATTTGTCCTTCATGTGGTAAGAAAGTTACTACTGTAAAAGAAAAATCATATTTCTTTAGATTATCAAAATATCAAGATAGACTTCTTAAGTTTATTGAAGACAATCCAGACTTCATTAAACCTGAAGTTAAAAAGAATGAAGTAGTATCATTCATTAAAGGTGGACTTGAAGATTTATCAGTATCTCGTTCTACATTTAAATGGGGAATTCCTTTACTAAATGATCCTAAACACGTTGTATATGTTTGGCTTGACGCACTATTTAACTATCTCACAGGTCTTAACTTCCTTGAAGAAGATAATTCACTATATAAGAAATATTGGCTCAATGGTAAAACTGTACACGTAGTTGCAAAAGATATCTTAAGATTCCACGCAATCTTCTGGCCAATCTTCTTAATGAGTATCGATGTTCCAGTTAATTATCAATTATTCTGTCATTCATGGTTCTTAATGATGGGTGAAAAGATGAGTAAATCAACTGGTAATGTAATCTATCCTGAAACATTCGTTAAGAGATATGGTCTTGATTCATTTAGATACTATGTGTTAAGAAACTTCCCATATGCTCAAGACGCTGTATGTACACCACTTGATTATATTCAAACTTATAATACAGAACTAGTTAATGACTTTGGTAACTTAGTTTCAAGAACTCTCTCAATGGCTTCTAAATATTTCAATTCTAAAGTTAGAAATATAAAGAGTGATAATGAATATATCTTAAACTTTGAAAAGTTCTTAGAGAGTGAAATTGAAAACTATCATAAAGATATGGCTGAATATAAAATTAATAATGCCTTAAAAGACATTAATAATATTGTCGCAAGAACTAATAAGTTAATAGATGAAACAATGCCTTGGGCACTTTATAAAGAAGGTAATTTAGAACTTCTTGAATCAGTAATCTATCACTTACTAGATGCAATAAGAATTGAATCAATTCTTTATGTTCCATATTTAATTGATTCAACTGAAGTTATATTTAAATCATTAAATGTTAAAGATAGTGAAAAGGATTTATGTAATTTAAATCCATTCACTAAAGAAGTATATGAAGTTGGTATGCTTGAAAAACCTCTATTCCCAAGAGAAAATGATCCTGAAAAAGCTAAGAATGAAATCTTAGTTGATATGGAAGAAGAATTAAAGAAGGATATCTAAAATGCCAAAACAACTCACAAAAGCGGAAGCACAAAAAAGAAGTAAGGTACTTAACTCAATTGAAACTGCGGCTATTGTAGTATTTAGCTCCTTCTTAATGTCTGTTTCCACAATGACCTTCTTAAATCCAGTTAAACTATACGCAGGTGGCGTAACTGGTATAGCTCAAATCATTCTTCACGCTTTAGGATTAATCTCTAAAGGTAAAGAAGGATTTAATGCATTTGAAGGATATCTAGGTTTAGTTAACTTTATTTTAATTTTCCCATTCAATATTCTTGCGTGGTTTAAGTTATCTAAGAAGTATGCGATTTATACAACCGCATCAACTATTCTTCAATCTATATTCTTATCACTTCATGAAGTATTTGGAAATCTAAAAGTATTCTATGATGCTACATCAGGTACTTATGATGTATTAAGTTGTGCAATTGTCGCAGGTCTTCTTGGCGGTATCGCTAATGGACTTTTAATGAGAAGAGGTGCTACATCAGGTGGCATTATTGTCTTATGTCAGTATTTAAATCTTAAGAGAGGTAAATCAGTAGGATTTATTAACTTACTCGTATCTGGCTCTATTATGTTTGTCGGTGCCCTCCTCACATTCTTATCTGGCGCAGAAAATGGAGCGCTTGGCGCTGCGCTTGGTACTGCACTCTATACATTCATTAACTTCTTAATTGGTAGCCTAACTCTAGACTGGATACACACAGCTTATAATAAGGTTAAACTTGAAGTAATCACAGAAAAAGGACAAGCTATCGTTGATGATCTTATGAAAGAACTTCCTCACGGAATTACAATTGAAAAAGGTATTGGTGCTTATTCTAAACACGAAAAAGATATCTTAAATGTAATTATCCAAAAACATGAAACTGCCTACTATATTAAGGCAGTACGTGAGATAGATCCTGAGGCATTTGTGGTAGTAGTTCCAATCACAAACATCTTTGGAAAATTCATCCAAAAAGTAATAGATATGTAATAAAATAAGCTCTATTATTATATGTAAAAAAATAGTTTGACATATTAGTCTTATTATTATAAAATAATAGAGCGCGAATGGAAGGATAGCGAAGAGGCTAAACGCGGTGGACTGTAAATCCACTCTCTACGAGTTCGGTGGTTCGAATCCACTTCCTTCCACCACTAATAAAGATTAACCAATCCAAACGGATTGGTTTTTTCTTTGTCTTTTTAGCTATATAATGTCTTTTAATAATACTTCTTTACTATCATCTAATTTCATCATTAGAATTCTTTTCTTACCAATATTATTAAATGAATTATCAATAATATAGCCTTGATTATCTATGAATAGATATCTTCCATGAATATCATCATTTTTAATAATAATTATATTCTCAGGTATCATTTCTTTATTTAGATATGAAGAAGTAGAAGTAATGATTTTAATGCTTACCTTTATATCATTAAGAATTGAAAGTAAGAATTTATCCGCATAATAATCCACAATTATTATTTCTTTCTTAGCTAGAAAGAATAACTTTCTTATAAATGTATACGCATCTAATATTTCACCCTGATAAAAGATTTTTGAATTTTCTATATTAACTTTATCTTCAAGACCAGAAATTTTTGATTCAATTGCTTTTACTTCATTTTGCAAAGATAAAAGATTAGATGTACATGCAAGACATCTTTCTTCATTTATAACACTACCTTTTAATAAGTATTGTTTTAAGACAGAAGTAGCCCACTTTCTGAATTGAGTTCCGCGTTTTGAATTTACTCTATACCCAACAGCTATAATCATATCGAGGTTATATATTTTTATTTTTCTTTTTATAATTCTGTTTCCTTCAACTTGAACTTGTGCGTTTTCCGCACATGTTGAAAAAGGACTTAGTTCTTCGTCTTTATAGATGTTGGAAATATGCCTAACAATTCTTGTTCTATCTACACCGAATAATAAAGCCATTTCATCTTGACTTATCCATACTGTGTCTT
>JAEEXP010000063.1 GCA_016287865.1 Caryophanales bacterium
TAGTTCTTGACATTGGTAATATTATGGATCTTTCATATCTTGAAAAATATAATATTAAGTCAGTATTGCTTTCTCTTCAAGGTGGTCAAGAAGGTGGTAACGCAATAGGTGCTAACTTGTCAGGTGCTATTCCTCCATCAGGACACTTAACTGATACTATCGCAAGATTGTATGAAGATTATCCAAGTGCTAAAGATTTCCTTGGAAGAAAATATAATAACTATACTGAAGATATATTTGTTGGATATAGATACTTTGAAACATTCGCTAAAGATAAAGTATTATTCCCATTTGGATTTGGTTTAACTTATACTAAGTTTGAAATCTTACTAGATGAGGCAGAAGTTACTAACTTTAACTTTAAGTTTAAAGTATCCGCCAAAAACATTGGTAAATGTGCATCTAAGGCATCAATTCAACTATATCTTAAAAAGCCAGGAATTAAATTAAGTGAACCTGAAAGAATTCTTGTAGGATATTTAAAGACAAATGAGCTTAAACCAAATGAAGAATTCAAAGGTGAAATTGTTGTGGATTTAAATAAGTTCGCATCATATGATGATAAAGGCGTAATTAAGGATGCGTCTTATGTATTAGAAGAAGGTAAATATGAATTCTTCTTAGGTGAAAATGTTAGAGATGCAGTATCAATCTATCAAATTAAATATAACTTTGATTCAGTGGTTAAAACTGTTTCACATATTATGCCTTTAAAGAAGAAAGATAGATTCGAAAGAATGATAAATAATAACGGAAAAGTATCATATGAAGATGTACCTATCCATAATGTAGATTTAAAGAATATTATTTTATCTAATCTTCCAAAAGAAATTCCTTTAACTGAATATAAAGGACATAAGTTAATAGATGTTAAGAAAGGCAAAATTACTCTTGAAGAATTTATTAGCGAATTAACTATAGATGAATTAAGTTCATTATGTCATGGTTGGGGAAGAATGAACTACGATTTAGGAGTACTTCATAACGCTGGCGCTATGGGTGGTGTAACTGAATCCTTAAGAGCTAAAGGAATCCCGGCTTACGTGACTACTGATGGCCCATCAGGAATTAAGGTTAAATATAATTCAACTAACTTACCTATTGGAATCTTAATCGCATCTACTTGGGATGATAAGCTCGTTACTGAACTTTATAATGAAATATTAGTTGAACTTAAAGAAAGAAAGTGTTCATGTTTACTTGCACCTGGAATGAATATTCATAGAAACCCACTTTGTGGACGTAACTTTGAATATTTTAGTGAAGATCCATTCCTATCAGGCATGATTGCGTCTGCAGTAGTAAACGGCGTAACTAAAGATGGTTATACCGCAACTCCTAAACATTTCTGTTGTAACAATCAAGAAACTAATCGTTTCTTTAATGATTCAAGAGTAAGTGAGAGAGCTTTAAGAGAAATATATTTAAAGAACTTTGAAATAATGCTTGATAACTCACATCCAAGAGAAATCATGACATCTTATAATATGGTTAACTCAATTTATTCTCATAATAACTACTATCTAACTCAAATCTATTTAAGAGAAGAATTAGGTTATGATGGTGCTGTAATGACTGACTGGTATATGAGATATCGTAGATCTCCTGAATTTAAGAATGTATTCGGTAATGCTTATAGAGTACGTTCTAGATGTGACGTCCTTATGCCAGGCTCAAGAAGTAGAGTTAATAAAGATAAGATTGGCAATACCTTATTAAGAGGTTTAGGCAAAAAGAATGGTATTACACTTGGTGAAATTGAAAGATGTGCAATGGACCTCTTAAATATAATTCTTGAATCAAATTTATTAGATTAACTTGTAAATTATAATAAAGGTTTTATTATATAGTTGTGGAGGACTTTATATGTTAACTATTAATATGTTAGTCTCAGTAATCTTTTATATTGGAATAGCTGCACTTGCATTCTTAATTCTTGCAGTATTACTTTTAACTGTCTTTAAAACTCAAGACATATTAAGAGAAGAAGAATACGAAAAGATGCTTAAAGAAGAGGAAGAAGAGAAACTTAAGAAAGCTCAAGATGCTCAAGCTAAAGAGCTATCACTTAAAGAATCTCTTGAACTCTTAAAGAATGAAGAAACTGAAAGTAAATTCAATAAAGAATATGTCATCAACTATCTTAAAAAGAAATATAAAGATGAAGTTGTGGTAAACGCAAGAGAAAACTTCACTAAAACTGGTCTTCCACTCGCAGATACTCATTTTGTAAAAAAGAATTCACTCAACAAGTGTTTCCTTTATGTGTATGAAAATAATAAGCATATATTATTCTTAGTGAATGCTGATCAAAATCTTGTTGATTCATTTGCTGGAGAAAATAAGAATATCTCTAAATCACTCTTCCCTAAATCTAAAGACGAATGGTTTGTATTCATTATCGATTCTTCATACACTAAAGATGATGTGAATTATATTATTGATTATGCATATAATCTACCTCTTGGAATTGAGGTTAATAGAATTAAAGATAACACTAAAGAGCTCACACTTAAAGAATCACTCGCACTTGCGAATGAATCTGAAACTGAATCAATTATTGATAAGAAGTTCTGCCTTGAATACTTAAAAAATAAATATAAGGATGAAGTAATCTGTAACGCAAGAGAAAACACAACTTCAACTAATCTTCCTCTTGCGGATACTCATTTCACTAATAAGAATAAGATTAAGAAATGCTTTATCTATGTATATGAAAAAGATGGTCATACATTACTACTCGCAAACGCAGATACTAATCTTGCTCATGAACTTATTGAAGAAGGTAAAGTAGTTAATAAGAGTTTATTCCCTAAATCTAAGGATGAATGGTTCTCTATTCCAATTCTTGATGGTTATACTAAAAATGATGTTAGATATATCTTAGATTATTGTTACTTACTACCTTTTGGTATTAAACCAAAACGTGTTAAGGGACAAGAGATAAAAGAAGAACTAACTCTCAAAGAATCACTTGCTTTAGCTAAAGAGACTCAAGGTGATCAAACTATTAATAAAGAATATGTAAGAAATTACCTAGTAAATAAATATAAAGATGAAGTTATAATTAATGAAAGAGGTAATTATACTTCAACCGGTCTTCCACTCGCTGATACTCACTACGTTAATAAAGATGGAATTAGAAAATGCTTTATCTATGTATATGAAACTGAAGGAAGTACTTTGCTTCTTGGAAACGCAAAAGAAGAATTATTTGATGAACTAAAAGATAAAGGAAAAGTGGTATCTAAATCACTATTCCCTAAATCTAAAGATTTATGGATAACTATCCCAATTGATTCATCTTATACAGTTAATGAAGTTAACTATGTGATTGATTCACTCTATGGATGCCATGTAGGACTAGATGCTAAATTATCTAATAGTGTTGAAGGCGAAAGAAAAGTAGCTCATAGTTTAAGTGAAATTGAAGTTAAAAAGGAAGTTACTGTAGAAGAAGCTAGTGAACTTGTATCGGACGAAGTGGTTGAAGAAGCTCTTGAGATTAAATATGTTAAATTAGAAGGCGGAAAGAAAACTATCATCAATATTGATACAATCTCAGAAAATTATAAAGATGGCGATGAAGTAAATATTAAATCACTAAAAGAAAAAGGACTTATCCAACCGAAATATTCATCTTATAAAGTACTTGCCCGTGGAATGCTTAATAAGAAACTAAAAGTTGTCGCAGATGACTTCAGTAATGAAGCTATTAAGATGATAGTCTTAACTGGTGGAGAAGTAGTAGAACTTAAAGAGAAAAAGTAACACTTTTAAAAAAGATGTGAAAATTAATCTCTTAATTAAATAATAGTTTTTAAAAACCATATTAAAATATTGAATATTTAATATAAATAAATATAATAATATTTAAAGACAATAAAAAGGAGACAATTTATGAAGAAATTATTTGGTGTATTCGCAAGTCTTGCATTAGTATTTGCTCTTGTTGGTTGTGTTATGGGCCAAGGTGCAAAAGGTTACAAATCAGCTAAAGAACAAATCGCTGCAGCTGTGAAGAAAGATAATGCTGACGCTAAAGTTAAGTGGAATGGTGGTAACTTCGCTCATGTTGAAGCTCAAACTTTATCAGGTTCAGTACTTGGCGTTTCTGTATCATCTGATGTTAAAGAAGGTTGGTATTTTGAAATTAAGTATTCTGTAACTGCAGATGGTAAGACTAATGACTATACAGCTTATTACTATTTTGAAAAAGGCGCTACTAACGCAACTGTAGATGGACTCGGTGTTGGATATGCACTTTGGAAAGATAGAATTGAAAGCAAAGCTGTTAAAGGAAACATGGGTACATTATAAAATTAATTTATAAATAAAAACCGCGATTGCGGTTTTTATTTTGCTCATATTGTAATAAAATATAATTAAGAATTTATTTTATTAAAGGTGGATATATGAAAAAGTATTGTAAAGGAGCAGTAAGATTTAAACAATGGCTATTATACAAGGCATGTTATTTTATGCACTTTAGAGAGCCAGTATTACTTAAAAACTATGATGAAATAGTATCTTTAGTTAAAAGACTAAATAAAACTAATGTAATGCTTGTAGTAGATCCAGGAATTCATAAGTTAGGTCTATCAACTAAACTAATTAAAGCACTTGATGATAATAGTATTAAATACACATTATTTACTACTATTGAAGCTAACCCTAAAATCAAAGATATTGAACAAGGTGTAGTTTTATATAATGAATCTAAGTGTGAC
>JAEEXP010000064.1 GCA_016287865.1 Caryophanales bacterium
GTGAAGTAGTTTATGAAGAAAGTAATTAAAACGATGTTTTCATTCATATTTGTAGCGTTTGCACTAGCATGTATTTACGTTTCAAATAGAGACTATACAGCTAAAGCTGATGATGCTGATGATTTTATTGGATATATAAATGATGGAAAGAATTTAACAATTAACGGTTATACTAGCCGTAGTGTCACTCTTCCTGCCGATACTTCATATGATGTTGCGTCAGGATTTGGATTTAGTTTACTTACTAATGCTAATTATACTATTGATTTAAATGGTTCTACATTAAATTTTGGAGAAAAATATAATGGTAAAAAATATGAGGTAAGAAATTCTTCGTTTAGTTATAAGTTTAAATCGATATTCTATCTTTTTGGTGGCTCAAAAATAACACTAAAAAACGGAACTATTAACTATAGTTCAACTAAACAAGTTGACAGTGGAATATTTTATGGCGGAATTATCGGTTCATATAATTCTTCAGTTATTCTTGAAAACATGACAATAAATATTTTAGATAGCGCTACTAATTTAGTAAATTATGGTGGTGTTATTATGGCATCACATTTTGATTATACAAAAGAAATAACTTTGAATAATACTACAATTAATGGGGCCAAAGCTATAAATGATGGCGCTGCTATTTATATTGAAAATACATCGGGAAAAAAGGAAACAGAATATGTCACTTTAAATATATCTAATAATTCTGTAATTAAAAATAGTAGTACTGATAATTCTAATGTAAAAGGTGGAGCTATTTATATTGGCGATGGCGTTCGTGCTAATATTGATGGACAGATAATTGATAATACTATTGTTGACAAACGATATATTGCTTCGGATAAGAGCATTTCATTTAATAGTTTTGGTGCTGGTATTTATTCTGAAACTAATTACCTTAAATTTGGCAATAATGCCGTTGTTAAAAATAATGTAATAAAAAGAAGTATTCCAAATTCAAACGAATATATTGTTGAAAAAAGTAACATTTACTCAACTAAACCAATATTGATTGAGGAAAAGGACTCTTTATCTCCTTTTACTGGAGAATTAAATATTAACGCAAGAAACCTTTCTAGTGACTCTATTATTATCAAAGATTATGAAACGCTTGGATATGATGCGAGCGACTTAAGTTACATTAAACTTGATAATGAAGATGAATATAGTTTTGAAATAAATAATGATTTATCAGTAAAAGAAAAAGATCACGTTACTATTACATATGAATTAAATATGAACGATCTTCCAGAAGATAAAATTAAAGGAAAAGTTATATCTACAAAAAGTTATTTAACAAATGGAATAAAGATAGGATATTTAACTAACGAGCTTATTGGTTATTATCAAGTTAAATGGAACACCAAACCCGATGGAACTGGAGATGATGTAGAATTTGGCGCTGTTATACCTGTAGATGATATTAATGATTATTTAAGTACTGGATTAACACTATATGCCATTTATGAAGAAAAGAATTATATAATCCGCTTTAATGGTAACCCTCCAACAGATAAAACAGTTCGTGGTGAAATGGAAGATCAAATTTTTGCATATTATAATCCGCAAGCTCTTTCTAAAAATGCGTTTGAAATAGATGGATACAGGTTTAAGGGCTGGGCGTCATGGTACACTGGTAGTGGGCGTACTTTTACTGATGAACAAATTATTAGTGAGTTAGTTGATGAAAATAACGGTGTATATGAATTATACGCTCGATGGGAAGCAATTAATTACACAGTAACTTTTGAATCAGAAGGAAAAGTATTATCAACTAAGACTAATTATAAATATGGAAAAAATGTAACTGTCCCAGAAGATCCAACTAAAGAAGCTGATATGACTTATACATATGAGTTTGCTGGATGGGATAAAGAAGTAACTCCTGTTACAGAAGATGTTACTTATACCGCAGTGTTTAATCCTATTTATATTGACTATGACATTACCTTTATTAAGGATGGTCAAATAAATGAAAGCACCAAATATCATTATGGTGATGAAATAGTTGCCCCAAGTGATTTAGATTATGTTGATGGTAATATTAATTATGTTCTTAGTGGTTGGTACCCTGAATTTAATCCTGTATGTAATGGAAATGCTCAATATATCGCAATGTTTAGTACTGAGGTTAAAAAATATGACGTTAGTTTCTACAATGAAGATAATGAATTAATTGAAACTAATAAATATAACGCAGGTACTTCGGTTGATCCGATTAGTTATTCACCTAAAGAACCTAGATTTGGATATCAAAGTACATTCAAAGGATGGGTTGATGAAAATGGTGAATCAATTAATTTTAAAAACATTAATGATAATATTAATGCTTATCCAAATGTAGAAGAAAAGCTTATTGAATATACTATTACTTATGTATTAAATAATGGAACCGCAGAAAATCTTCCATCTAAATATAATTCACTAGAATCAACTCAAATTCCAAACCTTACAAAAGAAGGTAGTGAATTCCTAGGATGGACAGGTACTCTATATGATACTCCTACAAAAGATGTTGTAATTGAGGCTGGTTCAACTGGAAATATCGAATTAACTGCTGCCTTCTATGTTAATTCTAAACGTACTATTGATTCATTAAATAATTCAGTAAAGATTACAGTTGATAACCTAGATTCATTCACAGATGACTCAAAAATTGTAATTGAAAGTATATTCGGAGTAAAAGATATAGATGTATCTTCAATTGAAAAGAAGAACTATGATTTAAGATACTTCAATATCTTAATTATGAATAATGGCCAAGTGGTTGATTATGATGGATCAGTAACTGTGACTATCACAAAAGAATACTTAGACACAGACTTTAAGTCTTGTAGTGTATATAGTATTAATGATGATAATACTTTAACAGGTGTTAAACTTAACTATGATGAAGAAGGTAACCTTCAATTTGATTTAAACCATATGGGAAGAATTATCATTCAATCAGAAGCTCCTCAAACTCAATCAATTTCAATATATTCAATTGTGATTGTATTATTAGTTTTATTCATGATTCTTGAATTTGTTTTAATCTTCGTATTATTCTCAAGAAGCAAAAGAAAAAATAATCAAGAATAAATAATGTAAAAATCTCCTAAACAAAAATCGTTTATTCATTATAGAATAATAGATAGTTTAGGAGATTTTATTATGAACTATGAAATGAATCTACACGATGCGCCATTCAATCTGATAAAGAATAAAACTAAAACAATAGAACTTAGATTAAATGATGAAAGAAGAAAAGATTTAAAGAAAGGTGATACTATTACATTTACTAATAGATCAACTCTTGAAACATTAAAAGTAAAAGTATTAAATGTATATAAATACGACAATTTTACTGAACTTTATAAACATCATGATAAAGTATCTATGGGTTATAGTATAAATGATATTCCAAATCCTCATGATATGGATATATACTATACAAAAGAACAACAAGCACTTTATGGCGTTATAGCCATAGAAATAGAGGTAATTTAAATGAAGAAACTATTATTAACTTTATTACTCGCATTATCAATCTTTACACTCGCATCTTGCCACTATAGTAGTTATCAAGCTGTCTTATTAATTCAATCAAGCACAAAGGAAACATTAAATGTTTCGTTTGATTCTTTAAAAGGAAGAATGGTTAAAAGTATAGAAAAGACTAGTGACGATAATGATGAATTATCTTATGAAGCATCAATCGTTAATGGTGAAATGACTATTTATTATGAAATAATGGGTGAAGTTAAACCATTATTTACTATTAAATCAGGTGAAAGTGTAAAAGATAAATTATACGGAATTAAGAAAGGTACTAAAGTATATATCATCCTCGAAACCGTTGATAAGGTTGAAGAAGGACATTTCAGTTTTTCAGTTAAATAATTCATTATTTAATGATAATAATAAAAGCGCATTTAGCGCTTTTTTATTTGCCTAAATATATTATTTAATAAAATTAAAAATATATGTTATAATTTAAAGACACAACACATAGACTATTAGTCTAGAAATGTAAAAGGGAAGAAATATGAAAAGAAGCATTTTATCATTACTATTTGTGATGTTAATAGCATTTGCTTTAGTAGGATGTAAGGATAAAACTACAACTACTAAAACAAATGGCAATACATCTTCAACAATCGTGTTCACAACGACAAAACCTGGAACACAAGTAACATCAGTTCCTCAAAACGCTGTATTTGAGTACTTTGAATGGTCAGCTGATTATTCAAGTTGCAATGCCGTATTTACAGCCAATAATGAAACATTGAAATTTAACGTTGAAATAGACACAAAAATTACTGATGATCCAACATGTGCTAAAAATGGAACATTAGTTGTGACAGTAACATATGGTGAACATACTGAAACTAAGACAGTTTCTATTCCAAAACTCACACATCAACCTGGTGAACCAGTAAAAGAAAATGTAGTAACTAAAGAAAACGGTGATGTTGAATATGATTTAGTTACATACTGCACAGCTTGTGGGGAAGAACTTTCAAGAGTTCATAAAATAGAAAAAGCTGGTTCAGAAAATATTGATACTCCATGGATAGAGGGATAGTCTTATGAAAAAGTTATATTCATTATTAGTAAGTTTATTAATCGCATTATCTCTCGTATTATCTAATGGTTTATTTGTTAAAGCTAAAGCAGTAACTGTTGATGAATATTACAATACTGCATC
>JAEEXP010000065.1 GCA_016287865.1 Caryophanales bacterium
TCAGTATCAGTTACAGCTTTATATTGACGAGGAGCAAAACCTTGTTCAATAAATCTTCTATTAGAATTATTAGTAGCAGCTTGATTCATTAAATTAGTAATGTAATTCCAAAGTTTATATTCTTTAGACTCTGGATTAGAAAGCAATTGACCATATTGAGAATTATTATAAGAACCAGTAGAAGGTTTATAATTGTTTCCAAATGTAGAATAATTATTGTTTTTCTTATCTTCTTTAACATCACGCTCAAAATTATCTCCAATAGGTTCAAATCCGTAAGTTCCAGGTAAAGTACCATTCTCTTTTATTCTACGAACAGTCCAAATTTGAATAGGTTGCCATCTACCTTCTCTCATATTCCAAACATGGTTATTATCAAACCAAGAATCAATATGAGAATCACGAATATGAGCAGCTTCTTTTTGAGATTTACCAGCAGCAATAGCTTCATCATAAAGTTGTTGAGCTTCAGCTGCATTTTTATTTTGAGCTTCAAAATAGTATTCAGTAGGAACAAATTCTACATTATCTTCAATAAGTTTTCTTGCATTTTCTCTCTTAGTATCAAAGAATTCAGGATGTGCTTTAGCAACTTCAGGCTTAAGTTCTACATATCCATAGATGAATCCATTAGGAACAGCTTTACCATCATCATCAGTTACTAATGCACCAGTAGCATCACATTCACAGAAAATTTCTTGGAAGAGGTTTTTCTCAACACGACTAAGAGTTTTATAAATAGCTTGTTGTTTAGCAAATTCAACTTCGTTATATTTATAATCAAATAACTTTGGACCTTTCTTTTCTTTTCTACCAGAAGTAAGAAGTCTTAATTGACGATAGTAATCAACAAGGTCTTCAAGTTCTTCTTGAGTACAATTATCAAAAAGTCGTCTTGCTTCAACAACACCTCTATTTTGACTATATTTATCTTTATTTATACCTTTAGAAATTATAGCATTAATTTTAGTAAATAATTCTCTTTTTAAAGCAACAACTTCAGGATTCCTTTCATTATCACCAATATAATATTTAATCCAGAAATCTTGAGTAAGCATAGGAGTACGAGGAACATTTTTAATAAGAGTTCCATCAGCACTAAATTGACTCATATCTCCCTCTACGGGGGAATACTTAGCTTGTTCAATATCATGAATTGTCTTTATTTCATCATCTGTAAAATTACTACCAATTACTTGTCCATATACATCATATAATGTACCATCGTTACGATGTTTAGCATATATTTGGCGAACACCATTTTGATTGCTTCTTTGAACAGGACCAAGACTTAATGCTTTATAAGCATCTTCAAGAGCTTTTTGAGCTTCTTTATTAAGCTTATATCGAGTATTACTTCTAATCCAATTATAAGCAATTCTATATTCTAAATTATTAAGTTTTTGTTGAATACTTTCAGTTTTGTGTTCAGCATCATATCTCTTTATTATATCGAGATTATATTGGAGATTCTTTTTAAATTGTTCAGTTTCGTTATATTCAAAGTATTCTTGATTTAATTTAGCATTATCTTCTCTATATTTTTCTATAGCTTCTATTTCATTAAGTTCAGAAGCAGGTTTCATCTTACCATCTTCAGTTTCTTTATTAAGCAATTCATAAAGAGCATCTATAAGTTTGCCTCTTTCTTCTTGTTCAGCAGGGGTAAGATTATAAGTATCTCTATAAACACTATTTAATTCAGTAGTAATTTCTTTATATTTTATAAATCTATCACCACCGAGTCTTAATGCTCTTTCTCTAATTTCAATATTTTGTCTATAATATTCAGGTACTATTAATTGTTCAGTATTCTTATAAAGCCATTTATCATAAGCTAAACGCTTTTCTATATATTCTCTACTACCATAACCTTTTGTTTGAGCAATCTCTCTAAGTTCATCACGGAATTTAATTTTATCTTCAATAAATTTATCAGTAAAAGGTTGGATTATTCTACCATCCTTATCAATAATTTTATTAAAGACTTCATTAGGATTATCTCCTATATTATTTTTAATCCAATCATCAAAGTCTTGAACTTTTTGTCTACCTTCATATTCAGCAGCACTAAGAGAATCTCCTATAGCTTTTACAACCATTTGTATTTGCTTATGAGGAATATGCCCAATATCGCTTATAGCAGCAGTAAAACGACTTGTATCACCAAATAAAGTTGTTGCATCTATTAATCCAATCTTAATGTGAGGATTACGAGAATATTCTTTAGAAATATAAATATTAAAGATATGGTCAAAAGCAGATTTAAGTAAGTTACTATTTCTAATAGAATTAACATAGTTTTTAAGAGTTTCAACTTCTTGTTGAGTTTCAGCATCTTCTCCTATAACATCAAAATCAGTAAATTCTCTAAGAGAATCACCAAAATTTTGTGCTTTAAGAACAAGATTAATTAATCTTTGAGCATCATCAGGAGTAAGATTCTTATAAAGCTCAGGGTCAGAAATCTTATAAACTTGTCCATTAGAAAGAGTAAAGTTATTCATTTCTGCATTAAGAGAATCATAAGCTTTCTTATAATACTTATTTGCAATAGCATAAACACTTGTTTTCTTTTCATTTAAACTTTGAACAGAAGATGCGTGTATTCCATTAAGACTAAATGAAGATAAAGTATGCATAGCATCTTCATCATCATGAATAGCTTGGAATTTAAGGTCTTTAGCAATAAGAACAGAAAGAGTATGATTTTCTTCCCCCGTAAAGGAAGCATTGTATGCAGCATCATAACTTGTATATTTACTATCACGAGAATCATTATCTTCAATATTCTGCAAAGTACTATTATCAACTTCAATTTCTATTGAATAAAACTTTTGCCAATTTTCAATTTTACCAAATCTTTTACTATAAAATTGAATATCATTAGTAAGTTCTTTAGCAGATAATCCTTGAGTTTGATATTGTTTAATCTTATAAGGATTATATCTTTGAATACTTACTTTAACAGTTGTATCTTCATAAGGAATATAAAAAGATTTTCTTTGTTTACCAAGAGCAAGCAATCCTTCTACAACATCAGAAGAATTTTCAACAACCATTGTTTTTATTTCAGAATTATTTTCATCAATAATTTCCTTAATATCATTAAAGAACTTAGATAATTGTGCTGTTTGAGCAGGTTTATCTTGTTTATAAGCATTTATAAGTTTATATTCATCAGGATGTGAAGAAAATTTATAAACAGGAATCTCAGATTTTCTTGCAGCTATTTCTTGTAAAGTCATATCTCTTTGTTCAAGAAGAGCATTAACTTCATCTTCATTATCAGATATTGCTACAAGTTTATTATTTTCATCAAGTTCAAATATATCCTGATTAGCAGTTATATGTTGTTGAATTATAGCAATATAATAGTTATAAGATTGCCATCTATTATTAGCATTATTCACAGACCATTCAGAATTTTCAAATTCTTCAAGATAATTAATAGGAACAAGATAAATCTTATCTAAGAACAAATTATCTACAACTTTATAAAGTATAGTTTGTCTACCACCAGCAGCAGAATGTTCTAATTTAACATAATTAGTGGTCTTTCTTTTCTGTTTAACTCTATCAATTAAATCTTCGTAAGCTTCAATTTTAGGAATAGCAATTAATCCATTGGATTTATCATAACATTTAAGAAGTTTATTATGTAAAACAGCATCTTTATTCTTAGTTTTAATAGAAGTTTTTTCTATAATATAACTATGACTTCTGATAAAATTATCAGTAAAGTATTGAACTTCATAACCAGGAACATCAAGATTTTGGAAACTTTCTTTAGCTTGACTTACTATCCCCATACCGCCTTGTTGAACATCACTATAAAGAACAACATTTGGTATAGTCTTACTAATAGAACCTTTTCTAAAATCAAATCCTTCAACAACAAATGAGTATTTAACTAAATCAATAGCCGTCATTCGAACAAGAGGATTCTTATTCATAAAAGCATTTAAGAACTCTTGACGAAGAGTATCCATATCAAATGTTGTATCAGCAACAAATATTCTATTATAAGAATAATGCTTAGAAGTTAATTCATTTCTAAAAGCTTTAACGACATCTAATTTATTGAAATAATTTATATCAGTAAAATGAGTTTTAATATATAAAACCTTTTGTGCAGGAGTTAATTTAGCAAATTTATCTATATCTTCTTTAGAAGGATTTTCAAAATTTATATCAGGATTATTCTTTTCAGTTTCCTTTAATCCATATATACGACCTGTTTCAGTATCCCAATAAGCAACATTTCCATTTTCTATTGCTTCTTTATCTATTGTAACAAAACGAGAATCATCTAATCTAATAGGAGAATAAAGAAGAGGAACACCTTGATATACAGAATGAACAAGATATTTCTTAGCATCTTGATATTGTTCATCTGTAAGAGTTTTACCTATACGAGTTTCAATTTCTTTAGTTAAAAGTAAGAAATTA
>JAEEXP010000015.1 GCA_016287865.1 Caryophanales bacterium
GTACAGCCCGATGCCCATAGCGCTGCCGCAGTAGTTAAACCTCTAATTTGTTGTCTTGATGTAGTAATGATTGTACCTGCACCGATAAAACCGATACCAGTTAATACGCCTGCAGGAATTCTTGCTGTATCAGCTCTTTGGAATAACATTAAGTTTACAAGCATGCATACGCATGATGCGAGCGATACTAATATATAAGTTCTTAAGCCTGCTGCATGTGACTTAGTAGCTCTTTCAGCACCTAAGATTGCACCTACTCCGAAGGCAAGAAGTAATCTAATAAGAATTACCCACCAAGGGATTGTAGTAAATTCTGCTCCAGTCCACTTTTGGAGAAGTTGAACTATAGGGTCATATATAGCTGGGTTTTGAACGTCGTTTGGGAAAACTGTTTGTGCTAAAAACATAACGTAAATCTCCTTCAAAATCATGATTATTTATAATACATTATAAACTTTTAATATATTATTATCAATTGATTATTGAATAACATTATATCACATAGTTAAACTTTTAGTTAATTCTCTTCTTTATAGACATTAAAAAGTAGACAAATAATGAGTTTTATTAGATAATAGATTTATCTATACATATGGAGGACTTTTATATATGGAAGAAAAAAGAATAGTATGCTGTACATCTACTGGTTGTATTGAATATGCTCCAGAAAGATACAGAAAACTTGGAATAGAATTCTTTAGAATTATAGTTAACTATGATGATAAAGATTATTATGAAGGAAAAGATTTAAATCCTTATGAATTCTTTAAATATGAAAAAACTATACCAAATCCAAAAGAGCATCTACCTCATTCAGCTATTCCTGATTATGCATCAATAAAGGCTACTTTTGATTCAATCGTTGAAAGAGGATATACTGAAGCCATCGTTGTTACATTATCAAGATATCTTGGTGCTACATATGAAGCTATTGAAAGAGTTGGTAAAGAATATGAAGGTAAACTTAAAGTTCATATGGTTGACTCTAAGATTACATGCTTCGGTGAAGGTATGCTTGCTATTCAAGCTCAAGAACTTGTTAATAAAGGTGTAGATACTGAAACTATCCTTAAAGAACTTGAATGGTCAAAGGCTCACCAAGAATTTATTGGTACATGTGCTAAACTTGACTACCTTATTTATAACGGGAGACTTAAAGGTGGTAAAGCCTTTATGGGTAAACTTATTGGTATCGTTCCAGTAATGCATTTCTCTCATGAAGGTGTACTTGAACCATTCGCATCAGCTGTAGGTATGAAGAAAGGTGTTAAAGCTTGTATTGAAGAGGTTAAGAGAGTGCTTGGTGATAGAGACCCTAAAGACTATCTTATCTGGCATAACTTCACAGGTGAAGGCTCAATTGACCCATATCTAGAACCAGAAAAAGAAGCTGGAATCGTTATGAACCATGAAGATGTAGTTGCATCTCCAGTTACTGGTTGTCATACTGGACCATATCTAGCTGGTTATGGAATCTTTATGAAGAGAAGAGAGGATGAACCTCTAGAATAAAATAATACTTGTCTTATTTATTTAGTTAATATATAATAAATAAGGCACTTATTTAGGGGCTTAGTTCAATGGCAGAACAGCGGTCTCCAAAACCGTTAATGTGAGTTCGACTCTTACAGCCCCTGCCAGAATAATAAAAAATGCGATGTATTATTACATCGCTTTTTCTTTGTATAAGAGTGACTGCCATGATTCTTGAGTTGTGCCCATGATAGTTTCATATTTAATAAGTTTATAATGTTTAAAACCACATTTTTCTTGAACTCTTCTTGATCTATCATTTTGAACGAAGTGGCCACAGACAATCACATCAAGCCCTACTTTATTAAATAAATAATCAATTACGGCTTTTACGGCTTCAGTCATTATACCCATTCCCCAATAATCTTTAGATAAGACATATCCGATTTCTCTAGCTTTAAGATTATCGAGTTCTTTTAATTCATCTTCTTTATATAGTTCAATTCCTATTGAACCAATTACTTTTGAGTTTAAAGTAATTGCGAATGTCTTTTTATGTTCAACAAATCTTTTAAGTATTACAAGTGAATCATCTTTACTTTTGTGTGGTGGCCATCCTGCGTTTGGGCCTACATCAGGGTTTTTCGCATATTCATAAAAGTCATCTAAATCAGATAACTTGAATGGTCTTAATATTAATCTTTCTGTCTTAATTACTTTGTTGCTAATATCGATTGGATAGTTCATAATTCACCTCGTTTTATTGAATATATCACTAGAGCGTTATCTATTCAATAGGTTTCAAAAATGTTTATATATGTTATTATATATAAGTAATTCTAGAGGTATTATTATGAACGCAATATATTGGGGTGAACCATCATCTATAACTTACATAATTTCAATGGTAGTTGTATTCGCAGTACTAATTGGTTTTATTTTCTTACTTAGAAATAAAAGCGAAAAGTTTATTAAGATATTTTTATTTCCATTCTCACTGCTTGGAATAGCTGCGATTATCTATAACCTTGTGGCTTGCGAAAACATCTATAGAAACTTACCTCTAAATTTCTGTTCATATACGGCAGTATTATGTCCTATTCTAGTATTAATGAATAAAAGAAATGTATTAGGCAACTATTTACTCGCTGGATCAATTGGGGCACTTGTGGCTTTAGTTTTAAGAGAAAGTGACTGCTATGAATGGAGTTTACTTGATGGAGATTTTATATTCTATTATTATCCTCATATGTTTGAATTTATAATTCCTCAAGTATTTATCTTTATTAAGAAGGTTGAAATCAAACCAATTTATATGCCTTTTGCTTTAGTTATCACAATCATACTTTATACAATTTCATATAGTATTGGACATTATATAAACTTAAAGTATGATTTAAATACTAACTATTTCTTTGGCGAAGGACCAAATAACCCAGTACTTGAAGTATGTTGGAAGATTCTTCCACTTAAGTATTGGTATATGTTCTTATGTTTCCCTCTATTCTTAATAGTAAATGTATTATATTCAATTCCATACTTTATTAAAAAGAGTAAAGAGAGAAAGAATAAGAGGCTACAACTTCAAACTCAATAGAATAAAAGTAGGTATGGCGGAACTGGTAGACGCGTAAGTTTCAGATTCTTATGGTTAATCCATGCAGGTTCGAGTCCTGTTACCTACACTTATATAAATAAATAAGGAGGTCTTTTATGCGTAAAAACGTTTTAGAAGGAACTAAGAAAATATATTATTCAGTATTATGTTCACTCGGAACTTTAGCAATCTCAATTATTACCATTATTATTGGTGCATTTGCTACTGGAGATGCCAAGAATGTTTTATTAATTCTTGGATTACTTGGTGGTCTAACATTAATCATTGCACTTACTGGATTAATTCTTCAAATAATTGGATGTTCTGAATGTGGTAAAGAACAAAAAATGTTTACGTATGCTTTATATGCTGCAATTGCTGCAATTGTATTCACAGCTTTAGCCGCAATTATTAAAGTAGCTTTTATCAAAAATTTATTTGATTTACTCGGTGATATTTCAAGTTTATTAATCACTTTATTAATTATTAGAGGATTAATCCTTGTATTTACTGATTTAAATGACATTGAAATGGTAAACAAAGGAAGAAATGTATTATTAATCTTCATTGTTGCTTATGCTGCATCTGTGGTTATTGATTTCGTTGGTGGAATCCTTCCATTAATGAATGTCACAGGCACTGTTATTTTAGTACTTGGACTTGCTGCTACATTAATCGCAATTGTTGCTGCTATATTCTATTTCATCTATTTAAAACAAGCTATCAATCATTTAGAATTCTCATCTTTTGATGCAGTAGATAATAATACAGTAATAGATGCTGAAGCTAAAGAAGTAGATAGAACTGACTAATAATATGAAAAAGATAAGATTATTAATCGTACTTCTTGGACTACTCGCATTAGTTATAAGTGCATTAATGGTTCCATTTATTGTGCTTAATCTAAGAACTACTAAGATTAATTCAAATTATTCTTACTTATCAAGCGAATACGATTATAAAGAAAAAGTAGAAGTAAGAGGACTAAATATCGTTACTCAACATATCTCTTGTGGATATGCGACCATTGAAATGCTTTCAGATTTCTATTCGACTAAGGTAACTGAAGATGATCTCTCAGCTAAAAATAATGGTAAAATATCTACTCAATCTACTAGTGGTTTCTTAAAAGAAATAAATGATTCTATCAAGAATAAAACATTTGTTTCAAAAAAGTATTTAACTAATGATGAATACTTAAAAGAAATATATAAATCACTTAAGAATAATAACCCAGTCGCAATCGAATGGGCTGCAAAATATGAAGGTGAATGGACTCTCCATTTCTCAATCGTTACAATGCTTGATATTAAAGGAGATAAAGTCACTATATATAACCCCTATGGTTATATAGAAAATCTATCAATAAGTGAATTTATTAATAGAACCACATTTATTGCTTATGAAAACATGCCTTTATTCTTAAAATTTGGCTTTGCGTTCAACGCTTTTCATAAGAATACATTATTTATCGTTAATGAATAATCAGTTGTCTTAGGGCAACTGATTTTTATATGAAAAACCTATGAAATATTAAGTGATAATTTTAATATTATATTAATATAATTATTAAAGTTTGGTTTTTTAAGTAAAAATAGTATATAATCTATACAATAATAACAAACGAAGGAGTACATATATGAATAAATATATGAGAATGGCTATCACAGAAGCCAAAAAAGGAATAAATAAAGGAGAAGGTGGACCTTTTGGTGCAGTTATCGTTAAAGACGGTGTAGTTGTCGCTAAAGCCCATAATACAGTACTTAAAAATCATGACGCAACTTGTCATGGTGAAGTTAACGCTATTAGAAAAGCATCTAAAAAGTTAAACACATTTGATTTATCTGGTTGTGAAATTTATACAACTGGTGAACCATGTCCTATGTGTTTAGGCGCAATACTTTGGTCAAACATTTCTAAAGTATATTATGGATGTAATATCTTAGATACTGAAGATATCGGTTTTAGAGATAATAAGTTCTATTCTATGACAGACTCTGAAAAGAGTGAATTCATCAAAGAATTAGATAGAAAACAATGCCTAAAATTATACGACTACTATAAATCAATTGAGGATAAACAAAATTACTAATATGATACTAGATAGAATCGAATCACCCAATGACCTTAAAGAATTAAATATTAGTGAATTAAATGAGCTTAAAAAAGAAATCAGAAAGCTCATTTTAACTAAGGTTTCAAAAGTAGGCGGACATCTTGGTTCTAACTTAGGTTCTGTTGAACTTGAAATAGCTCTTCACTATGTATTCAATTCTCCAAAAGATAAAATTGTATTTGATGTATCACATCAATCATACACACATAAAATATTAACTGGAAGAAAAGAAGCTTTCTTAAACAAAAAAGCATATGACGATGTGACTGGCTTCACATCAAAAACTGAATCACCACATGATATGTTTACAGTAGGACATACATCAACATCTATCTCTCTAGCTTACGGTCTTGCGAAAGCTAGAGATATTAAAGGTACTAAAGAAAACATTATTGCCTTTATTGGTGATGGATCTATGTCAGGTGGTGAAGCATTTGAAGGATTAAATAACGCAGGTACTTTAAAATCTAACTTTATTGTAATATTTAATGATAATCAAATGTCTATCGCAAATAATAGTGGTTCACTATATGACAATTTAGAAGAATTAAGAAATACTAAAGGTAAATCTAAAAACAATTTCTTCAAAGCTTTAGGATTTGATTATAAATATATTTCTAAAGGTAATGATGTTAAAACATTAATTGAAGTATTAGAAGAAGTTAAAGATATTGATCATCCAATTGTACTTCACATTAATACTATTAAAGGTTTAGGTTATAAAAAGGCAGTAGAGGCAAAAGATCAATATCATTCTAGAATGCCATTTAACTTAAAGACTGGAGAATCAACTCTTCCATCTAAACCTTCATATTCTGGATTAATTAGAAACTATTTAATTAAGAATTTAGATACACATAAAGATTTAGCTTTATTAAGTGCCGCTGCACCATTCTTCTATGGAAATAAAGAAACAATTGAAAAATATAAAGATAGAATCTTAGATTTAGGTATCGCAGAAGAATCACTATTTAGTGTATCTGCAGGACTTTCTCATGAAGGATTAAGACCAGTGGTTTCAATCTTCTCATTCTTTATCGGTCGTGCAATTGATCAACTTTTAATTGATGCATCACTCAATAAAGAAAACACTTTAATCTTAATTCATGGTGGAACATTTAGTGAAGACGCTAAAGGTTCAACTAAGAGCGCAACTCACCATGGAATCTATGATTCAGCTTTAATTTCAAATATCCCAGGACTTTTATATATTCATCCAACTAATGAAAAAGAATTATTCAAGATTATGGATGATTATATCAAAGGAAGACTTAATGGCGTTATAGCTTTAAGAGTTCCAACTGTGAGAGTTGAGACAGTAAATGAAACACTTTCTAAAAACTATTTAGATATTAAGTCTAAAGTAATTAATAATGGTTCTAAAGTAGCTTTACTTGGCCTTGGTAATTTCTATTTCAAGGCTGAAGAAGTTTACTATGCTCTCGAAAAATTAGGTATTAAAGCTACTTTAATTAATCCATTATTCTCAAATGTATTAGATATAGAATTACTTGAATCTTTAAAAGCTAATCACTCATTAGTAGTTACATTCGAAGATGAAATACTTGATGGTGGTTTTGGAGAAAAGGTCGCTAGATTCTATTCATCAAGTGATATGAAAGTAATTAATTATGGCTTTAAGAAAGATTTCTATGATTATGTATCAATTGAAGATACTCTTAAAGACAATCATCTAACATTAAAACAAGTAGTAAAAGATATTAAGCAAACTCTTAAATAGGAGAATATTTATGCTTCAAAATGTGAAAAGATTCGATATGAAAAAACCTCCAAGGCGTCAACTTTTAAGACCTCTTATCTGGTCTTTGTGTTTTCCTGAGGTTAAATCACATAAATGCACTATAAAAAAGATTAATATGGAAGGAATTAAACCTCCATATTTACTACTTCAAAATCATAATGCATTCTTAGATTTTAAAGTATTAACTAAGGCAGTATTTCCTCATAGATGTAACTATGTTATCGCTATTGATGGCTTCCTTAAAAGAGAAGGTTTGTTAAGAACGGTAGGTGGAATCTGCAAGAGAAAGTTTACTAAAGATCTTACGCTTATTAAGCAAATGAAGAAGGTAATCGATAATAAAGATATCTGTGTACTTTATCCTGAAGCTAGATATTCTTTATGTGGTACTACCGCAATTTTACCTGAATCACTTGGTAAACTCTGTAAGTTCTTAAAAGTACCTGTAGTAGTTTTAATTACTAATGGACATCATATCAACGCCCCATTCTATAATACAAAGAATCATAAGGTTAAAGGCTTAACCGCAACTATGACATGCATCGCAAATCAAGAAGAGGTACTAAATCTTTCACATGAAGAATTAAATAAACGTATTAATGAAGCGTTTGTTTATGATGATTATAAATGGCAAAAAGATAATAACATTATCTGTGATTATCCTAAGCGTGCTGAAGGTCTTGATAAAGTTTTATATCAATGTTCTGCGTGTGGTACTGAATATGAAATGGAATCATTTGGTACTACTTTAAGATGTAAACATTGTGGTAAGACTTGGGAGATGACTGAACTCGGTGAACTAAAAGCTTTAGACAATAAAGAAACATTTACTCACATCCCTTCATGGTATGAGTGGGAAAGAGAAAACGTTAGAAAAGAAGTAGATAATAATAAATATCACTTTGAATCTAAAGTAAGAGTACATGCTCTTCCAAACGCTAAAGGATATATTAATATGGGTGAAGGTAAACTCATCCATGATATGAATGGATTTAAGCTCACATTTAAAGATGAAGGTGAAGACGTAGAAGTTACTCTTCCTCAATATGAAACTTATGGTGTTCATATTGAATATGAATACCTTCACAAGTTTGGTGATTGTGTAGACTTAAATACACTCAATGATACATTCTATGTATACCCTGATGGATCAGTTCCATTTAGTGTAACTAAAATGTCTCTTGCAACTGAAGAATTATATAAAGTATATTGGAAAAATAAAAAGAATAATAATAAGTAAGAATAAGGAGGTTTTTTCTTATGAAAGTATTATTTGTAGTAAATAATTTCTATGCCAAAGGAAATGGCTTAAGTGCCTCAGCTAGACGTACAGTTAAGCACTTAGAAGAACGTGGCCTTGAAGTTAGGGTACTATCAGGTAAAAATCCTGAAAATGATGATCTAGAACCATATTACTCTCTAGATTTATATAAAATGCCTGTCTTTGATAAACTTGTTAAGAAACAAGGATATGTATTCGCAAAATCAGATAAGGCAGTAGTAAAAGAAGCAATTGAATGGGCTGACCTCATTCATCTTGAAGAACCATTCGCTCTTCAAATGCTTGTAGCTAGAATGGCTAAGAAAATGCATAAGCCATGTGTCGCAACTTATCACTTACATCCAGAAAACTTATTCGCATCAGTTAAACTTGATGGTTCATTTGTACTAAATAAAGCTGCGATGTTTACTTTTAAAACTCAAGTATTTGATAAGTGTGTAGCTATTCAATGTCCTACTCAAAACGTCATGGATAGACTTAATAGATGGCACTTCAAAGCTAAACTATATTTAATCTCTAATGGTCTTCCAAGAGAAGAACTAAAGAAGAGAAAAGAAATCACTGAAAAAGTGAAATTTAGTGATGCGAAATACATGGTCACAACTATTGGACGTCACTCTGTAGAAAAGGATTTAATAACATTACTTAAAGCTATGGAATACACTAAACATAGAGATGAAATCCAATTAGTATTCGCAGGACGTGGTCCTAAGACAGAAGATTTAAAGAAGTATGCTCAAAAGTTAGTTGATAAAGGTATTATTAAATATCCACCAGTATTTAAGTTCTGTACAATTGATGAGCTCCAACAATTATCTGCTTCATCTGATCTTTATATTCATTTAGCCTATATTGAGGTTGAAGGATTATCTTGTATGGAAGCTATTCAAGTTGGACTTGTTCCAATTATCGCAGAACATAAATATAGTGCCACAAGTCAATTTGCGCTTTCTGAGATGTCTAAGTTTAAAGCTAAAGATCCAAAAGACTTAGCTGAGAAGATTGATTACTGGCTAGACGATGATGAAAGACGTATCGCTGAATCTAAGAAATATAAGGCATTAAAGTATGATTATGATATCGAATCTTCTATTAATGATTTAATAGATATGTATAAAAATGCCCTATTAATCTTTAATGAAAAATAATATTTTAAAAATAAAGGTTATCTAGTAGAACTAGATGACCTTTTTGTTGTCTATATTAAGTCTTAATGGTAGAATAAAAAAGGTGTGAAATAAAGGAGAGTTTATATGAAAAGAATATTGTTAATTATAGGAATTGTTTCCTTAGGTTTGTCTTTAGTATCTTGTACTAAGAAGACTATTACAACAACAGAAATAGAAACAACAACTCGTAAAACAACTTTAGAAAATGGTAATTATGTAACTGACGGTTTTGAATATAGACCATTAAACGGTAATATAGCCGCTATTCATTCTTATAAGGGAACTGAATCAAATATTATCATTCCTGATAAATTAGATGAATTCACAGTTGAGTATATTGATGATTTAGCGTTTACTAATTTATCTTTTGTTACATCTATTACTCTTCCAAAAGGATTACTAGAAATTGGTCATAATTCTTTTTCTTATAACGAAAATTTAACCGCAATTAATATTCCAGATGATTGTAGTCTTAACTTGATTGGAGCTAATTCATTTAGAAATAATCCCAAATTAACTAGTTTTACTATCACAAGTAAAGTAGAAATTATTAGAGACAGAGTATTCTATGGATCTGGGATTACTAGTTTTGAAGTTAAAAATAATTCTAGATTTAGTTTTATTAATGATTTATTAATTGCGTGGCATAGACAAGATTATGGTGACGCAATATTCGCATCGCCAATAAAAGAAGACTTTGTATGCCCGACTAATGTAAAACAATTAGGGAACGCTTTATTTGAGAATAATAAAGTAATTAAATCTATTAATTTAAATGACGTTGAATTTATTGGTTATGATTGTTTTGTAAATAGTTCTTTAGAAACTATTACAGGAGGGGACAAACTTTATGGTATTGGCGGAGAAATACTTGATAATACTCCTTGGCTTTTAAGCAAGAAAGATGAAGATTTTGTTTTCTTATCTACTGTACTAATTAGAGTTAATTGTAATAATAAAGAAACAATTATTATTCCTGATGAAATCACAGAGATTTCTCCAAATCTACTTAATAGTAACACAGTTAAGACAATAGTATTACCGGAAACTATCGAGGATATAAATTCAGAAGCTTTTGAGAAATGTCCTAATTTAGAAACTATAATTATTAAGGCAACTGTTGCTCTATTTTATTCTGGAAGCACATTATCTAGTAAAGTTAAAATCTACGTTCCATATACATCATTAAATACTTATAAAAATAATATCTTTTATACAGATGTAAAGAATCAAATATATCCAAAAGAAATAACTGTCACATTTAATGATATAGATAATAATAAAGTAGGAGAAGCTAAAACTTATTACTATTATTATGTTGGCGAAAACTATGTTGAACCAGCTAAAATAGATGGTAAAACATTCAAATATTATGTAGATCAAAATGGTAATCAAATTGATAAGTTTACTTTAATTGATTCTTATGAAGATATCATTTTAACTCCAGTATATGAATAGTAAAAAAATAATTGTTGACATATTATTTATAATATATTAAAATACACAAGGATAGAAAGTTGAGTGTCCACTCACACCTGAATTCTGATTGATTGAATTGGGTAAATCGCTAGTAAAATTTATTTAAATTTATCTTGAGATTAGAGCGGACATATGTCCGCTTTTCTATTTAAAAAAATCTATGAGGTGACGACTATAAACAAGTACGCTGTATTACCAAAACCGGTAAAGAAAGAATCAAATTTAGTTAATGAATCAATTAAATTTCCAAAAGTAATGGTAATTGATGAAGAAGGTAAACAATTAGGTGTTATTGATACTCCTAAAGCTATCAGTATCGCATATGATCATAATCTTGATTTAGTATGTGTTGCTCCGCAAGCTCAACCTCCAGTATGTAAGATTCTAAATTATTCTAAGTTCCGTTATGAAAAAGAAAAGAAAGAAAAGGAAGCTAAGAAGAATCAAAAGAATCAAGCTCAAGAAGAAAAAGAAATTCAATTATCACCTACTATTGCAGAACATGATACTGAAACAAAGCTTAAACAAGCTTTAAAGTTCCTCGCTCAAGGAAATAAAGTTAAAGTAACTTTAAGAATTAAGAGAAGATACTTATCACTTGCTGATAATTCAGTAGAACTTGTTAACGACTTTGTTGCTAAATGCTCAGAAGTTGGAGAAACTAATAATAAGAAACCAGATTTTGATGGTAAGCTTATTTCAATCGTCATCAGTCCTAAGAAACAAACTTCTAAGAAGAAAGCTCCTAAACAAGAAGTTCAATCTGAAGAAGTTAAAGAAGATAATAATAATTAATAAGGAGATATATAATTATGCCAAAAATGAAATCACATGGTGGTTCTAAGAAAAGATTTAAAGTAACTGGCACTGGCAAAATCGTTAGAGGCCAAGCTTACAGAGACCACTTACATTCACACAAGAGTGCCGCAGTAAAAAGACAATTAAGAGGGGATAAAGTCGTTAATTCAAGAGACACTCACGACTTAAAGAAACAAATCCCATATTTATAGGAGATAGGAAATGGCAAGAGTAAAAACTGGTGTTACAAATCACAGAAGACATAAAAAGGTATTAAAGCTCGCTAAAGGTTACTTTGGTGGTAAACATCTCTTATATAGAACAGCTCATGAAGCTGTTATGAAAGCTCAATCTTACGCTTTCAGAGATAGAAGAAAGAAAAAAGATCAATTCAGAAAACTCTGGATTGCAAGAATCAATGCTGCAGCTAGACTTAACGATTTAAGTTATTCTAAATTAATGCACGGCTTAAAGCTCGCTAACGTTACAGTAAACCGTAAGGTATTATCTGAAATCGCTATCGCTGATCCAAAAGGATTCACAGCTATCTGCGAAAAAGCTAAAGCTGCTTTAGCTGCTTAATAATTAATTAATAAAAGCCTTATTCCTTGAAGAATAAGGTTTTTGTTTTATAATAGAATAGACAATGAAAAAAATATTATTACTACTTCCAGTATTATTATTACTTGTAGGTTGCACGTTTAATATTAATACCAAATCTAAAAATAAAACAAATCTTCACAATACTTCACTCAAATATGGAGTATTTTTAAGCATTGATAATGAAGAGATGAATAAACTTGAAGGATTTGATGAAGTAGTAATAGACGCTCAATACTTTGAAAAAGAAGATATTGATTTACTTCATTCAAAAGGTAAGATTGTTTATTCGTATATTAATTTAGGTTCACTTGAAAACTTTAGAGATTATTATGATACTTATAAATCTTTAATTATTCAAGAATATGAAAACTGGGAAGAAGAAGGTTGGGTTGATGTATCTAACACTAGATGGATCAACTTTATGAAGAGTCTAGCTAAAAATTTAATTAGTAAAGGAATTGATGGATTCTTTGTGGATAACACAGATGTTTATTATTTTGTGAAAGAAACTCGAATTTTTAACGCTGTGACAACTATTCTAAAAGACTTTATGTCATATGATAAAGAAGTAATTATTAATGGTGGAGATGAATATATATTAGAGTATTCTAAAAAGAATGATGTTAGAGATGTCGCTACTGCGATAAATCAAGAAACAGTATTCTCTAAAATTGATTTTAAAAATAATAGACTTTTAACTCAATCAAAAGAAGATAGAGAATATTATCAATCTTATATTGAAGAAGCTTATTCAAAAGGACTACATATCTATCTTCTTGAATATACAACTGATTCACTATTAATTGAAAGAATTAAAGAATATTCTTCTAATAATCATTTCAATTACTATATATCAGATTCGATTGAGTTAGATTAATATTTATAATTGAATTATTCCCTTAATAATGATATATTATTAAAGGAATTAAATAATAGACAGTTCGCTTGTACCATCCTGTCTTTAAACAAAACTAGGGCAGTAAGAATATTACGTTAGTTTTAAGATGGCCTATGCCATCTTTTTATATCTTTTGTGCCCTAAAATGAGAGGTTTAGTTATGTTTGTATTAAAAGTTGAAAGTTCGTTTGATGCGGCACATTTTTTATCTAATTACGCTGGTAAATGTGCGAATATCCACGGCCATAGATGGAGAGTTGTAGCTTCAATTAAAGGTGAAACTAAAAATGGAATGGTCGTTGATTTTAATGTGCTCAAAAAAGATTTAAAAGATTTATGTGATTACTTCGATCATTCATTTATTGTGGAAATGGGTTCACTAGATATTAAACTAGTCGAACAATTAGAAGAGAAGTTCCTCTTAAGAATCGTTCCATTTAGAACTACCGCAGAAAACTTCGCTAAATATTTTTATGATAAGTTAAGTGAAAAGTATGACACAGAATCAGTTGAAGTTTATGAAACTCCAACTAACTGCGCAAGGTATCAAAAATGAATGTAATAGAAAAGTTTACCTCTATTAATGGAGAAGGATTACGCCAAGGTGAACTCGCACTATTTATTAGATTTTCTGGATGTAATTTAAGATGTCCTTATTGCGATACTTTATATTCATACATTAATCCTAAATATACTAATGAATCAGTAGACTCACTAGTAGAATACGCAGTAAAAGAGAATATAAAGAATATCACTTTAACTGGTGGTGAACCGCTTCTTCAAAAAGATATAAAAGAATTAATGATTAAACTCTCAAACAAAGGATTTAATATTGAAGTTGAAACTAATGGTTCAATTAATATTAAAGACTTTAAAGATATTAAGAATGTTTCATTTACTCTAGACTATAAAACTCCATCTTCATTAATGAAAGATAAGATGGATTTAACTAACTATAACTATATAACTAAAAAAGACTCAGTTAAGTTTGTGGTTGGAACAAATGAAGATTTATTAAAGACCAAAGAAGTTATAACTAAATATGACTTAATAAATAAAACTAACGTACTAATTAGCCCCGTATATGGCGAAATTAAGCTTGAGGATATAGTTGACTTTATGATTAAGAATAATCTTAATGGAGTTAGATTTTGTCTTCAAATACATAAAATAATTTGGGACCCAAATAAAAGAGGTGTGTAATATGATTGATAAAGAAAGACTTGAAAAAGCATTTAAAGAAATAATAGAAGCATTAGGCGATGATCCAAGTAGAGAAGGATTAATTGATACACCAAGAAGAGCTTCAGAAATGTATCTTGAAATGTTTGAAGGAATGAATTATACCAATGATGAAATAGCAGATATGTTTAACAAGACATTTGATGAAGATTATTTAACTGATTCAAAGAACTTAGTTATGGTTAAAGATATTGATATATTTAGTCACTGTGAACATCATATCGCACTTATGTATGATATGACAGTTGATATTGCATATATCCCAAATGGTAAAGTTATTGGACTCTCTAAACTTGCCCGTATTGCAGATATGGCATCTAAACGTCTTCAACTCCAAGAGAGAATTGGCTCAGATATTTTATACATAGTTTCTAAAGTAACTGGTTCAGATAATGTGCTTGTAAGAATTAAAGGATCTCACTCATGCGTAAGCGCAAGAGGAATTAAGAAAAGAAGCACTACTGTGACTTACTCAAGACTTGGAAAAGAAATTAAAGATGAGGTATTTAATCAATGAAAGCATTAGTATTATTCTCAGGTGGACTAGATTCATCAACTGCCCTCGCCATGGCAGTTGAATCATATGGCAAAGATAACGTTGCAGCTTTATCAATCACTTATGGACAAAAACATATTAAAGAAATTGAATCATCTAAAGCTGTGGCTAATTATTATGGCGTTGAACACATTTATATGGACTTATCAAAAGTATTTGAATATTCAAATTGTTCACTTCTTGAAAAGAATGAATTCGCTAAAATCCCTGAAGGTGAATATAGTGATCAATTAACTAAACTTCATGATAGTATGCTTTCAACTTATGTACCATTTAGAAATGGATTATTCTTATCTGCTGCCGCATCTATCGCAATTTCTAAAGATTGTGACATTATTTATTATGGTGCACATAAGGATGACGCAGCTGGTGGAGCTTATCCTGATTGCTCAGAGGAATTTACTAAAGCTATGAGAGATGCTATATACTTAGGATCTGGAAAGAAGGTAGAATTAGTTGGACCATTTGTAGGGATTAATAAAGCTGGAATAGTTAAGATTGGTCTTGAACTTAATGTTCCATATCACTTAACTTGGAGCTGTTATAATGGTCATGATAAGGCATGTGGTAAGTGTGGAACATGTATTGATAGAATTAAAGCTTTTGAAGCTAATGGGGTAAAAGACCCTATTGAATATGAGGAGGATTAATATGGAAAGAATTGATGAAGGATTAAAAAGTTTAGGTAAGAAAACTGAATACTCACAAGATTATAATCCAGGCGCACTTGAAAGATTTTCAAATAAACATCCTGAGAATGATTATTTTGTAAAATTCAATTGTCCAGAGTTTACTGCGTTATGCCCAATCACTGGTCAACCAGATTTTGCGACAATATACATTTCATATATTCCTCACAAGTATTGTGTTGAATCTAAATCACTTAAATTATACTTATTCTCATTTAGAAATCATGGTGATTTCCATGAGGATGTAGTTAATGTAATTATGAATGATTTAATTAAGCTATTAGACCCGAAATACATTGAAGTTTGGGGAAAATTCTTACCTCGTGGAGGAATTTCAATTGACCCATATGTAAACTATGGAATGAAGGGAACAAAGTATGAAGAGATAGCTTCATATAGACTTCAAAATCACGATATGAACCCTGAAAAGGTAGATAATAGATAAAGAGTGGCTTTTGCCACTTTTGCATTTTTATAGATTATTTTAATAAAATAATTTATAATGCGGTTAGAATGAGAGGTATCGCGATGAAAAAGAACTTATTTAAATTTCTCTTATTAATTGTAGGACTCATATTTACTGTAGGGTGTGAAATGACACTTTCATTTAATGACTACGGTGAAGCTAGAAATAAAACAAGAAGCAATACACAAATAACTAATAGTAATGATTCTACTAGTGGAAATACTAATACGGTTAATCCAACAAATCCTAGTAGCACAAATACAACTAAACCATCAGAAGGTGGAAGTACTACAAAATCATCTTCAACAAATATGACTAGAAATGTTTTTGATGTAGTATTCTATGTTAATGGACAAGAACATAAAATTACAGTTGAAAGATGGAATAATGAAAATCTTCCTGATTACTTAAAGGAAGGATTTATTATAGTTGATCAACTTGGTAATCAACAAAAGATTATTGGATACTATACTGATCCAAATTATAGAGATTCAATTGATCTTAATACTGCCCATATTGATAACGATATTGAAATCTATGTAAAACTTGAAAAGATTGAACCACTTCCAGATAAAGTAACTATTACTTATGAATCAAATGGTGGCGTTGAAACTCAAGCTATAGTAGTAGACAGAGGAACAAAGATTGCATCAAGTCATTTACCACAAATAACTAAAATCGCAACTGATGATAAAAGATTTATCTTTGGTGGTTGGTATTATGATGTTGATTTCGTTTTAAAGGTTGAACCAAATAAGGAAATTGATAAAGATACAACAATCTATGCTAAGTGGAGAGAAGTTGTTAAGAGTGGCCTTTTTGAATACACTGAATCAGAAGATTTAACTGAATGGTATATAACTTCATTCATTGGCAAAAAAGAAGATCTTCCTGAAAACTTAGTATTCCCGACTACATTTAATGGAAGGAATGTTACAAAGGTTGATTGTTATCTTTCCGGTAATAATACTAAAACAATTGAAGTGCCAGAAGGATATACTGATTATTCTGTAAAACTTACTAAAATGTTTGAACTTAGAAGATTAACTATAGCTAGCACAGTTACAACAGGATATCATAATATTGATAATTGCTACAGACTTGTTGAAATCTATAATAAATCTAGTTTAGTTTTTGATAATAATGATGAAGAATCATGTTATAAATCTGTACATGTAATTCATACATCAATGTCTGAACCATCTATTATAAGAATGGCTGGTGACCTTGAAATTGCTGAATCAGATAGAGGAACTTATATTTTAAGTACAAAACAATCTGTACCAGCAAATGGTGAACTTGTTATGCCTCAATATATTATGGTTGATGGACAACAAGTATATGGATATCATATCGGTGCTTATCTTTATTATCAAAACGAAAATATAAAGAAAGTAACAATCTCAAAGAGCATTGCTTCTGTAGGAGAATATTCATTCTCTGAATTACCAAATCTTGAAACAATTGAAATAAATAGTGTATGTACAGTAAAACGCGGTGCATTCTATACTACAAGTTCAAAATTTAAAACTACATATTTAGGTGTTAGTGGAATTCATTTTGAATCACAAGTATTCTATGGTTATTATATGGAAAAAGTGTTTGCTCCAAGCTTCTATGATTGGACAACTTACAAATTCGATGAATATAATTCATCTCCTATGGGATATGGAAGTAATGTTGCACTTTATTTAGAAGATACTGCAGGAACTGAAACATATACCTTTGAATCAATTACTAGAAACTATAAAAAATATACAGCTTTAATTATTCCAGAAGGAACTAAAGAAATTGGAGATTACCAATTCTATAATTTTAAAAACTTAACAGAAATATCACTTCCAAATTCTTTGGAAAAGGTAGGAAAATATGCGTTTGGATTAAATGGCATTTTACACAATAATCCAGATTTGGTTAAAGTATCAGGCACATCAAGTAATAGAACTTATACAATAAAAAATGGTATCGTTGAAGGCAATTGTATGTATATTGGAAATGCATCAAATCCTTACTTATTGTTTGAAGGTTTCCCTTTCTATTATTCAGGCACATCTAGTGATGAGACTAAATTTGTTCTTCATAGCGGTTGTAAGTTCGCAGATGCTAATAGTATTCAAGCTACTCACGTAACGGATGAAGAAGCACCTAAGAGACTTGTGGTTGTTGCTCCTTCGTCGTTTGTTCAATTTATGGCTGGTTCAATAGGTGTATACCAAAAAAATACTAATGTGTTAATTAAAATTGGCATGAGTAACGAAACATCTCAAATGAAAGAATTAGATTTATCTAACGATGTAATTAATTTATTTGATTATGGTTTTATATTTAATTGCAATATAAGTATTGTTGTACCAAAATCAGTTAAAAAAATGTACTTTGATAAAACTAATTGGGTTACAAGATTAAGCATGTATTATATGGGTACAGAAGAAGAATGGGAGGCAATAACTAAGGTTGATTGTGAACCAATTCATATAGGCCCTGTATTCTTTTATTCAAAAACACCAGTAGCAGATCCTTCTTCAGGACGATATTGGTATTGGAAAAACGAAGCCGACTTATATTTTGGTTGGTGGGGTGAATAGTATAAGTGCGGTTTTTGACCGCACTTTTTATATATTTTATTATCTAATAAAAATGAATGATTGAATTATGAGGTTTTGTGGTAAAATATCAAATACGTAAATACGTAAAGTAAAAATACTTTTTAGGTTTAAAACCTAATAAATGGAGGTTTTGTATGCTAAACACAGTTTTGCTGATAGTTTTATCAGCAGCATTAATCACCATTTTGTATGCTTTCTTTATTTTTTACAAGGTTGGAAAAATCAAAATAAAGAATAAGAAGGTAGAAGATGTTTCGTCGTACATTAGAAATGGTGCTAAGACGTTCTTAAAGAGAGAATACAAAATTATCATTATATTCGTTATAGCTCTTGCAATTGTGCTAGCTTGCTTAGGTCTTATTCCTGCACTTAAGGGTAAGGCTGAAGGAGTTGGATGGCAATCATCAATCTGCTTCGTTGTTGGTGCACTATTTAGTGCTACAACAGGTGTAGTTGGTATGTTAATTGCTACTAAAGCAAACGCAAGAACTGCTGACATTGTAGATGAAAAAGGAATTAGTGGTGCACTTAAAGTCGCATTTAGCGGTGGTGCAGTACTAGGTTTATCAGTTGTTGGATTTGGCCTTTTAGGTTTAACTGGTTTATTCTTTATCTTTAAAGGATTTACTAATCCAACAGAAGCTGAGGCACTCAAAGAGGCTGCCTCAATTGTAAATGGTTATGGACTAGGATGTTCTATGATCGCACTCTTCGCCAGAGTTGGTGGTGGTATTTACACTAAAGCCGCAGACGTTGGCGCAGATATCGTTGGTAAAATTGAAAACGATATTCCTGAAGATGACCCAAGAAACCCAGCTACTATCGCTGATAATGTAGGTGATAACGTTGGTGATATCGCAGGTATGGGTAGTGACCTCTGTGAATCATATGTTGGTTCAATTATTTCATGTATAGCTTTAGGTTCAACATTGATTACTGGCAATAATATCACTGCATTATTATTCCCTCTATTAATTGCTGCATCTGGCTTAATCGCATCAATTATTTCAACTATTATTATCCGTTCAAGAGAATGGAAGAACCCACAACTTACACTCTCAATTGCGACTTATATCGCAACAGGAGTAGTTCTTGTAGCTACTGTATTATTATCAATATTCTTCTTAAAAGATGCAGCTGGAAACCCAATGCCTAAGGCAATTGGCGCAGTCGTTGCTGGACTTGTATGTGGAATTGCTGTTGGTAAGATTGCTGAAATCTATACATCAGCTGATTATAAGAGTGTTAAAGAAATTGCTAAAGAATCTGAAACTGGACATGCAACAAATATTATCGCAGGTCTTGGTATTGGTCTTAAATCAACATTCTTAACTATTGTAGCTTTAGTTGCTGGTATCGTTGTTGCTTATATGTTCCTTGGAACTTATGGTATCGCTCTTGCCGCAGTAGGTATGCTTTCAACTGCTGGTATCACAATTTCTGTTGATGGATATGGACCAGTTGCTGATAATGCTGGTGGTATCGCAGAGATGAGTGGACTTGATGAATCAGTAAGAGAAGTAACTGATAAGCTTGATAGTGTTGGAAACACTACAGCTGCTATCGGTAAAGGATTCTGTATTGGTAGTGCTACATTCACTGCTCTTGCATTATTCTTCTCATACGCAAATGCTGCACACTTAGTAGATGAGGCTGGAAACTTATCAATCAACTTACTTGATACTCCGGTTATCGTAGGTTTACTTATTGGTGCAATGCTCCCATTCTTATTCAGTGCTCTTGTTATCGCATCAGTTGGTAAAGCTGGTAATAAGATGGTAGTAGAAGTTAGAAGACAATTTGCTGAAAATCCTGAAATCTTAAAAGGTAATGCACTTCCTGATTATAATAAGTGTATTGATATTTCAACTAAAGCGTCTTTAAGAGAAATGATCTTACCTGGAATCATTGCTGTTGCAACTCCAATTCTTATTGGATTCCTCCTTGGAAGAGAAGCATTAGGCGGACTTCTCGCAGGCGGTCTTGTAAGTGCTATTATGTTAGCTGTATTTATGGCTAATGCTGGTGGTGCTTGGGATAATGCTAAGAAGTACATTGAATCAGGTAAAAATGGTGGTAAACATAGTCTTGCTCATCAAGCATCTATCACTGGTGACACCGTAGGTGATCCGCTAAAAGATACTGCTGGACCTGCTATGGATATCCTCATTAAATTAATGTCTATTATCTCATTAATTATTGCCCCAATCTTAGTAAATTCTAGTTCACTTTGGGAATTCTTAATGACAATAATCAACAAATAAGAATAAAAAGAACTTCGGCTTGTCTGAAGTTCTTTTTATATCTTTTTCACAACTACATATTAAAAAGTAATTAATTTCTATTAATTGCTTTTTTAAAATATTCATTATGTTAAAATAAACTATAAAGTTGTTATTTATTTATAAATAAACCCCTATAAGGAGGGCACCATTATGAAAAAAGGAATTAAAGCTGTATCACTTACATTATTGTTAGTGCTTTTTGGAGTGCTTACTTTTTTTAATAAACCAAAAGTAAAAGCGGTTGAAAGACAACTTGAAATTGCGGATGTAGGAGACTGGCATAGTTTTTGTTCATTAGTAAAGAATAATGAATTCAATACTGACTATGACACTGTGGTTTTAACAGATGATATCGATTATCCACTTGATCTTGATATCATTGGTACTGAAACTTATCCTTTTACAGGAACTTTTGATGGAAATGGTCACACAATTAAAGGAAGATTTGTGCCTAATAATTTATCTCACATCGGATTATTTTCTTTCCTTCAGAATGCGACTATTAAAAATTTAAAAGTATCAATTTCATATGATTTTTCTGATTTGAATGAAGGTGAATATGAATATTATGTAATTAATGATGATAGATATGGTTGTGATTCCGTTGGTGTGCTTGCTGGAAAAGCTACAAATTCTACTTTTATAAATTGCACTGTTCTAGATTCCACTGTTGTGGTTTCTGACGGCGCGGATGGTTCACCTAATATTCAAAACATATCTGCAATGGTTGCGAAAAGTGATGGTTGCACATTCAAAGATTGTTCTGTTAAAGATTCTACAATTACAGTTGAGATGGGCACAAATCCAGTTGGTACGTATAGCCTAAATATTGGTTCAATGGTTGCTTTATCTAAGGATACAATATTTGAAAGATGTTCAGTTATCTATAATGATGATAAAGGTGACTTCATTAATTTGAACTTAAAAGATATCAATAATTTTAATGTTAATATCGGTGGTGTTATTGGTTTAGCACAGGGAGAGAACGCTTTATATTCTACAGATTTAACATTTACTATGTATTCTCCTTGTATAGTGCTTGATAATAATCGTGAGGCTTTATCAACATCTACATATAATATTGGTGGTCTCTTTGGTAGTGCTGAAATATCTAATACAAGTAACTTTAAAGGCAATTTAGTTACATCATCAATTGTATCTGAT